>NZ_CALJNI010000008.1:0-308166 GCF_937982035.1 uncultured Azonexus sp.
GGCAGTCAACGTGAGCATAGTGACGGTTGGCGGTTTCGTACTCGACGTGCGCCGTGTTGATCGTGATACCGCGAGCCTTTTCTTCCGGGGCCGCATCGATCTGGTCGTATGCCTTGGCGGCGCCGCCGAACTTGGCTGCCAACACGGTGGTGATCGCTGCCGTCAGCGTGGTCTTGCCGTGGTCAACGTGACCGATGGTGCCAACGTTCACGTGCGGCTTGGTACGCTCGAATTTTTCCTTAGCCATTCCAGTTCCTCAATAATTAAATTAGCAAACAATCCAGAATCAAAGCTAATCGGTGGTGCCCATGGGCAGGATCGAACTGCCGACCTCTCCCTTACCAAGGGAGTGCTCTACCACTGAGCCACATGGGCCTACCTTAAAACTCCAGCCGTACCGCGTCGTGGAGCGGGTGAAGGGAATCGAACCCTCGTCTTAAGCTTGGAAGGCTTCAGCTCTACCATTGAGCTACACCCGCTTAACCCCTGCCCGCAGCACAAACCGCTACAGCATCAATCTGGTGGAGGGGGAAGGATTCGAACCTTCGAAGGCAGAGCCGACAGATTTACAGTCTGTTCCCGTTGACCGCTTGGGTACCCCTCCGGGAGAAGCCGGGATTATCCGGACCCTCGGGAAGCCTGTCAACAGGCTGAACAACTATTTCGCAATAAAAAAGCCGGGCTGACCCGGCTTTTCATCGCAACCCCGACACTTACTTGGTGGACAGGACCCACGTGGCCAGCTTGGTGGCTTCTTCGTCGGTAACCTTGTTCGGCGGCATCGGAATGGCGCCCCAGGTACCCTTGCCACCCGACTTGATCTTGCCGGCCAGCATTGCAACGGCACCCTTGTCGCCCTTGTACTTGGCAGCGACGTCATGGTACGACGGGCCAACCAGTTTCTTGTTCAGCGCATGGCAGGTCATGCAGTTCTTGGCCTTGGCCAGGGCTTCGTCAGCCTGTGCCTGACCGGTCATGACGATGCCGGCGGCAGCCATGATGGCAATGTAAGCAGCTTTCATTTTGTCGCTCCGTTTTTTAGTAAGTTAAACGATGTCTAGTGCCTTGATGGTTCACCGGCAGTAAATCATGAACGGATGATATAGCCCTTCATTACCCACTGCAAACAATCAAATGCAACAATTGGTTTCAGTCAGCCCGAAGACCTGAACCGCTCCCGGACCCGAAGTTTAACGTCAGAATCCGGGAAAAGTTGACACTTCCTTTCAGTTTCGCCGCTGGAGCTGCGACAGATCCCGCACCGCGCCCTTGTCGGCCGAGGTGGTCATCAGCGCGTACGCCTGCAGCGCAGCCGAGACCACGCGCTGACGATCAACCGGTTTCCAGGCAGCCGCGCCGCGCGCGTCCATCGCCGCCCGACGCGCGGCCAGTTCTTCGTCACTGACCATCAGCTGGATGCGACGCGCCGGGATGTCGATCTCGATCCGGTCACCTTCCTCGACCAGACCGATGGCACCGCCATCGGCCGCCTCCGGGGAGACGTGGCCGATCGACAGACCGGAGGTACCGCCGGAGAAACGACCATCGGTCAGCAACGCGCACGCCTTGCCCAGCCCCATCGATTTCAGATAGGAGGTGGGATAGAGCATCTCCTGCATGCCCGGCCCGCCCTTCGGGCCTTCGTAGCGAATGACCACGACGTCGCCGGCAACGATCTGGCCGCCGAGGATACCCGCCACCGCGTCATCCTGGCTTTCGAAAACGCGCGCGCGACCGGCAAACTTCCAGATCGACTCGTCGACGCCGGCGGTCTTGACGATGCAACCATCGACGGCAATATTCCCGGAAAGCACGGCGAGACCGCCGTCCTGGGAATAAGCATTGGCCTTGTTGCGGATGCAACCCTTGGTGCGATCAAGATCGAGCTCGTTGAAGCGACGATCCTGAGAGAACGCCACCTGGGTCGGCACCCCGCCCGGCGCCGCCCTGAAGAAGTCATGCACCGTAACGTCGTGCTCGCGGACCACGTCCCAGCGGTCGATGGCCTCGCCGAGCGTCCTGGCGTGCACGGTCGGCTGCTCGCGATTGAGCAGGCCGGCTCGATCCAGTTCGCCGAGGATGCCGAAGATACCGCCGGCACGATGCACGTCCTCGATGTGATACTTGTCGGTCATCGGCGCCACCTTGCACAGACAGGGCACGGAACGCGAGATGCGATCGATGTCGGCCATGGTGAAATCCACTCCGGCTTCCTGGGCGGCTGCCAGGATGTGCAGCACGGTATTGGTCGAACCGCCCATAGCGACGTCCAGGGTCATGGCGTTCTCGAAAGCTGCCTTGGTGGCGATCGAACGCGGCAGGACCGAGGCATCCTCCTGCTCGTAGTAGCGCTTGCACAATTCCACGACCTGACGACCGGCGCGCAGGAACAATTGCTTGCGGTCGGCGTGCGTGGCGACAACGGTGCCGTTGCCGGGCAGACTGAGGCCGAGCGCCTCGGTCAGACAGTTCATAGAATTGGCAGTGAACATGCCGGAACACGAGCCGCAGGTCGGACACGCGGAACGCTCGATTTCATCGACATCGGCCTGCGACACCGAAGCATCGGCAGCCTTGACCATGGCGTCGACCAGATCGAGGTGGACCACCTGGCCTTGAATCTTGACCTTGCCGGCCTCCATCGGACCGCCGGAAACGAAGATCACGGGGATGTTCAGGCGCATGGCGGCCATCAGCATGCCCGGAGTGATCTTGTCGCAATTGGAAATGCAGACCATGGCATCGGCGCAGTGGGCGTTGACCATGTATTCGACGGAGTCGGCGATCAGGTCGCGCGACGGCAGCGAGTACAGCATGCCGCTGTGGCCCATGGCGATGCCATCGTCGATGGCGATGGTGTTGAATTCCTTGGCAATGCCGCCGGCCGCCTCGATCTCGCGGGCAACCAGCTGGCCCAGATCCTTCAGGTGCACATGCCCCGGAACGAACTGGGTAAACGAATTGACGACAGCGATGATCGGCTTGCCGAAATCGCCATCCTTCATGCCGGTGGCGCGCCACAGGGCGCGCGCGCCGGCCATGTTGCGGCCGTGGGTGGAGGTACGGGAACGATACTGGGGCATGAGACTCTCCGTGTCGAATTTGGCGCCGGAATCCTGTTGTCACGGTCGCGAACTATAATCGGCCAATTCTAGCCGAATCACTCTGACAATGCTGACCCACCCGCAGTTCGACCCCGTTGCCCTGGCCATCGGCCCGGTTGCCATCCACTGGTACGGCCTGATGTACCTGCTCGCCTTCTTCCAGTTCATTGCCCTCGGCCGCTGGCGCATCCGCCAGGGGCAGGCGCCGATGAATGCCGAACAACTCGATGATCTGCTCTTCTACGGCGTCCTCGGCGTGATCGTCGGCGGCCGTCTCGGGCAGGTGCTGTTCTACGAGCCGGCCCACTATCTCGCCAACCCACTGGAAATCCTTGCCGTATGGAAGGGTGGCATGAGTTTTCACGGCGGCTTTCTCGGCGTTCTTGTTGCCATGACCCTGTGGGCCAGGAAAACCCGGCTGCCGTGGCTGGCCGTCACCGACTTCATCGCCCCACTGGTCCCGCTCGGCCTGGCGGCCGGCCGGGTCGGCAACTTCATCAACGGCGAACTGTGGGGCCGGATCACCGACACCAGCCTGCCCTGGGCAATGGTCTTTCCGCAGTCCGGCAGTTTCGAACCACGCCACCCCTCTCAGCTCTATCACGTAGCCCTCGAGGGCCTGGCACTGTTCGCCCTGCTCTGGCTGCTTACCGCCCGACCACGCCCGACCGGCTTCGCTTCCGGTGTATTCCTGATCGGTTACGGCGCCTTCCGCTTCATCACCGAATTCTTCCGCGAACCGGACCATGGCATCTTCGGCCAGTCCTACCTGGTCAGCATGGGCCAGTGGCTGTCGCTGCCGATGATCCTCGCCGGCATCGCGCTGATCGTCTTTGCCTGCCGGAAGAAATCCCTATAATTATGGATTACCCAACCCATAACCCGTCAGGGAGACACGCATGACTCGTCCATTCAAGGTGCTCGGCATCCAGCAAATCGCCATCGGCGGCCCGTCCAAGGAAAAACTCAAGACCCTGTGGGTCGACAAGCTCGGCCTCGAAGTCACCGGCACATTCCAGTCCGAACGCGAGAATGTCGACGAGGACATCTGCGCCATGGGTAAAGGCCCGTTCAAGGTCGAGGTCGACCTGATGCAGCCGATCGACCCGGAAAAGAAGCCGGCCGTGCACACCACTCCGCTGAACCACGTCGGCCTGTGGATCGACGACCTGCCCAAGGCCGTCGAATGGCTTTCCGCCAACGGCGTACGCTTCGCCCCGGGCGGCATCCGTAAAGGCGCCGCCGGTTTCGACATCTGCTTCCTGCACCCGAAAGGCAACGAGGAATTTCCGATCGGCGGCGAAGGCGTTCTCGTCGAACTGGTTCAGGCACCGCCCGAAGTGGTCGACGCTTTCGCTAAACTAGCGGGGTAATTCACCAGACAGGAGCGAGGACGATGGCCGACATTCCCGACGACGATCTCGAGAAAACCCGCACCGCCCTCGCCCCGGCCATGGATGCCATGGCCGCTATCCTGCCCTGGGTCGGCAAGTCGCAACCGGTCCGCTATCCGCCGGAACTCAACAAACGCTGGCAAACCGCCTGCAAGGAACTGGCCGATGACTGGATCAAGCATGGCCGGACCGACCCGCAGACAATCCGGCCACGGGTCTTCGCGCTGCTGTCTGTCGCCATCGAAACCGGCGAAGCCGATTGCCTGCGCTTTGGCGAAACCCTGGCCAGCGTGGCCGACCATCTCGAACACCAGCCACCCGGCAACCGCCTCAGTGCCGCACTGACGGCGACGACCGAAGCACTGCTCGACGAAGGCGGACTGGAAAATCCGCATTTCGGCGAGCGCCTGCGGCACTTCACCGGCCGCCTGGAAACCGCCCTGCGCCCCTCGACCAAGCCCGGCGAACGTTCGGATGTGCTCGACCGCCTGTTCGTCCAGGACAGCGAGGAACGCCTGCAACGCATGCACGAGGCACTGGAAGTCCTGCCGATCGATGTGTACGCGCTCGAACTCGAAGCCGGCGAACTGATCCAGCACGCCGAACAGATCGAGATGTGGGGCATCTACCACCTAGCGCGCCAGCTGCAGAATTTCGCCCTACAGCTCAGTGACGCCAGCGAAACCATCCAGGATCAGGCGGCGCATGACATCGCCCAGCAACTGGCGCTGATCGAATCCGCCCTGCGCGCCATCGAATACTGACCCCATGAAAAAGGGAGGCCGCAGCCTCCCTTCTTGCCGTTGCGGCCGTCGCTCAGCGACCGGCCAGCGCAGCGATGCGGTCTTCCAGCGGCGGATGCGTGGCGAACAGCGCGCCGAAACCGCCTTTGCCACCGGCAATACCCGAAGCCGCCATGTTCTGCGGCAGGCCTTCGGTATGCAGGTTGCCCAGGCGACGCAAGGCGTTCTGCATCGGCACCGGCGTCCCCATCAGCGCAGCCGCCGACGCGTCGGCGCGGAACTCGCGCTGGCGCGAGAACCAGGCAACGATGATGCTGGCCAGGATGCCGAAGACGATTTCGCAGACGATGCTGGTCACCATGTAGCCGATGCCCGGACCGCTGCTTTCGGAATCGTTGCGGCGCAGGAAGGAATCGACCAGGTAGCCGATGACCCGCGAGATGAAGATGACGAAGGTGTTGACCACGCCCTGAATCAGCGTCAACGTGACCATGTCGCCGTTGGCGACGTGGGCCACCTCATGCGCCAGCACCGCCTCGACTTCTTCCTTGGTCATGCTTTGCAGCAGGCCGGTGGACACCGCGACCAACGAACTGTTCTTGCTGGCACCGGTGGCGAAGGCATTCGGCTCGCCGTCGTAGATGGCGACTTCCGGCATCGGCAGGTTGGCGCGCTTGGCCAGGCGGGCGACCGTATCCATCAGCCAGACTTCGGTCGACGACGACGGGTTGGTAATGACCCGGGCGCCGGTACTCCACTTGGCCATCGGCTTGGACATCAGCAGCGAGATGAAGGAACCGCCAAAACCGATCACTGCGGCGAACGCCAGCAGCATACCGAGATCGAGGCCATTCTGGGTCAGGAAACGATTGACGCCGAGCAGGCTGGTCACCACGCTGAGCACGAGCATGACCGCCAGGTTGGTCATCAGGAAAAGCACGACGCGTTTCATGTTGAACTCCGTAGGTGATGAAAACGCTGCGATGGTACACCAATTGGATTCCTGAAAAAAACGGAGCAAAATTGAGCCAGTTTCCGTTTTTTTCTACAGGCCATGATCAATTACAAGCATCTTCACTATTTCTGGGTCGTCGCCAAGGAAGGCAGCATCACCCGTGCCGCCGAGCGCCTGGGCGTTGCCATCCAGACGATCAGCGGCCAGCTCGGTCTGCTCGAACGCCAGCTGGGCAAGACCCTTTTCAACAGCCAGGGGCGCGGCCTGGTGCTCAGCGAGGCCGGCCGCAAGGCGCTCGGCTACGCCGACCAGATTTTCCAGCTCGGCGAGCAACTCGAGGAAGCCATGCAGAATACCAGCGAGGAAAACACCCTGCGCCTGCGCGTCGGCATTTCCGACGGCATTCCCAAGCTGCTCGCCTACCGCCTGCTCAGCCGGGTCACGGCAATGCCGGGCGATGTCCGACTGATCTGCGACGAAGGCGAATTCGAGAATCTGTTGGCCGAACTTGCCCTGCACCGCCTCGACGTCGTCCTGACCGACCGCGCCGCGCCGCAAGGCGGCAACCTCAAGGTTTTCAGCACGCGCCTCGGCGAATTCCCCACCGGCATTTATGCCTCGGCGGCACTGGCCGGACAGTATCAAGGCAACTTCCCGGCCTGCCTGGAACAAGCGCCAATGCTGCTGCCGACGCGGCATAACGCCTTGCGCGGGCGAATTGACCGCTGGCTGGAGGAGCACCAGCTCCACCCCAAGATCGTCGGCGAATTCGAGGACAGCGCCCTGCTGACCACCTTCGGCCGGGGCGGGCTGGGCCTGTTCCCGGCACCGCTGATCCTGGCCGATCAGCTTTCCGGCGAATACGATGCGCACGCCATCGGCGAGATGGAAGGCGTGAACGAGCACATCTACGCCATATCCAACGAGCGCCGCATCCGCCACCCGGCGATCGAGGTGCTTTGTAACATTCCGGCACAGGCCGGCTCACCGGCGACTTTATAATAGCCAGTCCCCCAGCTTCCCAAGAATCCCCAACCCATGTCCCTTCGCCAGTCGTTCCTCTTCCTGTTTGCCCTGTTCCTGTCGTTTTCCGCCCTCGCCCAGCAACGCCCCGTACCGCCCGTGCTGGCGGCCAAATCCTGGCTGCTGATCGAGATGTCCTCCGGCCAGGTGCTGGCCGCCGAACAGCCCGACCAACGCCTCGAACCGGCATCGCTGACCAAACTGATGACGGCCTACCTGACCTTCTCCGCCCTCCGCCAGCGGACGCTGACGCTCGACCAGCCGTTGCCGGTCTCCGAAAGGGCCTGGCGCATGGGCGGGTCGAAAATGTTCGTCAAGGTCGACACCCGGGTCAGCGTCGAGGACCTGATCAAGGGCATGATCGTCCAGTCCGGCAACGATGCCTGCATCGTCCTTGCCGAAGCGATTGCCGGCAGCGAGGAAAACTTTGCCCAGATGATGAACCGCGAGGCCCGCCGCCTAGGCATGACGCAGACCAATTTCCGCAACTCGACCGGCATGCCCGACCCCGAGCACTACACCACCGCCCGCGACCTGTCGATCCTGGCCACCGCGCTGATCAAGGAATTCCCCGAGGAATACCGCAAGTACTACTCGATGAAGGAATTTCGCTACGCCGACATCACCCAGCCGAACCGCAACCGCCTGCTGTGGAACGACCCTTCGGTCGACGGCATGAAGACCGGCCATACCGAGGCTGCCGGCTACTGCCTGGTGTCGTCGGCGATCCGCGACCAGCGCCGCCTGCTCGCCGTCGTCCTCGGCACCAACTCGGACGCCGCCCGCAGCAGCGAATCGCTGAAGCTGCTCAACTGGGGCTTCCTGTCGCACGACGCCGCCCTCCTCTACCGCAAGGACCAGGGCATTTCCTCGCTGCGCGCCTGGAAGGGCAGCAAGAACAAGGTCCAGGCCGGCTTCCCGAACGATTTCATCCTGGCTGTCCCCAAGGGCACGGCGAAGACACTGCAGGTCGAACTGGTCTCGCAACAGCCGTTGATGGCGCCGATCCAGCGCGGCCAGACGGTCGGCACGCTGAAGGTCAGCCTGGAAGGCAAGCCTTATGGCGAATATCCGATCCAGGCCCTTGAAAATGTCCCGGTCGCCGGCATATTCGGCAGAGCCATCGACGCCGTCAAACTCTGGTTCAACTGATCCCATGACCCCATACGTTGCCGACCCCGTCTATCTCAACGGAGACTTCCTGCCCCTGGCCGACGCCGGCATCTCGCCGCTCGACCGGGGCTTCCTGTACGGCGACGGTGTCTACGAGGTCATCCCGGTCTATTCCCGCCGGGCTTTCCGCATCGACGAACACCTGGCTCGCCTGCAGGCGACGCTGGCCGGCATCCAGATGGGCAATCCGCTGTCGACCGAAGGCTGGAAAGCGGTGATCGCCAAGCTGATCGCTGCCGCCCCCTGGGACGATCAGTCGATCTACCTGCAGGTCACCCGCGGCGCCGACAACAAGCGCGACCACGCCTTCCCGCCGGCCAGCGTACCACCGACTGCCTTCGCCTTTGCCTCGCCGCTGGTGACGACACCGGCCGAGGTGCGCGCCCGCGGCGTTGCCGCGATCACCGTGCCCGACCTGCGCTGGAGCCGCTGCGACCTCAAGGTCATCTCGCTGCTGGCCAACGTGCTGGCCCGCCAGCAGGCGGTCGACCAGGGTTGCGCCGAAGCTCTGCTGATCCGCGACGGCTTCATGAAGGAAGGCGCGGCGTCGAACATCTTCATCGTCAAGGACGGCCTGCTGATCGCCCCGCCGAAGACGCAACTGATGCTGCCCGGCATCACCTACGACGTGATCCTCGAACTGGCGCAGCAGCACCAGCTGCCTCTGGAAGTGCGCGAAATCAGCGAAACGGAACTTCGCGCCGCCGACGAGGTCTGGATGACCTCGTCGACCAAGGAAGTGCTGGCGATCACCACGCTCGACGGCGAAGCTGTCGGCAACGGAAAACCCGGCCCGGTCGGCGAACGGATGTGGCAGTGGTATCAGGATTTCAAGAACACGGTAATGCGCAAAGGCTGAGATGGCTTCGTACAAGGACACCCTCCTCGAATTTCCCTGCGACTTTCCCCTGAAGATCATGGGCAAGGCGCACGACGAACTCGCCCAGGCGGTGCTGACCATCGTCACCCGGCACGCTCCCGATTTCGACGGCGCGACGATGGAAATGCGTGCCAGCTCCGGCGGCAACTACCTGAGCCTGACCTGCACCGTGGTCGCCACCTCGAAACCGCAACTCGACGCGCTGTACATGGACCTGACCGCGCATCCGCTGGTGAAGGTCGTCCTCTAAGGTGAATCCGCTCGTCAAACGCCTGGGCCGGGTCGACTACGCGCCGACCTACCAGGCCATGCTCGATTTCACCGCCGCCCGCACGGCCGAAACGCCGGACGAGTTGTGGATCGTCGAGCACCCGCCGGTCTATACCCTCGGCCAGGCCGGCAAACCCGAACACATCCTGCGCGACGTCGGCATCCCCACCGTCAAGATCGACCGCGGCGGCCAGGTCACCTACCACGGCCCCGGCCAGGTGGTGATCTACCTGCTGCTCGACCTCTCTCGGCTGAAGATCAAGGTGCGCGAACTGGTCACCGCCATCGAGCAGGCGGTCATCGACCTGCTCGCCGCTCACGGCGTCACTGCCGAACGCCGCGACGGCGCCCCCGGCGTCTATGTCGGCCCGGCCAAAGTGGCGGCGCTCGGCCTGCGCATCCGCAACGGCTGCTCCTACCACGGCGTCTCGCTGAACGTGGACATGGACCTGTCGCCGTTCGAAGCGATCAACCCCTGCGGCTATCCCGGCCTGCAGGTGATCCAGACCAAGGATCTGGGCATTCCGCTCACCGTTCACGAGGCGGGCGAGCAACTCTCGCAGCAACTGCTGCAGCAACTGGACAAACAACATGGCTGAAACCAAGCAAAAAGGCGTCAAGCAAAAGGGCGAACTGAAGACCGCACGCATCCCGATCAAGATCGTCCCGGTCGCCGAACCGCTGAGGAAGCCCGAGTGGATCCGCGTCAAGGCCGGCAACAGCGCCGGCCGCTTCGGCGAGATCAAGTCCATGCTGCGCGAGCGGAAGCTGCACACCGTCTGTGAGGAAGCCACCTGCCCCAACATCGGCGAATGCTTCGGCCGCGGCACCGCGACCTTCATGATCCTCGGCGACATCTGCACGCGCCGCTGCCCGTTCTGCGACGTCGGTCATGGGGCACCCCTGCCGCCCAACCCGGACGAGCCGCGCGAACTGGCCGAATCGGTCGCCGCGCTGAAGCTGCGCTACGTCGTGATCACCAGCGTCGACCGCGACGACCTGCGCGACGGCGGCGCCCAGCACTTCGTCGACGTGATCCGCAACGTCCGCCAGCTGTCGCCGACGACCACCGTCGAAACCCTGGTCCCCGACTTCCGCGGGCGCATGGACGTGGCCCTCGACGTCCTCGGCGGCGCCCTGCCCGACGTCCTCAACCACAACATGGAAACCGTGCCGCGCCTGTACAAGCAGGCCCGCCCCGGCGCCGACTACAAGCACTCGCTGGAATTCCTCAAGCAGTTCAAGGCGCGCTATCCAAACGTGTCGACCAAGTCTGGCCTGATGGTCGGCCTGGGCGAAACCGACGACGAAATCCTGGAAGTCATGCGCGACCTGCGCGCCCACGACGTCGAAATGCTGACCATCGGCCAGTACCTGGCGCCGTCCGGCCACCACCTGCCGGTGACGCGCTACGTCCATCCGGACGTGTTCAAGATGTACGAGGAAGAAGCCAAGAAAATGGGCTTCACCGGCGCCGCCTGCGCCCCAATGGTCCGCTCCAGCTACTGGGCCGACCAGCAGGCGCATAGCGCTGGCGTCGCTGTCTAATCACCAGCCCCATCGGTGCCCCCTGTTGTCAGGGGGCACCGCGGCAAGCCTGAAAATCTAGAGATGAAAATGCCCGGCCGCCTCCGGCTGATAAAGCACTTTCCCGATCCGGATACGGCAGGTATGGCCCGGCATCCGCCAGTTGAAAACATCGCCCTCCCTGTAGCCCAGGATCGCGGTGCCAATACCGGAGAAAACCGATAGTTTTCCGGAACGATCATCCGCTTCCTCCGGGTACACCAGGGCGATTTCCATTGCCTCGTCATTCACGTGCAGTAATGCCCTTGAGTTCATCGTGACGACATCGTCCGTCACTTTCCTGGCGTCGACGACAATGGCTCGCTCGATTTCATGCTCAAGCTCGAAAATATCCGGGCCCAGCTCGAAGTCAATCAGATTCCTCAACCTCGCCTTGTCGATCTCGGTGATGTAGATGTCGGCAGCGTGCACCGCCGGATGCTTGCGCAAGAGCTGGAGATAGCGCGCGGCGTTCATGACCAGGGACTTCATCGCCGCCGTCTCGCGGTCCAGCAAAAAACCGCTGTGCAGGAAAGCGTTCAGCGAACGCGCGTTGTCCCGGTGGATTTTGGCAATCACCCTCTCCGCCCGCGTCTCGAAGAAGGCGATCTTCATGCCTTCGCGAATGGCGCTGGCGCCGAGCTTGCGCCCCCAGTTACCACGATCGCCGATGACCAGGACCATTTCGCAGTCCCGGCCACGCTTGACGAGACGGACGAAGCCCACCGACACATCGTGCTGGTCGTAGACCATGAAAAAACGACCGCCCTGGTTGAACAGATGGGTCAGGATGGGTAGCTGGACCCGCTCGATGACCTGCTCGATCGAGCGGGAGACATCATGCGAGTCGCTCAGGTAACGGGTGACATCCTCATCTTCCAGCCACGTCATCAGTGTCAGTGCATTTGCCCGGGTGATCTCGGGGCTCAGGGAAACGAAAGGCATGTTCATATCGATAAACTCCTGCAGAAGGATGGGAAAGATGCGGACAGACCGCATCACTCAGGTCGCGGCCGGCGCTTGCCAATGGCCGCTCAAGAGCTGCTTCGGCATTACCCGGGCACGCACCCAGGCACTGGCCTCCCAGACCGCGACAGGCACATTGAGTCCGGCATAAACGCCGTAGCCTTCCCCTGCCTCGATCATGTCCTCTGCCGCCAGACTCTCTCCGGCCTTGATGGCTCCGCCCGCGACGATGGATTTGCCGGAGACGATCCCCCAGCACGCCTCCAGATGCTCCCTGACGTCGATACCCTGATTGACCTCGATGCCATGCGCCGACCAGACGCTGCCGCCGACCTTCAGCCCACCTCGGACGCGTAAATTGCTCAGGCACTTCAAGGCAGCGCCGACCGTAGCGTCACCGCCCACTGTCGCCTGGCCGGCAATCCTGCAATCCGTCCCGACCTCGACATCCCAACCGATGCGCAGGTCGCCTCCACAATCCAGGCGTTCCGCTACCAGCAGGTTCCAGTCGACACGTACATCCCCATCCACCTGCAGGCTGCCCAGCGAACGGAGGTTTCCAGCAGCCCACAGGTCTCCCCCCACCTGCAGGCTACGCCCGACCCGGATACCGGATTCCGCCCGGACACTGCCACCGATGCGCAGCACGCTATCCACATCGACCGGGCCGCGAACATGCAGACTGCCGGCAAACACGAAGTCGTCGGTCTCCAGGGTGTCGAGTTCCAGCACTTCCTTGGTCGGCCCGAACTGGTCCATCAACCAGCAGGCATCCGAGACCCGCCCTGCTGCGACGAGCGCATCCAGCAGAGGCTGGTAATCCGCCCCCTCCTGGAAGTGGCGCATGAACCAGCGGAAGCCATCGGCACAGGGGTTTTTCTGGCGGACGAACTGACGCGAAATATCCATCGCCTTCACTCCTGATCCGACAGGTTGAACAGCCAGGCACAAGCCGGGGACAAAAGCATGTGCCGGGAGTCGGAATTGGCGGCGAACGGTGGCGGCCAGATACTGTGGTTATGGACGTTCATGAATACCCTCGATGACAAGTGTTGTCCGGCACCGGACAGTGCCGAAAAGGAGGCCGAGGCAGCCGCCGGCCATCGCTGACGAATCAGGCGAATGAACGCGGCGTGCACAACGGGCACGATGACGATGTGAAACAGAAAAAAGGGGATATGAAAGCGCAGGGCCGACAAGGGTCAGCCGCCAGCTCGCATCAGTTGATGCCCGGCGATCGTTTTGTGCGCTATTGGGAAAAGCGTATCGCCGGGCTCAGAAATCTGCGGCAGTCGCGCAGACTCCTGGGCGTTCCGGGTGAAGCGATGTGGCACCGCCCATCATCGCGGCCGCACAGGGCGCGAAGGCAATCAGGGTAGTGAGCGGGAACTGAGCCATGAGCGGACTATAGTTCGTCGCTCGAAAGAATGTCAAACCTGTCCGTGCCGGGACCGCCTCATTGAGGCTGGCGTTGGCTGACAATCCACGACTCCCGAATCGCTGAACGACCGTGGGTCAGCGGACGCCGGGCGGCGGGGCAGGCGGCTTCCCCGGCGGCGGTGGCGGGATGCCGGCATCGACGGCGCGGACCGGCTGGGAATAGGTGACCTTGCCCGAGACGGGGACACGGTGTCCCTTGGCGTACATGCACTGGATGTAGGCGTTGTCGTATTGCTGCTGGGTACCGACGCCGGAACTGCGGCCGGACTCGCCGCCGGCTGCGCTACCGGCCAGTAGACCGACACCGGCACCCACGGCGGCGCCGCGGCTGTCACCGCCGATTGCTGCACCGGCGACGGCGCCGACCGCCGTGCCGACGGCCGCGCTGGTCAGCGCCGATTCGCGACGAGCGTCGCTGGCGGTCTTGCCGCCGATCTGGCGCAGTGCGTCGTCCTTGCACCAGGCTTCGTCGGCGCGGAAACGCTCTATGCTTTGTCCGGTCCCGGGCAGAACCATCACCGTCGGCCCCGTCGGGATGACCGTGCAGGCGCCGAGCAGCAGTACCAGAGGAAGCAGGGGAAGCAGGCGGGGCGCGTTCATGATCGACCTTTCACTTGGCGGGTTCGGGCAGGACAGGTAGCCAGTCTTCGGCGCAGGTCCCGACCGCCGGATAGTAGGCACCGGCACTTCGGCAGTAATACCAGACAGCTTCGGCCTGATTCGCAGCGGGCGCCTGCTCGATATAGACCGGCGGCGGTGGCGGTGCGACGACCACCGGCGGCGGGTAATACGGCCACGGCGGGGGATACCAGAACGGCCCCCAGACCGGGCCGAAAACCACGCCGGCGCGGGCGCGCGGCGCGTGCGCCCAGGCATCCTGGCCAACCAGTACGGACAGGCAGAGGAAAAGCAGCAGGAAGCGGGAAGTTCGCATGCCGGGAATCACCTTGTTGAGCGATCAGCTTAGACGACAAGGACGCAGGCGGATAGCACGGGATTGCTACAATTTGTAAGCGACTACATCCCTTCGTCGCGTTCGATCATTTCGGCCCGCTTACGCCGCAGGCCTTCCGGCATTTTCAGCGTGGTCCGGTCCCAGCCTTCGATCTCCAGGACGCGCTCCATGCACTCTTCCATCAGTGCATGGGCGCGCAGGGTCGCTTCGGCAATGGTTCGATGCACCCTGAGATCGTTACCGGGCTCGATCTCACAGCGGCTCTGGTAGCGGAACAGTTCGCGCAAACTGCGCAACTGCACCGCCACCTGCCCCGGGCAAGCGCACATGTAGATCGTCGCTTCTTCGACGATCTGTTCCAGTTCCTGGTCGGAAAAGCGCTTTTGCAGGTGCATCAATGCCTCACAGCAGGTTCATCTTCTTCGCCGCTTCACGCAATTCCGCCCGGAAATTCGGGTGCGCGATGGCGATCAGCGCTTCGCAGCGCTGCTTGGCCGACTTGCCGCGCAACTGGGCGACACCGTGTTCGGTGACGACGTAGTTGATGTCGTTCTTGCTGGTCGACACATGCGTGCCCGGCGTCAGCGTCGGGACGATGCGCGAGATGGTGTCGTCCTTGGCCGTCGACGGCAGCACGATGAAGGCCTTGCCGCCGTTCGAGCGGTTGGCGGCGCGGACGAAGTCGGCCTGGCCGCCGGTACCCGAGTAGGGCTTGGCGCCGAGGCTTTCGGAGCCGCACTGGCCCATGAAGTCGATCTGCATGGTCGCGTTGATGCAGTGCAGGTTGTCGTTCTTGCCGGCCAGATAGGGGTCGTTGGTGAAATCGACCGGGTGCATTTCCAGCGCCGGGTTGCGGTGCATGAAGTCGTACAGCTTCTTCGAGCCGAGCGCGAAGGTCGCCAGCATCTTGCCGCGGTGGTAGTTCTTCTTCAGGTTGTTCACAACGCCGGCTTCGACCAGGGTCATGATGCCGTCACCGACCATTTCAGTATGGATGCCGAGGTCGTGCTTGTTGGTCAACTGCATGACCACGGCGTCGGGAATGCCGCCGTAGCCAATCTGCAGCGTTGCGCCGTCGGGAATCATCTCGGCGACGTAGCTACCGATAGCTTCCTGGACCGGGCCGATCTTGGGCAGGCCGACTTCAAGCAGCGGGTCACTGCTTTCGGTCAGGGCGGCGACCTGGGAAATGTGAATGTGGCAGTCGCCGTTGGCGAAGGGCACGTTGGGATTGACTTCGAGCACGACGGCGCGCGCCTTCTCAATGGCGGCCATGGTGTAGTCCGGCGCCAGAGACAGCGAGAAGAAGCCGTGTTCGTCCATCGGCGAGGCCATCGAGAACACCACTTCCGACGGCGTCAGGCCGCGCTTGATCAGCATCGGCAGTTCGGAGAAGTAGGCCGGCACGAAGTCGATCCAGCCTTCCTGACCACCCGGACGGGTCGCGCCACCGAAGAAGTAGGCGCTGTGGCGGACGTGCGCGGTGGTTTCCGGGTCGATGTAGCCGTACTTGCGCAGCGGCAGGATCTGCGACACCTTGATGTCACGGTAATTGCGGCGTGCGTCCGAGAGCGCGGTCAGCAGGCTGGGCGGCTCGCCAACGCCGGTGGGAACGACGATGGTGTCGCCATCCTTGAGCACCTGGATGGCGTCGGCGGCCGACATGCGTTTGGACTGGTAGAGTGACTGGACGGACATGCTGTTCTCCTGAGTTTTGTTTTTTGGTCGTGACCGAAGTCGATCCGCATTGTCTGCGTAAACCCCGGGAGAATCAAACCCCTTCCATGCCGCAGCGCAGCATTCAAACCTTGCGATTGCTCCCGGCGACCATGCGGATCTCGAACAGACGGCACTCGAGCGGTCCGTTGAACAACGGCGTCTTGCGGCTGGGCTTCAAGCCGACCAGCTTGGGCAGGCGCAGGTCGGCGGTGAAGAAGAAACAGTTCCAGCCGGCCCAGTTGCGCTTCAGCGCCGTCCCCAGTTGCGGGTAGAAGGCCGCCAGTTCGTCCTGTTCGCCGATGCGTTCGCCGTAGGGCGGATTGGTGACGAGAATGCCGGTTTCGTTGAGCGGGGCGATTTCCAGGATATCGCCCTGGTCGACCGTGACGATGTTGCCGAACCCGGCTTCCTGCAGGTTGCGCCGGGTGGCGCGCACGGCGCGGTCGTCGTTGTCCCAGCCCCGGATATCCATGCGTTCGGCGGGTTTGACGCGCGCTTCGGCGGCGGCGCGGATGCCGGCCCAGGCCAGGGCATCGAATTTCTTCAGCAGTTCGAAGGCGAAACCGCGATCCAGACCCGGCGCACGGTCGAGCGCAACCTGCACGGCTTCGAGCAGGAAGGTGCCGCTGCCGCACATCGGGTCGATCAGCGGCATGCCCGGCTGCCAGCCGCTCAGCTTGAGGATGCCGGCGGCGAGATTCTCCTTCAGCGGCGCGTCGACGCTGGCCTTGCGGAAACCGCGCTGCCACAGCGGCTGGCCGGAAGTGTCGAGGTACAGCGTGCAGGTGTTCTCGGTCAGGAAAACGTGGATGCTGACGTCCGGATTGCGCGTCTCGATGTTCGGACGCTCGCCGAGGTCCTCGCGGAAGCGGTCGCAGACGGCGTCCTTGACGCGCAGCGTGACGAAATCGAGCGACTTGAGCGGGCACTTGATCGCCGTCGTCACCACGCGCATCGTCCGCGACACGGCGAAATGGTTGGGCCACAGCTGACGCACGGCCAGCCGGTAGATGTCGTCTTCCTTGGCATACGGCCCGGTGACAATGTGCCAGAGGATACGCGTGGCCAGCCGCGATTCGAGGTTGGCGCGGTAGCAGACCGACCAGTCACCGGAAAAATGCACGCCGCCGTGCGTCGTCTGCAGGTCGCCGGCGCCGACGCCGCGCAGTTCTTCAAGCAGCAGTTCTTCGAGGCCGCGCGGGCAGATGGCGAAATATTTGTTCATGTCAGAAGGGCTTGAGAACGACGAGGAAAAGGACAATCAGCAGGATCACCACCGGCACTTCGTTGAAGAACCGGAACCAGACATGCGAGCGCGTGTTGCGACCGTGGGCGAACTCCTTGAGCAGCCGGCCGCAATACAGGTGATAACCGACCAGCACCAGCACCAGCGTGCTCTTGGCGTGCAGCCAGGCGCCGGTGAAGCCGTAGGCGAACCACAGCCACAGGCCGGTAGCCACGGCAAGGGCGCCGAGCGGCGTCATGAACTTGTACAGCTTGCCCGCCATCAGCAGCAGGCGGTCGCGCTCGGCGACGCTGTCGGCCGGCACCATCGCCAGGTTCACATAGATGCGCGGCAGGTAGAACAGGCCGGCGAACCAGGAAATGACCATCCAGATGTGCAGGGTCTTCAGAACGAGCATGCGTTTCTCCTTGAGACGGCCTCGGCAATCCCGACCTCAACGGTCGGGTAGGCGAGACTCGGTTTTAATTCTGTTTTCAGGCGACGATTGCCGATGCGTCGCGATTCGCGCATGAACGACAACTGCAGCGGCGACACGACGGCGGCCAGTTCCGCCCGGGGCAGGCGCGGCGGCCGCGGCAAGGCGAAGGCATCGGCGACCCGGTCGAAGTAGTCGGCCATTTTCAGGCAGGAATCATCGACCGCATTGTAGGCCCGATTGGCGCCGCCGCGCCGCATCGCCGCGCGGCAGGCAGCGGCCAGGTCGTCGGCGTGGATGTGGTTGGTGTACACGTCGTCGGCCTCGATCAGCGCCGGCAGACGCTTTTCCAGGCGCTCCAGCGGCAGGCGGTCGGCGGCATAGATGCCGGGTGCGCGCAGGATGCTGACGACGACGCCGCGGCGCCGGCCCCAGGCGCGCAACTGCCGTTCGGCATCGACGCGGCGCCGGGCGCGCGGATTGTCGGCGGCGAGGCGCCGGGTCTCGTCAATCAGGGCACCGGCACAATCGCCGTAAACCCCTGTCGTGCTTACGTAAATCAGGCGCCGTGGTAGACTTCGCGCCTTGTCCAGCGCGGCCAGTAGATGGCGGGTGCGGGTGTCGTTTTCGCCAGTCGTTGGCGGCGGTGCCAGATGCAGGACGATGTCGGCCAGGCCGCCCAGGCGATCCAGGCTGTGGCGTGCGTCGAGATCACCGGACACCGGCACGGCGCCGGCGCGGCGCCACTCGGCGGCGCGTCCGGCATTGCGCACCAGGGCGAATACCCGGTATTGCGGGGCGAGTTGGGCAAGGATGCGGCGGGCGACGTCCCCGCTGCCGACGATCAGGATTTTTTGCACGCCGGCATTGTAGCCGACGACCAAGGGGAACCGATGCGCTACCAAGTCACAGTCCAGCCGAGCGGCCGCCAGTTCGAGGCCGAAGCCGATGAATCCCTGCTCGACGCCGCATTGCGGCAAGGGCTGACCATGCCCTACGGGTGCAAGGACGGGGCCTGCGGCGCCTGTAAAGGCCAGGTCATCGAAGGCAGCGTCGATCATGGCAAATCCCAGCTTTCCGACGAAGACAAGGCCGCCGGCCAGGCGCTTTACTGCTGCACCCGGGCGACCTCCGACCTGGTCATCGAATGCAGGCAGTTGCGCACGGCGCACGACATCCCGGTCAAGACGCTGCCGGCACGGATCGAGAAAATGAACAAGCTGGCACCGGACGTGATCGAGATGTTCCTGCGCCTGCCGGCCAACGAAAGCCTGCAGTTCCTCGCCGGCCAGTACATCGACATCCTGCTCAAGGACGGCCGCAAGCGCAGCTTCTCGCTGGCCAATGCGCCCGGCGAAGGCAAGCTGCTCGAACTGCACATCCGCCATGTGCCCGGCGGTTTCTTCACCGAGCAGGTGTTCACCACCATGAAGGAACGCGACATCCTGCGTTTCAACGGCCCGCACGGCGGCTTCTACCTGCACAACGAAGCTGCCAAGCCGGTCATCCTGCTGGCCGGCGGCACCGGCTTCGCGCCGATCAAGGCCATCGTCGAGCAGGCCATCGCCGACGGCTACCCGCATCCGCTGTACATCTACTGGGGCGCCAAGGCACGTGTCGACCTCTACCAGGAAGCCCTGCCCGCGACCTGGGCCAACGCCCACGCCAACATCCACTATGTGCCGGTGCTCTCGGAACCGGCTGCCGGTGACGACTGGCAGGGCCGCACCGGCTTCGTCCATCGCGCCGTGGTCGCCGACTTCCCCGACCTGTCGGGCTTCCAGGTCTATGCCTGCGGCTCGCCGGTGATGATCGACGTCGCCCGCAAGGATTTCGTCGGCGAATGCGGCCTGCCTGAGGAAGAGTTCTTCTCCGACGCCTTCACCTTCTCGGCGACCTGAGCATGTTCGGCGTCGCCGACTATGGCGCCTTCGTGGTTGCCGTGCTGATTTTTCTGGCCATTCCCGGCCCGGGCAACCTGGCACTGCTGACCTCGACCGCCAAGGGCGGCGTGCGCGGCGGACTGGCGGCGACCCTCGGCGTCATCCTCGGCGATCAGGTGCTGATGTGGCTGGCCGTCGCCGGCGTCGCTGCGGCGCTGGCCGCGCACCCGGCGATCTTCACCGCCATCCAGTGGGGCGGTGCCGCCTACCTGGCCTGGCTCGGCGGGCGGATGCTGCTGGCCAAACCGGGTGCGGCACCGATCCTCGACATCAAGCCGCGCCACTACCTGCGCCAGGCGCTGCTGATCACGCTGCTGAATCCCAAGGCCATCGTTTTCTACATGGCCTTCTTTCCGCTCTTCGTCGATCCGGCGCGCCATCTCGGCCTGCCCACCTTCGCTTTCATGGCGGCCAGCATCGCCGTGTTGACCTTGCTCTACTGCGTCACGGCGATCGCCATCGCCCGCTGGTTCGGCGCCCGCCTGCAAGGCGGTACGACAGCCGCACGGGCGCTGGAAAAACTGGCCGGCGCCGCGCTGATCGCTTTCGGCGTCAAGTTGCTGAGCGGCCGATAACGTCAGATTCGGCGCTACCGCGCATGGCCGGCAGCACCAGTTCGGCCAGCGCTTCCGCAAGCACTTCAGGTGGCAGGTCATCGTCGGGCGAATACCAATGCACGCTCCAGTTCAGCGCACCGAAGAGCAGGCGATGCAACAGCGAATCGCTGACCGCACCGCGCAGCCGGCCGTTCGAAACAGGCACCAGCCCCTGCAGGCAGGCCTTCCAGACGTCTTCGTAAAGCGCCATCAGGCGCATCACTTCCTTTTTGGCCCCGGCCGACAATGCTCGCGTTTCATAGAGCAGCACCGTCACGAAATCCCGTGACGGCGGATCGTGCAGAAAGCCGATGTGCTGGCGGATCAGCACCTTCAGGCAGGTTTCCGGCGGCAGTTGGCGACCGGCGACCGTCTCGGCGCCGGCCAGCACGTGGCGCATGCCCTCGATGGCAACGGCATCGAGAATCTCGCGCTTGCTGCGAAAATGGCAAAAGGTCGAACCCGAGGCGATGCCGACCGCCGTGGTGATATCGCGAATGGTGCTTGCCTCGTAACCCTTGGCCCGGAACAGCGCGGCGGCGGCAACGAGAATCTCGCCCCGCCGGCTGTTTTCCAGATACTGGCCATTGCTTTTCTTTTTCATCGGTCCATCTCCCTTGACTGGGGTGTCCCGGCGCTTAGTGAAACGCGTCGCATCCAGTTCCACACTAAATGAGAATGCGTCGCAAGGCCAACTATTTCGTCAGTAGGGTTATTGCATGGCCGGCATGAAGCCCGCCACCGACCCCGCCGGCATTGGCCTGGCATACAGGAAGCCCTGCGCTTTCAGGCAGCCGTTGCCTGCCAGAAATGCGCGCTGCTGCAAGGTTTCCACCCCTTCGGCGACGACTTCGAGCCCGAGGGCCTTGGCCAGGGCGACAACGGCAAGAATGATGGCCGCATTATTCGGTTTGTTTTCGATATCGCGCATGAACGAGCGGTCGATCTTCAGCCGGTCCACCGTGAAAGTGCTCAGATAGGCCAGCGAGGAGTATCCCGTACCGAAATCGTCGAGCGTCAGATGGACGCCCAGCGCCTTCAGATCGCGCAGGGTGTGCTGCACCTTGGGCGTGTTGCTCATCAGTGCGCTCTCGGTCAGTTCCAGTTCCAGGCGCTCCGGCGCCAGCCCGGTTTCCTTCAGGACCCTCGCGACCACCTCGGCCAGATCGCCTTGCTCGAGCTGACGGGCGGATACATTGACCGCCAGACGTTCATGACACTGACGCAGCCCTGTCCACTTGACGGCCTCCCGGCAGGCTGCCGCCAGCACCCATTCGCCGAGCGGAATGATCAGACCGATATCCTCGGCGACCGGAATGAAATCGGTCGGCTCGATCCAGCCGTGCACCGGATGCTGCCAGCGCAACAAGGCTTCCCAGGCAATCACCCGGTCACCGCCGACATCGAATTGCGGCTGGTAATGCAGCAGGAATTCCCCGCGCTCGAGCGCCAGGCGCAGATCGTTCTCCAGACGGTGCCGGATGCGCACCTCCTCGTTCATCTGTGCCTCGAAGAACATCCAGGCATTCCTGCCGGCGGCCTTGACCTGGTACATGGCGATATCGGCAGCCTGCAGCAGGCTGTCGAGATCTTCCCCATCCCCGGGAAACAGGCTGACGCCGATACTGGGCGAGGTATGCAGCAGATGCAATGGCGTCTGTACCGGCTGCGTCACGGCCCCCCGTATCTTTTCCGCGACCGGAACCACATCGCGATGCGTCTTGATGCCGGCAAGCAGGACCACGAACTCGTCGCCGCCAAGACGGGCAACGGTGTCTCCGGCGCGAATGCTGACATTGAGACGGCGCGCCACCTCGACCAGCAACTGATCGCCGACCTGATGCCCCAGGCTGTCGTTGACCTGCTTGAAGCGATCCAGATCGATCAGCAGCAAGGCCACGCCCTCGTCGCTGCGGCGCGCGGCGGCCACCAGCTTGGAGAAGCGGTCTTCGAGCAGACGGCGATTGGCCAGACCGGTCAGCGCATCGTGACGGGCCAGGTAATCGATCCGTTCCTCGTGCGCCTTGCGCTCCGAAATATCGGCGAAGAGCGCGACATAGCGGGTGTTTCCCTGCGCCAGCCGGACCGCGTTGATGCATAGCCATTTCGGATAAATCTGCCCATTCTTGCGCCGATCCCAGATCTCGCCGTGCCAGTGATCCTCGTCGGCCAGACTACGCCACATCTCGCGATAGAAGGCCTCGTCATGGCGGTCGGAACGGAGAATGCGCGGATTGCGCCCGATTGCATCTTCCGGCTGGTAACCGGTAATCAGCGTGAAGGCGGGGTTGACGCGCAGGATGGTGCCGTCGCCATCGGTCACCAGAATGGCTTCCGGGCTGTATTCGAAAACCTGCTCGGCCAGCCGCAGTTGCTCCGCCGCCTCCCAACGGCTGCTGACATCCTGCACCGTGAGCACGATCAAGCCGCTGTCGTCGAGCGTGTGCGAGGAAACGAACTGCGCGGGAAACGGCATCTCCCGGCCCGGCGTGGAAATCATGCACTCGAAGGTCTGCCCATGCACCAGCCGGCTGAGCAGACACGCAGTCTGGCCGGGTGCGTCGGGAAAACGGCGGATGACGTCGGTCAGCGGCTGGCCGATGACCTCGCCCTCATCCACCCCAAGCAGTTCCTGGGCGGCCGGATTGAGGAAGCGGATGCGGTGCGGCACCGCGTCGTCGACGCCAACCACGCCTTCGCCGATGGCATGCACGATGCTCTGGCTGATCTCGTTGGCGCGGGCCAGGGCTGCCTGGATTTCCAGCGTCTTCTGCGACTCCTTGAGGCGATCGACGTTGCTGGCGTGCATCTCCCTTTCGAGCTCATGGCCGACCCACTGCGCCATCAGCTTGATGAACAGGAAATCCTCGTGCGGATGGGGATGAGCGACGTGCGCCCGACTCGAAAAACTCAGCGTTCCCCAGGGCTTTTCGTCGACCAGGATACGGGCGCCGAGATAGGCCTCGAGACGGAACTCCTGAAAACACGGGTGCTGCTCCCAGTCGGATCCGGTGGCACGGTCGAAGCCCACCGGCTCGGGGGAGTCAATGGTGCGGCTGCAATAGGTTCGCAACAGCGGCAGGCAGTCACCCGACGACAGCAGCCCGGGCGCCGGCGAGGTGGCGACTGCCTCGTAGGTATCGTCGGCGATGCGTGCGACACAGGCGAAATCCAGTTCGAATGTCTGCCGACCGAGGTCGAGAAGCGCGCGGAGCTTTTCGTCAAGGGCGGACTGGTGGTCGGCAGTGATCGCGTAGAGCGCAGTGATCCGCTCGTAGGCAAGGGCGTGCATCATGAAAATCAGGCCGGATGACGGCGTGCTTGCATCTGATGAAAGGGGAATTTGAAACTCGGGACGCATTTTGTCGCGTCACACTGTTACAAACAACCGCCCAAGCCCGTTTCCCTTGCCATTCGACATTCATTGTTGCCCGAAGGTAACAAGCACCTGCTTGCCTCGAAGCCCGGCCGGAAGGCCGACGAAATACTGTCAGCACATTGCGCGCCGCCGCCGGGCGGGCGGCGCAGGCTCACTCGCCGAGGTAAGCGGCCTTGACCTTGGGATCGTGCAGCAGTTCGGCCGACTCGCCGCTCAGGGTGATTTCACCGCTTTCCAGCACATAGGCGCGCTGGCTCGATTCGAGCGCCAGCTTGGCATTCTGCTCGATCAGCAGGATGGTCATGCCGGCCGCGGCGACGTTGCGGACGACCTCGAAGATCTTCTGCACCATGATCGGCGCCAGACCCATCGACGGTTCGTCGAGCAGCAGCATCTTCGGCCGGCTCATCAGCGCCCGGCCGATCGCCAGCATCTGCTGCTCGCCGCCTGAAAGCGTGCCGGCCAGCTGGTCGGCGCGTTCCTTCAGGCGCGGGAAGTAGGCGTACATTCGCTCGATGTCGTCGGCGATGCCGGCCTTGTCGTCGCGGACGAAAGCGCCCATGCGCAGGTTTTCCAGCACCGACAAGCGCGGAAAGACGCCGCGCCCTTCGGGCACCAGCGCGATGCCCTTGCGGATGATCTCGTGCGGAGATATCCGGAGTATCTTCTCGCCGCAGAAATGGACGTCGCCGGTGGCCTCGACCATCCGCGAGATGGCCTTCAGCGTCGTCGTCTTGCCGGCGCCGTTGGCGCCGATCAGGGCCACGGTCTCGCCTTCGTTCACGTGAAAGGTGATGCTGCGCACCGCCTGAATGCCGCCATAGGCGACGTGGAGTCCCGTTACTTCAAGCATTCACGCCCCCAAGTAAGCTTCGATGACACGCTGGTCCTTCTGTACCACGGCGGGCACATCCTCGATCACCAGCGCGCCGTAGTCGAGCACGGCGACACGGTCGCACAGGCCCATGACCAGTTTCACATCGTGTTCGATCAACAACACCGTCGTCCCGTCCCTGCGGATGCCTTCGATCAGCACGCGCAGTTCCTCGGTCTCGGTGGCATTCATGCCGGCCGCCGGCTCGTCGAGGCACAGGAGCTTGGGCTCGGTGGCCAGTGCGCGGGCGATTTCCAGCCGGCGCTGATCGCCGTAGGAAAGGTTCTTGGCCAGGTCGTCGGCACGATCGGCAATATCGACGTAGTGGAGCAACTCGACCGCCCGCTGGCGGATCGCCGCTTCCTCGTCGCGCGTTGCCCGGTTGAGGAACATCGCGCCGAAGACGCCGGCCTTGGTCCGCACGTGGCGGCCGACCATGACGTTTTCCAGCGCCGTCATGTTGCCGAACAGGCGGATGTTCTGGAAGGTCCGCGCAATGCCGAGTTCGGCCGCGCGATGCGGCGCGTCGGCCTGCAAGGTCACGCCGTCGAAGGTGAAACCGCCGCCGTCCGGAATGTAGAGACCGGTCATGCAGTTGAAAAAGGTCGTCTTGCCGGCACCGTTCGGGCCGATCAGGCCATAGACTTCGCCGCGCCGGATCGACAGGCTGACGTCACGCAGGGCCTTGACCCCGCCGAAGTGCTTGGCCACCGCATTGGCCTGCAGGAGAATGTCGCTCATTTGACGGCCTCCACCGGCTTTTCGCTCAATTCCCGGCTACGCTCCGGCGACGGCCACAGGCCGGCCGGCTTGAAGCGCATCACCAGCACCAGTGCCAGACCGAAGACCAGCATGCGCAGGCTTTCCGGGTCGACCAGGATCTTGCCGAACAGGGCCATCTGCACCGGCGTCACCGCGTAACGCAGCACCTCCGGCAGGAAGGTCAGCAGCACGGCACCGAGGATGACCCCGGGAATATGCCCCATGCCGCCGAGCACGACCATCGCCAGGACCATGATCGACTCGATCAGCGAGAAGCTCTCCGGCGACACGAAGCCCTGCATGGCCGAGAAGATGCCGCCGGCGATACCGCCGAACGAGGCGCCCATGGCAAAGGCCAGCAGCTTGATGTTGCGGGTGTTGATGCCGACCGCCTTGGCGGCGATCTCGTCTTCGCGGATCGCCTGCCAGGCACGGCCGATGCGCGAGTGCTGCAGGCGGACGTTGATGATGATGACCAGCAATGCCAGCGCGACCAGGAGGTAGTAATACTTCTCCGGTCCGGTCATGGTCATGCCGAAGACCTGGGAAGTCCCGGCAAAACTGAAATCGCCGATCTTGACCGGGTCGATCAGGGTGATGCCCTGCGGGCCGTTGGTGATGTTGACCGGCGAATTCAGGTTGTTGAGGAAGATGCGGATGATCTCGCCGAAGCCCAGCGTCACGATGGCCAGGTAGTCGCCGCGCAACTTGAGCGTCGGCGAGCCGAGCAGGACGCCGAAAACGCAGGCCATCAAGGCGCCGATCGGCAGGATCGCCCAGACCGGGAAATGCAGGCCGAAATGCGGGCTGGCGAGCAGCGCCCAGCAATAGGCACCGACCGCATAGAAGGCGATGTAGCCAAGGTCGAGCAGACCGGCAAAGCCGACGACAATGTTCAGACCGAGCGCCAGGAAGACATAGAGGATGGCGAAGTTGAGGATGCGCACCCACGCCTGCCCGCCCATGCCGACCACGTGCGGGAGCACGATCAAGGCAATGGCGATCAGCGCGATGCCGGTCATCGATTTGGGGGAAAGCCAGTTCTTCATGCGCGGTCTCCCGTCTTTTCACCGAACAGCCCGGAAGGCTTGAACATCAGCACGACGATCAGCACGATGAAGGCAAAGATGTCCTGGTAATGGCTGCCGAGGAAACCGCCGGTGAAGTCGCCGATATAGCCGGCACCCAGCGCCTCGATGATGCCGAGCAGGATGCCGCCGGCCATCGCCCCGGCAAGGTTGCCGATACCGCCGAGCACGGCCGCGGTAAAGGCCTTGAGGCCGAGCATGAAGCCCATCTGGTAGTGGGCGATTTCGTAATAGCTGCCGACCATGACACCGGCAACGGCAGCCAGCGCCGAGCCGATGACGAAGGCCGAGGCGATGACGCGGTTGATATTGACCCCCATCAGGCTGGCCACGGCCGGGTTCTGGGCGGTGGCGCGCATCGCCATGCCGAGCTTGGTGCGATAGACGAGGAAGACCAGACCGGCCATCAGCGCCGCCGACAACAGCACGATGACCACCTGGACCAGCGTGAAATGGGTGCCGGCAAATTCGAAATTGACCTTGGGCAACAGCGGCGGGAAGGTCATGTAATTGCGCCCCCAGAAGATCATCGCCAGGTTCTGCAGGACGATCGACATGCCGATCGCCGTGATCAGGGGTGTCAACCGGGGCGAACCGCGCAGCGGGCGGTAGGCAATGCGCTCAAGGCTCCAGCCGAGCGCCATGCAGGTCAGCATGGCGGCGACCAGCCCGAACAGGCCGGCGAGTCCGAGCGGCATGCCGGCGGCGGCCAGGGTACTGGTCACGGTGATGCTGATCAGCGCGCCGATCATGACGACTTCGCCGTGGGCGAAATTGATCAGCCCCATGATGCCGTAGACCATGGTGTAGCCCAGCGCGACCAGCGCGTAGATGCTGCCCTGGACCAGGCCGTTGATGATCTGTTGAAGGAAAATATCCATTTTGAATCCGTTGAGGCCGGGATATGGAAACGGCACCTTGCGGTGCCGTTTCCTGGTGCAGTCTGGCTGCTTACTTCTTCTCTTCGACCGGTGCTGCCGGTGCGGCCGGGGCGCCGCCCAGGGTCTCCACGTAGTTCAGCGCGCCGCCCTGGTACTGGTAGACGGTAATCGCGCCGCTGGTCAGGTCACCGAACTGGTCGAATTCGATGTTGCCGCTGACCCCTTCAAGCTTGGTCTTGGCAATTTCCGGCAGATAGGCTGCCGGCTCGACGGAGCCCGCACGCTTCATCGAATCGGCGATGACCATCACTGCATCGTAGGCGTTCGGTGCGTACAGCTGGATCTGGTAACCGAACTTGGCTTCGAACTTGCTCTTGAACTCCGGACCCTTGGCCAGTTGCTCCAGCGGCACGCCCGGCAGCGAACAGTATTCGCCGTCGGCAGCCGGACCGCCCAGTTTCATGAATTCCGGCGTGCACACGCCGTCGCCGCCGAGGAACTTGGCCTTGATGCCGAGATCCTTCATCTGCTTGACCAGCGGACCGCCCTGGGCATCCATGCCGCCGTAGAAGACCAGTTCGGCCTTGGTCGACTTGATCTTGGTCAGGATGGCCTTGAAGTCGGTGGCCTTGTCGTTGGTATATTCGTTGGCGACGACCTTCAGGCCGGCAGCTTCGGCAGCCTTGCGGAACTCGTCGGCGAGGCCCTGGCCGTAGGCGGTACGGTCATCGATGATGGCGACGGTCTTGACGCCCTGCTTGGCGGCGAACTCGCCGAGTACCTTGCCTTGCTGGATGTCGTTGGCCATCACGCGGAAGGCGGTCTTGAAGCCCTGTTGCGTGTACTTCGGATTGGTCGCCGACGGCGAAACCTGCGGCAGGCCGGCGTCGAAGTAGAGCTTGGAAGCCGGGATGGTGGTGCCCGAATTGAGATGGCCGACCACGCCATTGACCTTGGCGTCGATCAGCTTCTGGGCAACGATGGTGCCCTGCTTCGGATCGGCCTGGTCGTCTTCCGAGACCAGCTGGAACTTGACCTTGGCGCCGCCGATTTCCAGGCCTTGTGCATTCAGTTCTTCGACGGCGAGCAAGGCGCCGCTCTCGTTGTCCTTGCCCAGGTGAGCCTGCGGGCCGGTCATCGGCGCGACGTGGCCGAGCTTGACGACGATTTCAGGCTTGGCTTCCGGGGCGGCCGGCGCGGCGACGGGGGCGGGCGCGTCCTTCTGGCCACAGGCGGAAAGAGCGAAGGCTGCTGCAACGGAAAGGGCTACTACGGAAAGCTTGGCTTGCATCGGTAGGTCTCCTGAATGGGGGAAGGGTGTTGGAAACAACAGGTAACGATTCTGCGCATACACATACTCCAACGTCAAGACGAAATTTCGCCCGCCGCGGCGCTTGCACGAACCATCCTCCCGCCCCGATACTCCAAGCTCCAGATTCCGAAAACCACCACCCCCGGTGTTCGGGAATACAGCAACCGGCCCACAAGGCCGCATAAATGGAGACAAACATGGGCAAGCCCGATTTGCCGGCGTCGCTATCCGCGACCCTGGACGACAAATACACCCGCCACAGCGGCCGCGTCTTCCTGACCGGCACCCAGGCACTGATCCGCCTGCCGATGCTGCAGCGCGAACGCGACCTCGCCGCCGGACTCAACACTGCCGGCTTCGTCTCGGGCTACCGCGGCAGCCCGCTCGGCAACCTCGATCTCGGTCTGTGGAAGGCCAAGACCCACCTGGCCGAGCACCACGTCACCTTCCAGCCCGGCGTCAACGAAGACCTCGCCGCCACCGCCGTCTGGGGTAGCCAGCAGGTCGGGTTGTTCCCCGGCGCCAAATACGACGGCGTGTTCGCCATGTGGTACGGCAAGGGGCCGGGCGTGGACCGCTGCGGCGACGTCTTCCGCCACGCCAACGCTGCCGGCACGGCCAGACACGGCGGCGTGCTGGTGATTGCCGGCGACGATCACGCGGCCAAATCCTCGACGCTGCCGCATCAGACCGAGCACGTCTTCAAGGCGGTGATGATGCCGGTGCTCTATCCGGCCAACGTGCAGGAATACCTCGACTTCGGCCTGCACGGCTGGGCGATGAGCCGCTACTCCGGTTGCTGGGTGGCGTTCAAGGCGCTGGCCGACACGGTCGAGACCTCGGCCTCGGTGAATATCGACCCGAGCGCTGTCGACATCAGGATTCCGGACGATTTCAGCCTGCCGCCCGACGGCCTCAACATCCGCTGGCCGGACCCGCCGCTGGTCCAGGAAGCCCGCCTGCTCAACCACAAGCTCTACGCGGCGCTGGCCTACTGCCGGGCGAACCGGCTCGACCGCGTGATCATCGATTCGCCGGCGCCCCGGCTCGGCATCCTCACCGCCGGCAAGAGCTACCTCGACGTACGCCAGGCACTCGACGAACTCGGCATCGACGAAACGCTCGCCGCGCAGATCGGCATCCGCCTGTACAAGGTCGGCATGGTCTGGCCGCTGGAGCCGGAAGGCGTGCGCCACTTCGCCGAAGGGCTGGAAGAAATCCTGGTCGTCGAGGAAAAACGCCAGTTGCTCGAATACCAGCTGAAGGAAGAGCTGTACAACTGGCGCGACGACGTGCGCCCGCGCATCGTCGGCAAGTTCGACGAGAAAGGCGAATGGACCGTCGAAGGCGACGGCGGCTACCTGGCGCACAGCGACTGGCTGCTACCGGCTGCCGGCGAATTGCCGGTGGCCAGCATCGCTCGCGTCATCGCCCGGCGCATCGGCCGCTTCTTCACCTCGCCGACCATCGAAGCCCGGCTGAAGCTGATCGAAAACAAGCAGCAAGCCGCCAGGACCCCGATCGTGCTGGCCGAGCGCAAACCGCACTTCTGCTCGGGCTGCCCGCACAACACCTCGACCAAAGTACCGGAAGGTTCGCGCGCCGTCGCCGGCATCGGCTGCCACTACATGGTGACCTGGATGGACCGGTCGACCTCGACCTTCACCCACATGGGCGGCGAAGGCGTGCCCTGGGTCGGCCAGGCGCCATTCACCGAGGAAAAGCACATCTTCGCCAACCTCGGCGACGGCACCTACTTCCACTCCGGCTTGCTGGCCATCCGGCAATCGATTGCGGCGAAAGTGCCGATCACCTACAAGATCCTCTACAACGACGCCGTCGCCATGACCGGCGGCCAGCCGGTGGACGGCGTCTTGAGCGTCGCCCGGATCACCCGGCAACTGGAGGCCGAGGGCGTCGGCAAGATGGTCATCGTCGCCGCCGAGCCGGAGAAATACGCCGGCATCACCGACCTCGCCCCGAACGTTCCGGTCCGCCACCGTGACGAACTCGACGTCGTCCAGCGCGAGCTGCGCGAGTTTCCCGGCGTCTCCGTCCTCATCTACGACCAGGTCTGCGCCACCGAGGCCCGGCGCCGGCGCAAGCGCGGCAAGATGCCAGCCGCCAGCCGGCGCGTCGTGATCAACGAGGATGTCTGCGAAGGCTGCGGCGACTGTTCGGTGCAATCCAACTGCCTGTCGGTGGTGCCGGTCGAGACCGATTTCGGTACCAAGCGCCAGATCGACCAGTCGGCCTGCAATCAGGACCTGTCCTGCCTCAAGGGCTTCTGTCCGAGTTTCGTCACCGTCGCCGGCGGCCGACCGAAAAAGGCCGCTGCGACCCAGCATGACGGCTGGGCGAGCCTGCCGCTGCCCACCCTGCCGTCGACCGAACAGCCGTACAACCTGCTGATCACCGGGGTCGGCGGCATGGGCGTGATCACCCTCGGCGCCCTGCTCGGCATGGCCGCACACCTCGACGGCAAGGGCGTGTCGACACTGGACATGACCGGACTGGCGCAGAAATACGGCGCCGTCTTCTCGCACCTGCGCATTGCCGACCGCCCCGGGGACATCCACGCCGCCCGCATCGCAACCGGGGAAGCCGACGCCATCCTGGGCGGCGACCTGGTCGTCAGCGCCAGCCCCGAAGCCTGCGCAAAAATGCTGGAAGGCCACACCCGCGCCATCGTCAACTGCACCGCCACGCCGACCGCCGAATTCACCCGCAACCGCGACTGGCGCTTCCCGCAGGCCGGCCTGCAACGGCAACTGGAGGAAACGCTGGGCGCCGACCGCGTCAGTTTCGTCGACGCGCAGCACCTGGCCAGCCTGCTGATGGGCGACGCGCTCTACGCCAACATGCTGCTGCTCGGTTGCGCCTGGCAACAGGGGCTGGTCCCGGTGTCGGCCGGCGCCATCGACCAGGCCATCGCCCTCAACGGTGCCGCCGTCGACGCCAACCGCCAGGCCTTCCTCTGGGGCCGCCGCGTCGCCGCTCACCCCGAGGCCGTCGCGGCCGTGGTCGGCGAGCGCCCGGCGCGCCCCGGCATCGACCAGCAATCGCTGGACGAACTGATTGCCCGCCGCGTCGAACACCTGAGCGCTTACCAGGATGCAGCGCTGGCCGCCCGCTACCGGGCCGGACTGGCGCCCATCCAGGCGCTGGGCGACGACGCCCTGAGCCGGGTCGTCGCCGTCCAGTACGCGCGCCTGCTGGCGCCGAAAGACCCCTGGGAGGTGGCCCGCCTGCTCAGCGCGCAAAGTTTCCTGGCGCAATTTGCCGCCCGCTTCGACGGTAAGCTCAAGCTCGGCTTCCATCTGGCGCCCCCGGGACTTTCCCGTCAAGGCAGCGACGGCCGACCTCGGAAAATCCATTTCGGTCCCTGGCTGCTGCCCCTGCTTCGTCTGCTCGCCCGTGCCCGCCGCTGGCGCGGCAGCTGGCTCGACCCCTGGCGCAACGGCGAGGAGGCCCGCCTGGATCGGCAATTGCTGGCGGATTACGAAGCCGACCTGAAACGTATCGCCACCATGCCGTCCGGCCCCGGACGTCTGGCACTGGCCGCCTGGCCGGAATCGGTACGCGGCTTCGGCCCGGTACGCCAGCAGGCGGCCGCACGAGCGGCCAAAACCCGGGAGGGCTTGCTGCAGGCATCTCGATAGGCAGGAGTCATGTGCTCGCCCGGCAAACCTGGCCGGGCGATTTCCCTTAGAATCCTGCCATGATTTCCACCCCGACCCGCCAACTCGCCCTGCAAGGGGCCGCCGTCATCGTCGTTCTCTCGCTCGCCTGGCCGTATTACGGCTGGCAGGCGGAAGCCATGCCCTGGCAGCAAACCAGCCTGGCCATCGGCGCCGTCGCCCTGGTCTTCGCCACCCTGAGCCGCCAGCCCTGGTGGTGGCGCGTGATGCATGCGCTGTTCATGCCTCTGGTCTGGGTGACCTACCACCTGGCCATCGACCCGGGCTGGTTCCTGCTCGCATTCATCCTGCTGCTGCTCGTCTATCGCGGCGCACTGAGCGGCCAGGTCCCGCTCTATCTGTCCAATCCGGAAACCGTCGCTGCCCTCGACGAACTGCTCGGCAAGGAGGAGGCCGAGAGCTTCCTCGACCTCGGCGCCGGCCTGGGCAGCACCGTCATCCCGCTGGCCGACCGCTGGCCCGACCGCCAATTCACCGGCATCGAGAATGCACCGGCCACCTGGCTGGCCGGCCGACTGCTCAGCGTCGGCCGACCCAATCTGTCATGGCGCTGGGGCGACATGTGGCAGATGCCACTACACGAGCACGCCGTGGTCTATGCCTTCCTGTCGCCGGCACCGATGCCGCAACTCTGGGAGAAGGCCAAGGCGGAGATGAAACCGGGCAGCCTGCTGGTCAGCAACAGCTTCCCCATCCCCGGCGTGGCGCCGGAATGCGTTATCGACGTCGCCTGCACGCCGCCGCGACCGCTGTACTGCTACCGGATCTGACGCATGTTCAAGCGCCAGCCGGAACAGCTCGCCCTGAGCCTGGCCCTGGCCGGGACACTGGCCGTCCTGATCGCCTTCGTGGTCGACCTGACGCTGTCCTACAAGCGCGACATCGACACCGGGGAACAGCGTCTGCAACAGTTTTCGGTGATGATGGCCGAACACACCGCCCGTGCCTTCGAGGCGGTCGACGTGCTGGTCAAGGAAGTCGCCACCGATCTGTCCCACAGTCGCAACAACTGGCCCGACTGGGAGCCGGTACGCGGCTGGGAGTACATCGCCCAGCGCCATTCCCGGGCGATGCCGCAACTGCGCGACCTGATCGTCTTCGACCAGCTGGGCAATCAGCGCTTCATCTCGACCTATTTCCCGCCGCCGCCGATCAACGTACGCGACCGCCCCTACTTCGTCGCGCTGGAAAACGGCGCCCCCTGGTCCACGTTCGGTCCCTACGTCGGACGTAATTCCGGACGCTATACCTACGCCATCGCCCATCGCCTGACCGATGCCGAAAACCGCTTTGCCGGTGCCGCCTTCGCCGCCATCGAGCCGGCCTACATGCAGGACTTCTGCTGGTCCAACCGCCTGTCCGACGATTTCGATGCCGTGCTGACCAATGCCCGGGGCGAAATTGTCGCCTCCTGCCGCCCGGCCGACCTGAGCACCTATTCCGGCATCCTCGGCCGGCCGGCCGGCAGCACCCTGTTCGACGGCCGGCCGGCCGGCCTGATTCCGGAAACCGGCCTGGCGCGCGGCAACGGCCTGCTGATCTCGACCTCGCCGGTACCCGGTTTCCCGGATCTGCGCATGGTTGCCATCATTCCCACCGATTCCGTGCTTGCCGGCTGGCGCAACCGGCGCTTTGAAATCGGTACGCTCGGGGCCATGCTGATCGCGCTGATGTTCAGCGGCGCGATGTTCTTGCGCCGTCAGGTCGGCGAACTGCGGGAAATGACCGAAGCCCTTTCCGACAGTCGCGACCAGCTGGAAACCCGGATCGACCAGGCGACCGCCGCACTGGCGGCGGAAAAGGATGCGGCCGAACGCGCCAACGCGGCCAAGAGCCGCTTCCTGGCCGCTGCCAGCCATGACCTGCGACAACCGCTGCACGCCCTCTCCCTGTTCACCACCGACCTGCAGCGCCAGGCGGCGGCAGGCCGTCTGCGCGAGGTCCCGCGCATTGCCGAACAGATCGGCGCGTCGACACAGACGCTGGGCGACATGCTCAATGCGCTGCTCGATATCTCGCGCCTGGACATCGACGGCGTCCGCCCCGAGATCCAGGTGTTTGCGCTCAACGATGTCTTCCGCCAACTGCATGGCGCCTTCCACCGCCAGGCCGAGGCCCATGGCCTGCGCCTACGCTTTCATCCCAATCGCTATTACCTGCGCAGCGACCCGCGCCTGCTGGAGCGGATGATCGGCAACCTGATCGCGAATGCCCTGCGCTACACCCCGGCCGGCGGCAGCGTGCTGGTCGGCGCCCGCATTCGGGAGGACGCCATCCGCATCGAGATTCGCGACAGCGGCATCGGCATTGCCCGCGAGTACCGGGCGGCGATCTTCGCCGAATTTTTCCAGGTCGCCAACGTCGCCCGCGAGCAGGACGGTGGCCTCGGCCTCGGCCTGTCCATCGTCGAGCGCCTGGCCAAAGGCCTGGACATCGAGGTATCGCTCGATTCGGAAATCGGCAACGGCACGACGTTCGGCCTGCTCGTTCAGCGCGCCCGGGCACCCTCCCAGGAAACAGTGGCACAGCAAAACGGCACGGTCGGCCTGGTGCATTTCGTCGGCAATTCGCCGGACCTGCTGGCGTCGCGGGCGCTGGTCGCCAGCTGGAACTACCGGATCAGCGAGGGCGACTGCGCGTCGGTGGCTCAGTTGCGCAGCGACAGCATCGTCATCTGCGATGCGGAAAACATCCCCGACATCGATCCGGACATGCCCTTGATCATACTCGGCAGCCCGCCCGAGATGCCCCTCCCCAAAGGAAGCCACCGCCTGGGCTTGCCGTTGCGTCCGGCCCGCCTGCGCGCCCTGTTGCGGGCCAGCGCACTGCGCCGGCCACAGGCCGGCTAGAAAACGTCGCTGAAATCGATGCCGTAACGCGCCGCGGTAACCAGCGCCTGCGTCCGGCTATTGACGCCCAGCGCCTTGAATACGGCGGTTGCGTGGATCTTGACGGTACCTTCGGAGAGATCGAGTTGCTCGGCGATGTCGCGATTCGACAAGCCACGCACCATCAGGCACAAGACCTGGGCCTGACGTTCGGTCAGGCCGATTTCCTCGGGCCGCACGCTGACGCTCGACGGCGGCACGGGAATGGCATCGTCCATGCGGGCCGGCTGCTGCCCGCTGGGTCGGAAAATGTTCCCGGCCAGCACTTCGCGCACGGCGTTCAGCAGGCATTCGCCGTTCATGGCCTTGGGAATGAACCCCGAAGCCCCCAGGTTGAGCACCCGCGTCACCGTCGGCATGTCGTCGAAGGCCGACACCACGGCAACCGGCATGGCCGGGTAACGACGACGCAGGATGTCCAGCCCGGCAAACCCGTCTATCCCCGGCAGGGCCAGATCAAGCAAGACCAAATCGAAATCCCCCTCACTGTCGAGCATGCCCAGCGCGCTCTCGAAATCGGCGCTTTCGTACACCTCGACGCCATCCTCCATCTGGGATAACAGACCGACCAGACCTTCACGTACCAGGGCGTGATCTTCCACTACCAGCAACTTGAGCATCTATTCCCCTTTCATAACGACGGGTAATTTATCATTTTGCGACACAAAGTGGTTTAAGATCGTCACATGCATTAACTCAGGGAGACGATCATGGCTGACGAACAGGCACACGACCCACTCAATTTCATGCGCAACATGTGGGGCAACATGGGCTTCTCCCTGCCCGGCATGGTCGCTCCGACCTTCGACCTGGAAGAACTCGACAAGCGGATCAAGGACATGAAGGCGGTCGAAGGCTGGCTGCGCATGAACCTGTCGATGCTGCAGATGACCATCCAGGGACTCGAAATGCAGCGGACCACGGTCAGCACGGTCCAGGCCATGGGCCAGATGGCCTCCGATGCCGCCCGCAAGATGAACGAGGAAGCCGCACCGGAGGCGCCGGCAGAAGCGCCCGGCGCACTCTCGGAAGCCGCGCTGTGGCCCTGGCAGATGATGCAGCAGATGCGCGAGCACATGCAGCAGAATGCCGAAGCCGCCACCCAGGCAGCACAGCCGGCACCGGAAAAACCCAAATCCCGTCGCAGCACGGCCAAGAAATAAGCCTCGAAGGAAAGCCCGATGCAGCCCGAATGGTGGCACTGGATTGTCGGCGGCGTGCTGCTGACCCTGGCCGAACTGGCCATTCCCGCTTTCTACATCATCTGGTTCGGTCTCGGCGCGCTGCTGGTCGGCCTCATCGTCCTGCTCGCGCCCGGCTTGTCGGGAACCGCCCAGATCAGCCTGTGGATCATCGCTTCCCTGGCCATGACCGTGCTCTGGTTCCGCGTCTTCCGCCAGGGCTTCGAACGCACCCGCAGCGGCACGGCCGGCGAGGTCATCGGCGAGGCCGGCCTGGTGGTTGCCGCCATCGAACCTTTCGCCAAGGGGCGGGTACGTTTCCAGCGACCGCTGCTGGGATCCGACGAATGGGTATGCCTGGCCGACGAGAGCATTGCCGCCGGCGAGCGGGTGCGTGTCGTTGCCGTTGAAGGCAGTTTCCTCAAAGTCACCAGAACCGGAGTTTAAACATGGAAGCAGGCCTGATCGTCAGTGTCGTCGTACTCGTCTTCGTCGCCGTCACCATCGCCAAGGGGGTGCGCCTGGTGCCGCAGGGCGAGGAGTGGATCGTCGAGCGCCTGGGCAAATATCACGGCACGCTGAAACCCGGCCTCAACGTGGTCATCCCCTATATCGACCGCATCGCCTACCAATTGATCACCAAGGACATCATCCTCGACGTCCAGGAACAGGAAGTGATCACCCGCGACAACGCGGTGATCCTGACCAACGCCATCGCCTTCGTCAAAGTGACCGACCCGGTCAAGGCGGTCTATGGCGTCACCGACTTCTCGGAGGCCATCCGTAACCTGATCATGACCACGCTGCGTTCCATCGTCGGCGAAATGGAACTCGACGAGGCGCTGTCATCGCGCGACAAGATCAAGGCGCGACTGCGCGAAAGCATCGCCGACGAGGCGGTGGACTGGGGCCTGACGGTCAAGTCGGTCGAAATCCAGGACATCAAGCCGTCGCAATCGATGCAGAAGGCCATGGAGATGCAGGCCGCCGCCGAACGCGAGCGCAAGGCCGTGGTCACCCGCGCCGAAGGCGCCAAGCAGTCGGCCATCCTGGAAGCGGAAGCGCGACTGGAATCGGCCAAGCGCGACGCCGACGCCCAGGTCATGCTGGCCGAGGCCTCGGCCGAGGCAATCCGCCGCATTACCGCCGCCATCGGCGATCAGACCGGCCCGATGTCCTACATGCTCGGCGAAAAATACATTGCCGCCATGGAGCGCCTGGGCGAGAAGGACAACGCCAAGCTGGTGGTTCTCCCTGCCGACCTGCAGGAAGCTGTGCGCGGCCTGTTCGGACGCAAGGCCTAGTCGTCGCGCCGGCTTGCCGGCGCCTTGACCTCATCGACGTCGTCGTACTGCCGGCGCAGTCGGTTCAATCCCTGCTGGAAGGCCTCCGCATCCCCATGATCGAAGAACTTGGGGTAGCGGTCATGCGCCGCGCGGATGCGTCGCGCGTGCTTGATCGGGCACCAGTACTGTTCGGTCCGCGCCGCCACTTCCCGGACATAGGCCGCCACACCGTTGCCATAGGAACAATAGAAACAGTTGAATTTCTCGATCAGGTTCAGGTAAGGCAGGTCTTCGCGGTCGAAGACGATGTAGTCGGCCCGGCGGACCTTGGGAATGCGATAGACGGGAAAGCAGATGCTCTGGTAGATCGTGACGAACAGATCGATCACCAGGAAAGGAATCCAGCCGACGTAGATCACCGGGGCCGTCAGCAGGACCAGAATGCGCGAACGGACGATGAAACGGAACAGTCCGGTCTTGTAGCGTCGCTGCTGGCGGGCCAGCTCATCGGCCAGTTCGGCCTTCTTGCGGGCCCAGTCCTCGCGTGCCCGGCGATATTCGTTATCCAGCTCGTCCTGCAGCGCCGCAATACGTGCCAGCAGCTCATCTATCTTGTCCTTCATCGACCCATCCTCTCTTGAATCCGCGATCATGCCCGAAGCCGCCGGTGCATGCGATACTTGGCCGACATCAACAACGAGAAAATCCACATGGAGACATCAGCAACAAAAGCCACCGGGCCGCTCGCCGGCATCAAGGTCGTCGAATTCGCCGGCATCGGCCCCGGCCCCTTTTGCGGCATGCTGCTCGCCGACATGGGCGCCGAAGTCACGCTGCTCGAACGCGCCGGTGGCACCTTCGCCTCGCAACTGTTCGGCGGCGGTCGCAAGGCCGTGGCCAACCGCGGCAAGAAATCGCTGTGCATCGACCTCAAGAATCCGGCGGTGCGGCCGCTGGTCATGCAGTTGATCGCCGAAGCCGATGTCCTGATCGAAGGCTTCCGACCCGGTGTCATGGAGCGTCTGGGCTTCGGCCCCGAGGTCTGCCTGGCCGCCAATCCGCGCCTGATCTACGGACGCATGACCGGCTGGGGCCAGGACGGCCCGCTGGCACCGCGCGCCGGCCATGACGCCAACTATGCGGCCATCGCCGGCGTTCTCGATACCGGTCGCCGTCACGGCGGCGCCCCGTGGGCGCCACCGACCCTGGTCGGCGACATGGGCGGCGGCGGCCTGCTGCTGGCCTGGGGCATCGCCTGTGCGCTGATCGAAGCCAGGAACAGCGGCCAGGGTCAGGTCATCGATGCCGCCATGTGCGAGGGCGCCGCCCTGCTCGCCCACGGCCTGTTCAACCTCGACGCACTGGGAGAATGGCACGGCCAATGTGCGATCGATTCGAGTGCCCCGTTCTACGACGTCTATTGCTGCGCCGACGGGCGCTGGCTCAGCGTCTGCCCGCTCGAACCGCAGTTTTACGCGACCTTTGTCGCCCGCCTCGGCCTCAACGACGATCCGGATTTCAGCGGCCGGCAGTACGACACGCAAACCTGGCCGCGCATGAAACAGCGGCTGAGCGAAATCTTCAGCCGGCAGCCGCTAGCCCACTGGGAGGCGCTGTTCGCCGACAGCGACGACTGCGTGTGGCCGGTACTGAGCATGCGGGAAGCGACCGAGCACCCGCACAACCAGGCGCGCCAGGCATTTGTGGACATCGCCGGGGTGCGTCAGCCATCGCCGGCACCACGACTCTCAAGAACGCCGGCGGCAGTACAGGCTGCCCCGCCGCTGCTCGGCGAGCACAGCCGCGAACGCTTGCAGGCACTGGGGTTGAGTGAGGCGGAGATCGAGCGTCTGGTCAGCCTCGGCGCGGTAACGCTGGGCGGCTGAGGCGAATCAGGAACAGGGGCCGAGCAGGTCGGCCTCGAGTTCGACTTCCATGCCCTTTTTCAGGGGCTGGTCGAGGAACATGCCGCGGTACAAACGCCCGGCATTTTCGGCCTTGCGCATGTGTGGCGTTTCCCAGGACTCGACCCGCAGCCGGACCAGGCCGACCTGTTCCTCACGTTCCGCCTCGCCGGCCGCCAGGCAGGGGGTGGCTCGAACCAGGCGGACATACTCGTCGCGGCTGTATTGTTCGCGGGTCTTGCCCGCGACCGCCGGACACTGCACCAGGCGGCGCGTCGTCACCTCGGAAGAACTGACGGTGCCGCGCAGGTAGTACAGCGGTTCGACCAGGATCCAGCCGGCCCCGCCTTCGCGATAGGCAACGCAACTGCCCGGCCGGACCAGCTCGGGATGTTTGAACAACAAGCCCGCCGATGGCCTCAGGGCGGGCTCTTCAGCCTGCAGGGGCAAGGCCAGCACGGCCAGGACAAGCGCCAGAAAACGCATTGGAAAATTCCGGATCAATAGACCCGCTTATCTTCGATCACCTTTCCATCGTTCGGCAAGCCCCCGGGCGCAAAAAATTCCACGCTGCCGCGCAATTTGGTTTGTTCGCGCAACGCGTTGACCAGACTTTCCGCCAGCGCGGCGTCGCTGGCGCCGGCTTCGCAGCAAAGCACCATCCGGTCCTGAGCGTCGGGATTGTCGACGACCAGGCGCATCCGGGAAATCTGCGGATAGCGCTTGGCCACTTCGGCAATCTGCTCGGGGTGGACAAACATCCCCTTGACCTTGGTCGTCTGGTCGGCCCGTCCCATCCAGCCCTTGAGCCGCATGTTGGTCCGCCCGCAGGGCGAGACGCCGGGCATGACCGCCGACAGGTCGCCGGTGGCAAAGCGGATCAGCGGGTAATCGGCATTGAAGGTGGTGACCACGACTTCGCCGACCTCGCCCTCGGCGACCGGATCACCGGTTCCGGGGCGGACGATCTCGACCAGCGCACCTTCGTCGACCACCAGGCCGGCATCGGGCTCGCTCTCGTAGGCAATCACTCCGATCTCGGCCGTCGCATAACACTGGCGGACGGTGATCCCGCGCTCACCCAGCCACTGGCGGACGACGCCGGGCAAGGCCTCGCCGGAAACACAGGCTTTCTGCAGGCTGCGGATGTCAGCGCCGCTCTCCTCAGCCTTCTCGATCAGGATGCGCAGGAAGGACGGCGTGCCGACGTAACCGTCGGGACGCAGATCGACCATGGCCTGGATCTGCTGTTCGGTCTGCCCGGTGCCGCCGGGGAAAACCGAACAGCCGAGCTGGCGGGCGCCGCCCTCGAAGATGAAGGCACCCGGCGTGAAATGATAGGAGAAGCAGTTATGCACCAGGTCACCCTGGCGGAAGCCGGCTGCGTAAAGGGCGCGTGCCATCCGCCAGTGATCGGTTTCCTGGCTCTGGACTTCGTAAATCGGCCCCGGCGACGAAAACACCCGACGCGCCCGCGAACGCGGCCCGGCATTCAGTCCGCCGAAGGGCGGGCAGGATTTCTGCAGTTCGATGAGGTCGCGCTTGCGGGTCAGCGGCAAACGGCTCAAGGCCTGGCGGCTGACGCAAGCCGCCGGATCGACGTCGGCCAGCAGACGCACGTAATGCGGCGCATGCGCCTTGGCGTGCGCCACCTGACGCGCCAACTGGGCGAACAGTTGCACCTCGCGCTCGGCCGGCGCGCGGGTTTCCAGGGTATCGTAGTAGCTCACGACAGCCACCGCTTGCGCCGACGGTAATGCTTGACCTCGCGGAAGGACTTGCGGCCCGACGACGACAGCCCGAGGTAGAACTCCTTGACGTCCTCGTTGTCGCGCAGCTCGCTCGCTGCCCCTTCCATGACCACCCGGCCGTTTTCCAGGATGTAGCCGAAGTCGGCATAGCGCAGGGCGATATTGGTGTTCTGTTCGGCCAGCAGGAAGGTCGTGCCCTCCTTCTCGTTCAATTCCTTGACTATGGTGAATACTTCCTCGACGATCTGCGGCGCCAGGCCCATCGACGGCTCATCGAGCAGGACCAGCTTGGGCTTGGCCATCAGGGCGCGACCGATCGCGCACATCTGCTGCTCGCCGCCCGAGGTGTAGGCGGCCTGGCTGGTGCGCCGGGTCTTCAGCCGGGGAAAGAAGTTGTAGACCTTTTCCAGGGTTTCCTGGACGGCGGCCTTGCCGTCGGTACGCGTATACGCCCCGGTCAGCAGGTTTTCCTCGATGGTCAGGTGGCCGAAGCAATGCCGCCCCTCCATCACTTGGACGACGCCGCGACGCACCAGATCGCCCGGCGTCATCGCCTGGACCTGTTCGCCCTTGAGCTCGATCGAGCCCTTGGTCACTTCGCCGCGCTCGCCGTGCAGCAGATTGCTGACCGCGCGCAGCGTGGTTGTCTTGCCAGCCCCGTTGCCGCCCAGCAGGGCAACGATCTTCCCTTCCGGCACGCTGAAGGAAACGCCCTTGAGGACCAGGATGACGTGGTTGTAGATGACCTCGATGTTGTTCACATTGAGGAATGTCGCGTTGGCAGCATTCATCGTCGACTCTCTGTTCAGTACGTCCGCGCCCCGAAGGGCGCGGACGTTTGTTTCAGCTTATTGCTTGCACTGTTCCGGCGTACGCGGGGTGATCTTCTTCTCCTCGGCGTAACGCGTCGAAGCAGACATCACCATCGGACGCAGCACCTTCTGGTCGGCCTGGTACCAATCCGAAGAGAAGTTCCACTTGGCGCCGTCCCAGGTATGGATACGCGCCCACGGCGAACCCATGTGGTCGGTACAGGAGGTCTGGATCGGACGCAGCACGCCGGCGAAGCCCAGGTCGGCCAGCGCCTTGTCGTCCAGGTTCAGGTTTTCCAGGCCCCAGCGAGTCTGTTCGCCGGTCATGACCTTGCCCTTGCCATAGCGTTCCTGCGCCTTGCGCACGCCTTCGACGGCGACCATGGCCGAAATCAGGCCGCGCATGTAGAGCACGGAACCGACTTCATCCTTGGGGCCGGTCCCCTGGCCCTTGGCGTGGACCATCGCCAGCATGTCCTTGACCACCTTGGAATTCGGCTCGGCACCGTGTTGCAGCGTGATCGCGCTGTAGCCCTTGGCGCCCATGCCGACGTCCTTGACATCGGGTTCGGCACCGGCCCACCAGATACCCAGCATCTTCTCGCGCGGATAGCCGGTCGCCTGGGCTTCCTTCAGCGAGGTCGAGTTCATCACACCCCAGCCCCACAGCAGGACGTTGTCCGGACGCTCGCGGCGGATCTGCAGCCAGGTCGCCTTCTGCTCGACGCCCGGGTGGGCAACCGGCAGCAACTGGAGGGTGAAGCCGTGCATCTTCGCCCGTTCCTGCAGCAGCGGGATCGGCTCCTTACCGTACGGGCTGTCGTGGTAAACCAGCGCGATCTTCTTGCCCTTCAACTTGTCCAGACCGCCGTACTGCTTGCCCAGATGCTGGATGGCGACGTCGGCGCCGACCCAGTAGGTTCCGAGCAAGGGGAAGTTCCAGTCGAACACGGCACCGTTCTGCGACTCGCTGCGGCCGTAGCCGGCAGTCACCAGCGGAATCTTGTCGACCGGCGCCTTTTCCGTCAGGGCGAAGGTCACCCCGGTGGACAGCGGCTGGAAGACGGTGGCGCCTTTACCCTTGAGGCGCTCGTAACACTCGACACCACGGTCGGTGGCGTAGGCGAATTCACATTCTTCGAAGCTGATCTTGACGCCGTTGATGCCACCCTTGGCATTGACCAGCTTCAGATAATCGACGTAACCGTTGGCCCACGGCGTGCCGTTGGGACCGTAGGCACCGGTGCGATAGACGAGCACCGGGAAGAACTGCTCCTTAGCCTGGGCATGAGCACTGGGGCTGACGACAGCGGCACTCAGGCCAACCGAGGCAATGGCGGCCGCAAGGGCCAGGGAACGAAATTTCATGGGTTGTCTCCTCCTGTTATAAGTGAAGCGTGGGTACTGCGCATGCCGCGTCAGTGGGGGAATGGCCACAGACGCAGTTTCTCCTTGGCGATTGCCCACAAGCGGGCAAGGCCATGGGGCTCGACGATCAGGAAGAACACGATCAACGAACCGAAGATGATGAATTCGGCGTGGGCAACGCCCGCCGTCGAGATGGCGATACCGAACAGGCTGCCCAGCGCCGGCAGGGCCTGGTTCAGGAAGATCGGCATGATGACGATGAAGGCGGCACCGAAGAAACTGCCCATGATCGAACCGAGACCGCCGATGATGACCATGAACAGCAACTGGAAGGAGCGGTCGACCGAGAAGGCGGCCGGCTCCCAGGAACCCAGGTGCACGAAGCCCCACAAGGCACCGGCGACGCCGATGAAGAAGGAACTCACGGCGAACGCCGACAGCTTGGCCCACATCGGCCGGATGCCGATGACCTCGGCGGCCACATCCATGTCGCGGATGGCCATCCACTGCCGACCGATGCTGGCGCGCGTCAGGTTCTTGGCAAAGAAGGCGAAGGCGACCAGGAAAAGCAGGCAGAACAGGTATTTCTCGACCGGGCTGTCAATCGCCCAGCCAAACGCACTGAGGTTGGAGATCGACACCGAACCCGACGGCGAATAGTTGGTGAACCAGCCCAGACGCAGGAAGGCCCAGTCGCAGAAGAACTGCGCCGCCAGCGTCGCCACCGCCAGGTAGAGGCCGCGCACACGCAAGCTGGGAATCCCGAAGATGATACCCAGCGCTGCAGTCGTCGCGCCCCCGAGCAGCAAGGCCGCGACCAGCGGCACGCCATCGACGCGGATCATGAAGTTGTACGCCGCGTAGGCGCCGATGGCCATGAAGGCCCCCGCCCCGAGCGTGATCTGGCCGCAGTAACCGACCAGGAGGTTAACCCCCAGCGCCGCCAGCGACAGGATCAGGAAGGGAATCAGGATCGCCCGGAACATGTACTCGTCGGCCAGCATCGGCACGCCGATGAAGGCGAAGGCGATCAGGCCGAGGACGAACCACTTGTCCTGGGCGATGGTGAAGATTTGTTGGTCGGCCGCGTAAGTCGTCTTGAACTGGCCATTTTCGCGATAAATCACTTTGTATTCTCCCGTTTAGCCGTGGTCAGACGCGGTTGATAATTTTCTCGCCGAACAGTCCTTGCGGACGGAACAGCAGGAAAACAAGGGCCAGCGCATAAGCGAACCAGATTTCGATACCGCCGCCGACATAAGGGCCGAGATAGACTTCGGAGAGCTTTTCGCCGACACCGATGATCAGGCCACCGATGATCGCGCCGGGGACCGAAGTCAGGCCGCCGAGGATGACCACCGGCAGCGCGCGCAACGCCACGGTCGCCAGCGAGAACTGAACGCCGAGTTTGGAACCCCAGATGATGCCGGCCACCAAAGCGACGATACCGGCGACACACCAGACGATGACCCAGGTCCGGTTCAACGGAATACCGATCGACTGCGCCGCCTGGTGATCGTCAGCCACCGCGCGCAGGGCACGACCGGTCGGCGTCTTCTGGAAGAACAGCGTCAGCACGCCGACCAGCACGGCAGCGATCAGTGCGGCGATGAAGTCCTCCTTGTTGATCATGATGCCGCCCTCGAACAGCGACTCGAACATGATCACCGGGTCCTTCGGCATGCCGACGTCGATCGTGTAGATCTGCCCGCCGAAGATGGTCTGGCCGACGCCTTCGAGCACGTAGGCAATACCGAGGGTGGCCATCAGCAGCGTCGCACCTTCCTGGTTGACCAGGTTGCGCAGCACCAGCCGCTCGATGATCCAGGCAACGATGAACATCACCACGCCGGCACCGAGGAAGGCGATCAGGTTGGCCAGGAACAGGCTGTCACCGCCCAGCGCGATGTTTGCCCATTCGGAGAAGCGCGCCATGGCCAGCGCGGCGAACAGCACCATCGCCCCCTGCGCGAAGTTGAAGACCCCCGAGGCCTTGAAGATGAGCACGAAGCCCAGTGCCACCAGGGAATACAGCATGCCGGCCATGAGGCCGCCGATCAGTGTTTCAACAAAGAATCCCATGTTCCGCTCCGCTTAGTGTCCGGCACCCAGGTAGGCCTTGATGACCTCCGGATTGCTGCGTACTTCATCGGGTACGCCGTCGCCGATCTTCTTGCCGTAGTCGAGTACGACCACCCGGTCCGAAATGTCCATGACCACACCCATGTCATGCTCGATGAGCACGATGGTGGTGCCGAACTGGTCATTGACGTCGAGGATGAAGCGACACATGTCCTGCTTTTCCTCGACGTTCATGCCGGCCATCGGTTCGTCGAGCAGGAGGATCTGCGGCTCCATGGCCAGGGCCCGGCCGAGGTCGACACGCTTCTGCAGGCCATAGGGCAAGCGGCCGACCGGGGTCTTGCGGATATGCTGGATTTCGAGGAAGTCGATGATTTCCTCGACCTTGCGCCGGTGTTCGATTTCCTCCTTCTGCGCCGGACCCAGCCACAGGGCCTGGAGCAGAATGTTGGTCTTCATCTTCAGGTTGCGCCCGGTCATGATGTTGTCGAGCACGCTCATGCCCTTGAACAGCGCAATGTTCTGGAAGGTGCGGGCGATACCGGTGCTGGCCGCCATGTGCGGCTCCATCTTGCGACGTTCTTCGCCGCGATAGAAGATCTTGCCTTCCTGCGGGTGGTAGACGCCGTTGATGACGTTGAGCATCGAGCTCTTGCCGGCCCCGTTCGGGCCGATGATGGCGCGCACTTCGTGCTCGCGGATATCGAAGGAAATGTCGGTCAGTGCCTTGACCCCGCCGAAGCGCAGCGAGATGTTCTGCAGGTCAAGGATGACGTCGCCGATTTTTCTGCTCACGTTCTGTTCTCCTTACGCCGTCTTGCCGGCGACCGGGAAGGTCTTGGCGTCGACGATCTTCAAGTCGGCTGATACCTTGCCGCGGCGTCCGTCCTCGAACTTGACCTCGGTTTCGATGAACTGCGAGGCCTTGCCCTCGTACAGCGCATCGATCAGCACCTTGTATTTTTCCGAGACGAAATTGCGCCGCACCTTGCGCGTGCGCGTCAGCTCGTCGTCATCCGGGTCGAGTTCCTTGTGCAGCACCAGGAAACGATGCACCTGCGAATCGGCAACCATGGCATCGCCGGCCAGCGCTGCGTTCACCTCCTCGACGCATTCGCGGATCAGTTCCAGCACCTGCGGCTTGCCGGCCAGGTCGGTGTAGCCGGCGTAGGCGATGCCGCGCCGTTCGGCCCAGTTGCCGACGGCACCGACGTCGATGTTGACGAAGGCGCAGACCATGTCGCGCTCGTTGCCGAAGCAGACCACTTCCTTGATGAACTGGAAGAACTTCAGCTTGTTCTCGATGTAGTTCGGCGCGAACATGCCGCCATTGGTCAGCTTGCCGACGTCCTTGGCCCGGTCGATGATCTTCAGCTGGCCGTCGGCATCGAGGAAGCCGGCGTCGCCGGTGAGGAAGTAACCGTCGGCGTTGATCGATTCGGCGGTGGCGTCCGGACGCTGGTAGTAGCCCTTGAGCAGCATCGGCCCCTTGACCAGCACTTCGCCGTTGTCGGCAATCTTGATCTCGACGCCCGGCGCGGGCGCGCCGACGGTGTCGGACTTGACGTGGCCGTCAGGCTGCAGGCAGACGTAGGCGCAGGTTTCGGTCTGGCCGTAGAGCTGCTTGAGGTTGATGCCGATCGAGCGGTAGAAGCTGAACAGTTCCGGCCCGATCGCCGCCCCGGCGGTATAGGCGACGCGGATGCGGTTCATGCCGAGCACGTTGCGCAGCGGCCCGTAAACCAGCAGGTTGCCGAGTGCGTACTGCAGGCGGTCACCGGCGGAAACCGGCTTGCCGTCGAGAATGTCGGCACCGCAGCGCTTGGCCACATCCATGAAGTGATGAAAAAGCTTCTGCTTGATCTTGCCGGCGTCCTCCATGCGGATCATCACCGAGGTCAGCAGGCCTTCGAAAACGCGCGGCGGGGCGAAGTAATAGGTCGGCCCGATCTCGCGCAGGTCGGTCATCACCGTCTCGCCCGACTCCGGGCAGTTGATCGTGAACCCGGCGACCATCGCCTGGGCAAACGAGAACAGGTGGTCGCCGACCCAGGCCATCGGCAGGTAGGAGAGGATGTCCTCGTCGGCGGTCAGCCGGTCGACTTCGATGCCGCCACGGGCGGCGGCGATGAACGAGGCGTGCGTCTGGCAGACGCCCTTCGGCTTGCCGGTGGTACCGGAGGTGTAGAGCATGACCGAGACATCGTCGAAATGGCCCTGCTCGATCTCGCGGTTGAGGAAATCGGGATGATTGCGGTCGTGGATGCGGCCCATTTCCATCAGTTCATGCACGTCGTGCAGGAAGGTCTGGTTGTAATGGCGCATGCCGCGCGGATCGTCGTAGATGATGTGTTCGAGTGCCGGCAGCTGGTCCTTGATCTCGAGCAGCTTGTCGACCTGTTCCTGGTCCTCGACGATGGCGAAGCGGACACCGGCATCCTGCAGGACGAACAGCATTTCCGCGGCCACCGCATCCTGGTAGAGCGGCACCGGCACGCCACCGAGGCATTGGGCGGCGGCCATCATCATGTACAGGTGAGGACGGTTGTCACCGATGATCGCCAGGTTGTCGCCGCGCTTGAAGCCCAGTTCAGCCAGGCCGCAGGCCAGCGCGCGAGCGCGCTCGGCGACGTCGAACCAGGTCCAGGTCTGCCAGATACCCAGCGATTTCTCGCGGATGGCCGGCGCACCGGGACGAGTGGATGCGTGATGCAACAGCAGGCGCGGGAAGGTGTGCAAACCATCCAGCGCGGCGATTTTCGCCTGCGTGGGCATAAATTGTCTCCTCCGCCGCGACTCGTTGTTCGCGGTCATCTGTCATTTGCTTCATTGTGGCGCCGGCATTCTTACACCAGACTTGCAGGCGCCGGCTTTTCCTGACCTGAGACCCAGTGTAAGCACAGGTGCAGCGTATAATTGTCGTTCGGCAGACAATCCGGAAAAAAAATGAAAAACGCTGAGGAACTGCTACGCGCATCCCAGTGGGGACAGGCACTGAGCGAAGAGGAGATGCAGCGCGCCCTGGCCGGCACGGTCGAGCGCAGCTTTGCGCCGGGCGCCTTCATCTGCATGAAGGGCGAACCGGTCACGCACTGGATGGGCATCGTCAGCGGTCTGGGCAAGATGGCCAGCCACTGGACCACCGGCAAGACCACCTCGCTGACCGGCATCACCACCGGCGGCTGGTTCGGCGAGGGCTCGCTGCTCAAGGAGGAGCCGCGCCGCTACGATGTCATGGCCATCCGCGAGACGCGCGTGGCCTTCATGAACCGCGCCACTTTCCTGTGGCTGCTCGACCACAGCATTCCGTTCAACCGCTACATGATCGCCCAGTTGAACGAACGCCTGGGCCAGTTCATCGGCATGATGGAAAACGAGCGCATGCTCGACATCGACACGCGGATCGCCCGCGTCCTGGCCGCCCTGTTCAATCCTGTGCTCTACCCCGGCACCAACCGCCTGCTGCAGATTTCGCAGGAAGAACTGGGCTATCTGGCGGGCGTTTCCCGCCAGCGTGCCAACCAGGGCCTCAAGGTACTGGAAGAAGCCGGCCTGGTACGCAGCGAATACGGCGGCATCAACGTCATCGACCTCGACGGCCTGCGCCGCTTCGGCGACTGAGGCTTACTTCACGTAACCCCAGCCCTGCAGGCGACTGTAGGCATATTTTGCGGCGTCGCCCTGCTGCTGACGGCGCAGGAAAGCCGCGTAGTGATTCGCCGCTTCCTGACGCTTGCCCATGCCCTCCAGCGACACGCCCTTGAGGAAGGTGATGCCGGCGTCGCCGGGCAGCATGCGGTCGTAGCGATCAAGGTTGGCGAAAGCCGCGGCCGGATCCTTCAAGCCCAGCGCCAGCACGCCGGACAGTTTGTGCGCCTGCGCTTCCTGCGGATAGATTTCCTTGGCCGCCTCGGCGTAACGCATGGCGTCGCCGGTCTTGTTCTGGGCCTGCAGGCACTGGGCCATCAGCACGTTGCCGGCGTAGTCGCGCGGCGTCTTCTGCAGGGCCGAGCGGAACTCGCCTTCGGCCTTGGCGTACTGCTTGCCGGCCATCGCCATTTCACCGTTCTGGCAGGCGGCGATGGTCGGCTTGATCCGGCGCAGGCTGGCCGTGCTGTCCATGAAGCGTTCGCGTCCGGCATCGCGCTTGAGGCTGGCCGCATATTTCTCCTGGGCCAGCCGCTGCGCCGTGTCGCGCCGCTCGACGTTCATCGGATGCGTCGAGAACATGGTCTGCAAGAGGCCCGGCGATTCCTTCTGCTGATCGACCAGCAACTGGTGCAGGGCGACCATGCCGCTGGCCGGATAACCGGCCCGGACCATGTATTCCTGCCCCAGCGCATCGGCTTCGCGCTCGTTGTCGCGCGAATAGCTCGACAGCAGGGCGCTGGCGCCCAACTGGCTGCCGATCGAGACCAGCCCGCCCCACTGGCTGTTCGACGCGGCAATGCTGGCACCGGCCACCGCGACCTGGGCGACCATCGCCTGCCCCTGGCGTTGTGCGGCGTGGCGCGCATTGACGTGGCCCATTTCATGACCGAGCAGGGCCGCCAGTTCGGCTTCGTTCTGCAGATCGACCATGATGCCGCGCGTGATCCCCATCGCCCCGCCCGGGAAGGTATAGGCGTTGACGTAATTGGCGTTGAGCACGCGATAGGAGTACGGCATCTGCGGCCGGTGCGTCAGCTTGTCGAGCCGCTGGCCGACCGAACTGACATAACTGTTGATCCGCGCATCCTGCACCGGTCCGAGATCCTGCGAGAACTGCTGCGGCGAGACCTGCTGGTCGATGCTCTTCTCCTGCGCCTCGCTCATGCCGACCAGGATGGACTTGCCGCCGACCGGCGACTGCGCGCACCCGGACACCGCCGCCGCACCGAACAGCCAGAGCACCTGGCGGCGGGTGACGCCGTTGCGCTGAAGATTGCGGGAAAGTTCATCGTGCTTGGACATGGCGGTCTCCTCGGGTCTATCCTTGATGAGCTGAATTGTCCGGCAAAAACGGCAGCGATTGCGTAAGGAATTGTTGCTGCCCGCGAGCTCAGGCCGGCGGCCGGACCCGGTACCAGGCGGCATAGAGTGCCGGCAGGAAGAGCATGGTCAGCAGGGTGGCAACGGTGAGCCCGCCCATGATCGCCACCGCCATCGGCCCGAAGAAGGCCGAGCGCGACAGCGGGATCATTGCCAGAATGGCGGCCGCGGCGGTCAGCACGATGGGCCGGAAACGGCGCACGGTGGATTCGACGATGGCTTCCCAGGCGTGACGGCCGGCGGCCATGTCCTGGCGGATCTGGTCGACCAGGATCACCGAGTTGCGCATGATCATGCCCGACAGGGCAATCGTTCCGAGCATGGCGACGAAGCCGAACGGCCGATTGAAGGCGAGCAGGAAGAGGGTCACGCCGATCATGCCGAGCGGGGCGGTGAGCACTACCATGACGGTGCGCGAGAAACTCTGCAGTTGCAGCATGAGCACGGTCAGCACGACCAGGATGAACAACGGCACCCCGGCCGCCACCGAGCTGCCGCCCTTGGCGCTTTCCTCGACGGCGCCGCCGACCTCGACCCGGTAACCGAGCGGCAGGGCGCTGCGCACCTGATCGACGGCCGGGGTCAGCTGGCCGACCACCACCGCCGGTTGTACCTTGCCGTACAGGGTGGCGCGGACGGTCACCGTCGGCAGGCGGTTGCGACGCCAGATCACGCCTTCCTCGAAGCCGTATTCGGCGGTCGCGATCTGGGCCAGCGGCACGCTGCGCCCGCCGGCGACAGGCACCGCGAGGTTGGGCAGCTGGCCGAGATGGACGCGTTCGGAACGGGCACCGCGCAGCACCACGGCCAGGGTTTCGTTGCCCTCGCGATACTGCGTCACCGTCGTCCCCTGCAGCGAAGTGGACAGCAGGCGGGCGATGTCGCTGCTCGACACGCCGAGCAGGCGAGCCTTGTCCTGGTCGATTTTCAGGCGCACGACCTTGGATGGCTCTTCCCAGTCGAGATGGACGTTCGACAGTTCGGGATGTTCGCGCAGCAGCGCCGCCACCTGATGCGCGATACGCCGCAATTCGCCGGTATCGCTGCCGCTCACCCGGAACTGGACGGGGAAGCCGACCGGCGGCCCGTTTTCCAGGCGGTTGATCATGGCCCGTAACGGCCAGGGTTCCTCCTCGAACAGGCGGATCAGTTTGCCGCGCAGGGCTTCACGCTCCTCGACACCGGCCGTGAGGATGACGAACTGGGCAAAATTGGTCTGCGCCAGTTGCTGGTCGAGCGGCAGGTAAAAACGCGGGCTGCCGCCGCCCAGCCAGGCAACGTAGTTGTCGATGCCTTCCTGCTCGGTCAGGAACTGTTCGAGACGATGAACCGCCGCTTCCGTCGCCTGGTGCGAAGCGCCTTCGGCCAGGCGCAGATCGACCAGCAGCTCCGGGCGCGTCGAGTCGGGGAAGAACTGCTGCGGCACCAGGCGCACGAAGGCGACCATGGACAGCGCGAAGGCCAGCACGGTCAGCCCTATCACCGGCCAGCGGTGGCGCACGCAAGCATCGACCAGGCGACGGAAGCGCTGGTAGAAGGGCGTGTGATAGATCGCATATTCGTCGTGAACCTGCTCGTGCGCGACCTCACGCTCGGCCAGGCGGCGGCCGAGTGCCGGGGAAAGACGCGTCAGCAGTCCGGCCAGTCGCGACGGCTGGCAATGCTTTTTACGGAAATCGGGCAGCAGGTGAAAACCCAGATAAGGCACGAACAACACCGCCGCCACCCAGGACACGAGCAGCGCGATCACCGTCACCTGAAAGATCGAACGTGTGTACTCACCAACCCCGGAAGCCGCGGTGGCAATGGGCAGGAAGCCGGCAGCGGTGACCAGGGTGCCGGACAGCATCGGCATCGCCGTCGAGGTGTAGGCGTAGCTCGCCGCCCGGGTGCGTTCCCAGCCCTGCTCCATCTTGGTCGCCATCATCTCGACGGCGATGATCGCATCGTCGACCAGCAGGCCGAGAGCGATGATCAAGGCGCCGAGCGAAATCTTGTGCAGGCCGACGCCGAGCATGTGCATGAACATGAATGTGATCGCCAGCACCACCGGGATGATGATCAGGACGACGACCCCGGTGCGCAGGCCGAGCGACAGCAGGCTGACCGCCATGACGATGGCCACCGCCTCGACCAGCACCTTGACGAACTCGCTGACCGAATTGCGCACCGCCCGCGGCTGGTCGGCGACCCGCTCGAAGCGGATACCGACCGGCAGTTGCGCCTCGATCCGCTGCACTGCCGTATCCAGATTGCGCCCCAGGGCGACGATGTCGCCACCGGCACGCATCGACACGCCGATGCCGAAAGCGTCCTCGCCCATGAAGCGCATGCGTTCGCTCGGCGGATCCTCAACCCCGCGCCGGACCTCGGCGACATCGCCGAGACGGAAGCTGCGCCCGCCGATGCGGATCAGCGTGTCGGCAATCGCCTCGACTTCGTCGAAAGCGCCGGACGGGCGCAGCCAGATACGCTCCTCGTCGGTCTCGAAAAAGCCGGCGCCGGTGACTGCGTTCTGCGCCGACAGGGCATTGGCGATCTCGGCGATGCCGACCCCCAGGGTCGCCAGCTTGGTATTCGACAGTTCGATGTAGATGCGTTGCGACTGTTCGCCGAAAAAGCTGACCTTGGCCACGTCGGGCACCCGCAGCAATTCGCTGCGGATCGCATCGGCGTGGCGTTTCAGGTCGGCCGGCGACACCCCTTCGCCGACCAGGGCAAACAGGTTGCCGTAGGTGTCGCCGAATTCGTCGTTGAAGTACGGGCCGCGCACGCCGCTGGGCAGCGTGCCCTGGATGTCGCCGATCTTCTTGCGCACCTGGTACCACACCGCCGGCATGCGCTGCGAATGGACCGAATCGCGGGCAAGGAAGAAGACCATGCTTTCGCCGGGCTTGGAATAGCTGCGGGCAACATCGATCTCGGGAATTTCCTGCAGCTTCTTCTCGATCTTGTCGGTGACCTGCTCGGCCATCTCGCGCGCGCTGGCACCCGGCCATTCGGCCCGCACCACCATGACCTTGAAGGTGAACGGCGGGTCTTCGGACTGGCCCAGGCGGGTATAGGAATAGAGCCCGATCACCGTCAGGGCGACCAGGAAATACAGCACCAGCGATTGATGCTGCAAACCCCATTCGGAAATATTGAAGCGCTGCCGCCGGGCTTTCATCGCCGCACATCCAGGGCCGGCGCACTACCCGCTTCCAGCGGACGCACGCTTTCGCCTTCGATCAGCCGGTGCACGCCGGCCACCACCACTCTTGAGCCGGCCGGCAGGGCTGTCTTCAGGATCGCCGCATCCTCGCGCAAGGCTGCGATCTCGACCGTCTGCGGCACCACCTTCTGCTGCGCGTCGACCAGCCACACCGTGGCCTTGCCCTCGCGCTGGGTCACCGCCGCCAGCGGCAGGGCGAGTTGTGCCGGCCCGCCATCGGCCAGCGCCACGGTCGCCGTCGCGCCCAGCGGCAGATCGTCGGCATCGGCAATCGCCACCCGTACCGCATAGGTCCGGGTCGCCCGGTCAGCCGACGGCGACACTTCGCGCACCCGGCCCGACAGACTGCGTTCCGGCGCCATCCACAAACGCACCGTGGCCGGCGCGCCGACGACCAGACCGGCCAGGCGGCTTTCCGGCACATGCACCAGCACCTCGCGCTCGCCCGGCCTGGCCAGGCGCAGCACGCGCTGACCCGCCGCCACCACCTGGCCGGCATCGACGCTGACTTCCGTGATCACCCCGGCGCTGTCGGCCAGCAACTCGGTGTAGGACTGCTGATTGGCGGTGCCGGCGGCCTGCGCCTGCGCCTGGCGCAAGCGCGCCTCGGCGGCGTCAAGCGCGCTGCGCCGCAGGTCGAGTGCCGAAGCGCTGATGAAATTGCGCTGCAGCAAGGCTTCGCTGCGCTTGAATTCGGCCCGCGCCAGGCCGGCCTCGGCTTCGGCGGCGGCCACCTGGGCAGCCGCCGCGCTGGACGACAAACGCGCGTCCTGCGGATCGAGCCGGGCCAGCAATTGCCCGGCCTGCACCTGAGCCCCGGCGTCAACCTTGCGTTCGAGCACCTTGCCCCCGACCCGGAAAGACAGTTCGCTCTCATGGCGGGCCCGCACTTCCCCGGAATAAACCTGCGCCTGCGCCGCATCGGCGGCGCTTCCCAGCGTACGCACCAGCACTGCCCGGGGCGCCGGCGGCGCGTCCGGCGGCGGCGAGCAAGCGCTCACCAGCAAGGACAGGATCAGGGCAGCCTGAATGACGGACGGTTTCATGAACTGGCTCCGGAAGGCGTCGCTGCAAGACCATGCAGAACCATGTCGATATGCGCCTGAACATAAGCATCGGGGTCGATGTTGCTACCGCAGCAGGGCGCCAGCGAACTGCGCCAGCCGGCCAGATGGATCAGCGGCGAAATCAGCAGGACGTCGATCACCGTCGTATCGACCGCCCGGAAGACGCCCTGATCGATGCCGCGCTGCACGGCACCGCGCAGCAGCGCCAGCCCGCGCTGGATGACGGCATCGTTGTAGTAACGCGCAACCTCGGGAAAATTCGCGGCCTCGGCCATGATCAGCCGGGGAATGCCCCCCAGTTCGGTACTGCCGATGCGCGCCCACCAGGCTTCGAGAAAAGCGCGCAGCAAGGCGCGGGGATCGCTGCCCGGCTCGGCGAACATCGCTTCGCCGGCCTCGATCGCCGGCACCACGCCCTCGCGGATGACAGCCTGGAACAAGGCCTCCTTGCTGTCGAAATACAGATAGAGCGTCCCCTTCGACACACCGGCCCGCGCCGCAACCTCGTCCAGACGCGTGGCGGCATAGCCCTTTTCGACGAACAGGGTCAGGGCGGCGGCGGTCAGCTCATGCGGCCGGGCTTCCTTGCGCCGGCGGCGCTGCACGGGAATGGAGGAGTCAGACACACGCAGCCCCTTCGATGGAGCGTGCGTCACTGCACACAAAGGACCGGGAAGCAGGAGAAAACATCTGGGCACATCCGTTAATGACTGACTGGTCAGTTATTAAATCCCAGCACGTGCATCTTGGCAAGCGTCGCCAGGCCAACCGGCACCGCAATGGAAAACGGCGAGGTACATCGCCTCGCCGTCTTATTTTCTCCTCCGCCCTGTTCGGGTCCGGAATGCCTTTCCCCTTGCGGGGCCTGCTTACATGCTTCTGCGGTACTGGCCGCCGACTTCGTACAGTGCCGAGCTGATCTGGCCGAGCGAGCAGCAGCGCACTGCATCGACCAGCACGGCGAAGACGTTGCCGTCCTCGATCACGGTCTGCTTGAGCTTTTCCAGCATGGCCGGTGCTTTATCGGCGTTGCGTGCGTGGAAATCGCGCAGGCGCTTGATCTGCGACTGCTTCTCCTCTTCGGTCGAGCGAGCCAGTTCGATTTCCTGCTGGGCCATGCCCTTCGGATTGAGGAAGGTATTGACGCCGATGATGGGGTAGGAGCCGTCGTGCTTCTTGTGCTCGTAGTACATCGACTCTTCCTGGATCTTGCCGCGCTGGTAGCCGGTTTCCATGGCGCCGAGCACGCCGCCGCGCGAAGCGATGGCTTCGAATTCCTTGAGCACGGCTTCTTCCACGAGGTCGGTCAGTTCGTCGATGACGAAGGCACCCTGGTTCGGGTTCTCGTTCTTGGCGACGCCCCACTCGCGGTTGATGATCAGCTGGATAGCCATGGCGCGGCGCACGGACTCTTCCGTCGGCGTCGTGATCGCTTCGTCGTAAGCGTTGGTGTGCAGCGAGTTGCAGTTGTCGTAGATGGCGATCAGCGCCTGCAGCGTCGTGCGGATGTCGTTGAAGTCCATCTCCTGGGCGTGCAGCGAACGGCCGGACGTCTGGATGTGGTACTTCAGCTTCTGGCTGCGCTCGTTGGCGCCGTACTTGTTCTTCATCGCCACGGCCCAGATGCGGCGGGCGACACGGCCGATCACCGAGTATTCCGGGTCCATGCCGTTGGAGAAGAAGAAGGAGAGGTTGGGCGCGAAGTCGTCGATGTGCATGCCGCGCGCCAGGTAGCTTTCCACGTAGGTGAAGCCGTTGGACAGCGTGAAGGCGAGCTGGCTGATCGGATTCGCCCCGGCTTCGGCGATGTGATAGCCGGAGATCGACACCGAGTAGAAGTTCTGCACCTGGTTATGGACGAAGAACTCCTGGATGTCGCCCATCATCTTGAGCGCGAATTCGGTCGAGAAGATGCAGGTGTTCTGGCCCTGGTCCTCCTTCAGAATATCAGCCTGGACGGTACCGCGGACGGTCTTGAGCACCCATTCGCGGATCTTCTCGGCTTCGTCCTCGGTCGGCTGGCGACCGTTTTCCTGCTCGAACTTGGCGATCTGCTGATCGATGGCGGTGTTGAAGAAGCAGGCCAGGATGATCGGCGCCGGGCCGTTGATCGTCATCGACACCGAGGTCGTCGGGCAGACCAGGTCGAAGCCGTCGTAGAGCACCTTCATGTCGTCGAGCGTGGCGATCGACACGCCGGAGTTGCCGATCTTGCCGTAGATGTCCGGACGCTCGTCCGGGTCGCAGCCGTAGAGCGTGACCGAGTCGAAGGCGGTCGACAAACGGTGCGCCGGCATGCCTTCCGACACCTTCTTGAAGCGGCGATTGGTGCGGAATGCATCGCCTTCGCCGGCGAACATCCGTGTCGGGTCCTCGCCCTCGCGCTTGAAGGCGAAGACGCCGGCGGTATAGGGGAAGGAACCGGGAACGTTTTCCTTCATCAGGAAGCGCAGGATTTCGCCGTCGTCGGTGTACTTGGGCAGGATCACCTTGCGGATCTTGGTGCCGGACAGCGATTCGGACGTCAGCTTGGTGCGGATTTCCTTGTCGCGGATCTTCACCACGTATTCGTCGCCGGAATAGGCTTCCAGCGTCTGCGGCCACATGTCGAGCAGCTTCTTCGCCTTCGGATCCTGCTGGCTGTCCTTGAACGCCTGCAGTTCGTCAAAGTCGGCGACATTCTTGTCGCAGCCGGCGAACACGTTCCTGGCGATGCGCAGCGACTGGCGCTCGCGGGCGATCTTGACCTGTTCGTCGACATGTTTGTGATAACCGCGCACCGCATCGGCGATCTCGGCCAGATAGCGAACGCGGGCGGTCGGCACGATGGCGCGGCTGGCCGACGACTGCTTGACGGTGACCAGCGGCAGCGAACCCGGCTTCAGCTTCAGGCCCTTCTCGGTCAGCGCCGGAACCAGCGCCTGGTAGAGGGCGGTGACGCCGTCGTCGTTGAAACGGGCGGCCATGGTCCCGAACACCGGCATGTCCTCGGTCGGCGTCGTCCACAGTTCGCGGTTGCGCTGGTATTGCTTGCGCACGTCGCGCAGCGCGTCCTCGGCGCCTTTACGGTCGAACTTGTTGATCGCGACGAAGTCGGCGAAGTCGAGCATGTCGATCTTCTCCAGCTGCGAGGCGGCACCGAACTCCGGCGTCATCACGTACAGCGACAGGTCGACGAAGGGGACGATGGCAGCATTGCCCTGACCGATACCGGAAGTCTCGACGACGACCAGATCGAAGCCGGCCAGCTTGCAGGCGGCGATGACCTCGGGCAGTGCGACCGAGATTTCGCTGCCGGTGTCGCGGGTGGCCAGCGAGCGCATGAAGATGTTCGGATGTTCGATGGCGTTCATCCGGATGCGGTCGCCGAGCAGCGCGCCGCCGGTGCGCTTGCGCGACGGGTCGATGGAGACGATGCCGATGTTCACGCTGTCGCCCTGATCGAGGCGGAAGCGGCGGACCAGCTCGTCGGTCAGCGACGACTTGCCGGCGCCGCCGGTGCCGGTGATGCCGAGCACCGGCGTGCTCAGTTCGGCCGCCGCCTTGAGCAGCGGCTCCTTGAGTTGCGGTGCCGAGCCGTTCTCGAGCAGCGTGATGACGCGCGCCAGCAGACGGCGGTCGCCCCCCTTCAGGCCGGCAACGACCTGCTCGGCGCTCGGTACGCCCTGGTCGGCGACGTCGTAGTCCGACTTCTCGACGACTTCGTTGATCATGCCCTGCAGGCCCATCTGCACGCCGTCTTCCGGCGCGTAGATGCGGGTCACGCCGTAGGCGTGCAGTTCCTTGATCTCGGACGGCACGATAACACCACCGCCGCCGCCGAAGACCTTGATGTGCTCGCCGCCGTTGGCCTTGAGCAGGTCGATCATGTACTTGAAAAACTCGACGTGACCGCCCTGGTAGGAGGTGATGCAGATGCCCTGCGCGTCTTCCTGCAGCGCGGCATTGACGATCTCCTGCACCGAGCGGTTGTGGCCGAGGTGGATGACCTCGGAACCGGTCGACTGCAGGATGCGGCGCATGATGTTGATCGACGCATCGTGACCGTCGAACAGCGAGGCGGCAGTGACGAAACGGACCTTGTTCTTCGGCTTGTAGGGGACGAGTTTCTTGGCGACGGAAAGATCGGTCATGACGGCAACCTCGGCAGTACGGATGGAAAGGCATTCATCTTAGGCCGCTTTGCCCATCGCACCATTGTGGGGATTGACGCCTATCGTGCAAATTCCGCCAAGATGTTAGTCTATGCCACCAGAGCATTCCGGACCGGCCAAGATGCTGCATCGCACCAATCCCGCACCGACAAACCGCAGGCAAGCCTCTGTCGCGATGGGCTTTGTTACCGGCATGCTGGCCGGACTTGAGCGACGGGGCATCGATCCCGGCCCGCTACTGCGGGCCACGGACATCGATATTGCAGACACCGCCAGGCGCATTCCCATCGAACGCTATGCGGCGCTGTACAACCTGATCAACCACGAATTCGACGACGAAGGCTTCGGCCTGTTCTCGCAACCGATGCGCTGCGGCAGTTTCGAATTTCTCTGCCGTGCCTGCCTCAGCGCCCCGACACTGGCCGAAGCGCTGCACCGGGCCAGCCGCTTCCTGCGCATCGCCCTGCCCGATCTCGCCGTATCCGTACGCCGCGCTCACGGCCAGGCGGAACTGGTCATCGGCGAAACACGCCGGCTGGCCGAGGCATGCGACGACCCCGGCCGGATCTTCGCCTTCGAATGGCTGCTGCGCCTGCTGCATGGCCTGTCGTGCTGGCTGGCCGGCCGCGGCCTGGCGCTCGACCATGTGATATTCCCCTATCGCCGTCCGGCGCATGCCGCCGACTACGCGCTGATCTTCACCGAGGACTCACGCTTCGCACCAACCTTGCCCGGCGGCAAGGGCAGCCTGATCGCCAGCTTCAACGCCAACCTGCTGGAACTGCCGCTACGCCGCGACGAAGCGGCGCTCAACACCTTTCTCGACGGCGCCCCGGGCAAGATCACCACGCTCTACCGGCGCGACCGTGAAATGGTCATCCGCGTGCGCGACCTGTTGCGCGCCGCCATGCCAGCGCCGTTGGCACTCGACGACGTGGCCGCCCGGTTGCACCTGTCGCCGAGAACGGTTCACCGCCGGCTCGAAGAGGAAGGTTCGAGTTTCCGCAGCATCAAGGATGCGCTCCGCCGCGACATGGCGCTGGCCCGGCTGGTCAAGACCCGCGACCCGGTCGCCCGCATCGCCGCCGATCTCGGCTACAACGACACGTCGGCCTTCTATCGTGCCTGCGTCGAGTGGACCGGAATGGCGCCGGCGCACTACCGGCGGCGCTGGGCTGCGCACCAGGACTAAGCGGCAACACTGTCTCGAGAAGTTGCCGCCACCGGGCTTCTGAGTGACAATTCGGGCGCTGCATTCCCGCAGCCGCTTCAGGGATATCATGACCCTACTGTCTCGACTTGCCGGCTTACTGCGCATTGCCGCCCTGTCCAGCCTGGGAATGGCGACCTCCGTCGGTGCCGGCGAAGCCCCCCCGCTGAAGCTGGGCATCATGCCCTTCAACAGTCCGCTGGCCCTGATCAAGGCGCACCAGCCGCTGACCGCCCACCTCGAACGCAAACTGGGCAGAAAGGTCGTGGTCTACACCTCGCCCGACTACTTCACGCACGTCAACCAGTTGCTTGCCGGCGACTTCGACCTGGCCATCACCGGACCGCATTTCGGAGCGATGGCCGCCAATCGGGAAATGCTGCTGTTGTTCCGCTATGCGATCGACCTGCAACCGGTTTTCGTGGTCCGCCAGGATGGACCGATCAACGCCGCGGAAGCGTTGCGCGGCAAGACCATCGCCCTCTCCAGCCGTCTATCGATTTCCTCCATCGGCGGCATCAAGTGGCTGCAGGACAAGGGTTTCGTCCTCAATCGCGATTTCCGCGTCGTCGAGTACAGTTCGCACGGCGCCGCCGTCGCCGCCGTCGTCGCCGGCACGGCCGACGCGGCAATCACCACGCACACGCCGCTGCGTCAGATTCCCGAGGATGTCCGCTCCCGCACCCGGCTGCTGACCAGCGACATCAGCGTCCCCCATGTCATGACCCTGGTCAACCGGCGCCTGGGCAATGCCGACATCGAGCGCATCCGGCTCGCCATCGCAGCATTCCCGGACACGCCGGAAGGCAAGGCCTTCTTCATCGAAACCGGCTACAAGGCCTATGTCCCGGTCTCGCAAGAAGACCTCGACAGCCTGCAGGACTTCATCGAACCAACCCGGCAGATGATGAGGTAATCCGCTTGCAGCTTCCGGCATTCACCCGCAGTTTGCGCTTCCGCCTCCTCCTCGCCGCACTGGCCATCGAATTGCTGGTCCTCGCGGTGCTGATCGCCAACGGCCTGCGCCTGATCGACGACCGGCTCAACACGCAGACGCTTCGCCATCAGGAAGCCATCCAGCAAGCCTACCGTGTCGCCGTGGTGGTCCCGCTGGCGACCCGCGATTACGCCACGTTGCGCGACATTCTCGATGGCTGGCAACAGAACGAGGACATCGACTACCTGGTGCTCACCGACCCGGAAGGCCACCGCCTGGCCAGCAGCCGCTGGCCGGAAAGCGATGCTCTGCCGCCCCCCGGCCGACAGGGCAACGACCTGATTCACGCGCGCTTTCCCATCGAAATTTACGGCCAGCATTACGGCGACCTGCAGTACGGCCTGTCCCTGAAATTCCTCAACGAAGCCCGCCGCGAACTGCTCTGGCAAGGCTCGCTGATCGCCATCGTCGGCATCCTGCTGACGACGCTGGTGCTGGCCGCGGCCGGTTACTGGCTGACCCGCCACCTGGCCATGCTGGCCGCCGCCAGCAGCCGGATTGCCGCAGGCGATTACCGGGCACCGCTGCCGGCGACGGTCACCGACGAAATCGGCGAACTGAGCCAGAATTTCGCCGTCATGGCCAGTGCCGTCGAAACCCGCATCGAGGAACTGGCCGCCCATCTGACCCGCCAGCAATCGATACTCGAAGCGCTCGGCGAAGGCGTTTTCGGGCTTGATGAGGCGCACCGCTGCATCTTCGTCAACCCGGCCGCCTGCGAACTGCTCGGCTATGCCGCCGAGGAAATCCTCAACGCCGACACCCACGCACTGTTCCACCATCACCATGCCGACGGCAGCATCTATCCGGCCCACGACTGCCCGGTGCACAAGACCGTCAGCGACGGCTTGCTGCGCAGCGGCAACGACTGGTTCTGGCGCAAGGACGGCAGCGGTTTCCCGGTCATCCTGACGGTCAATCCCTTGTGGCGCGACGGTCGCCATTGCGGCTCGGTCGTTGCCTTCCGCGACATCACCGATATCGACAACGCCCATGCCGCGCTGCGCGACAGCAACGCCCGTCTGGCCAGCTTCATCGATGCCCTGCCCGACGCCGTCGTGCTCAAGGACGGCAACAACCGCTGGCAGCAGATCAACCATGCCGCTGAAGACATCCTGGCACTGCACGGCTTTCCCTGGCTGGGCAAGACCAACCGCGAACTGGCGCGCGAACGCCCGGCCTTCCGGAAATTCCACGAGCAGGCGGCGAGCACCGACGAGGCGGCCTGGGGCGCCGGCGACATTTCCTGCAGCATCGAATACCTGAATGCGGACAATCAACCGCAGCGCATCTGCGAAGTCCGCAAGTTCCCGCTCATGGCCAGGGATGGCAGCCGCCTGGCGCTGATGGTCATCGCCCGCGACATTACCGAAAGCCGTCGCACCGAAGCCGAACTGGCGCACTACCGCCAGCACCTGGAAGAACTGGTGGCGCGGCGTACCGAAGAACTGGAAATTGCCAAGGAAGCCGCGGAGAGCGCGAATGTCGCGAAAAGCGTGTTCCTGGCCAACATGAGCCACGAAATCCGCACCCCGCTCAACGCCATCACCGGCATGGCCCACCTCATCCGCCGCGCCGGCCTGACCGACGAGCAGCGGGAACGCCTCGACAAACTGGAGTCGGCAAGCACCCACCTGCTCAACATCATCAATACCGTACTCGACCTGTCCAAGATCGAAGCCGGGAAATTCACGCTGGAAAGCACCTCGGTGAATATCGCCGCGCTGTTCGGCAACATTGTCTCGATGCTGCAGCCGAAAGCGGAAAGCAAGAACATCCGCCTGATCGTCAATGTGCCGCCACTGCCCGACCCGCTGACCGGCGACCCGATCCGTCTGCAACAGGCGCTGCTCAACTATGCCGGCAATGCCCTGAAGTTCACCGAACACGGCAGCATCAAGCTGTCGGCAGAGGTACTCGAAGACGCCGGCAATTCCGTGCTGCTGCGTTTTTCTGTCGCCGATACCGGCATCGGCATCGAGCCCGAAGCGCTGGAACGCCTGTTCTCGGCTTTCGAACAAGCCGACAACTCGACCACCCGCAAGTACGGCGGAACCGGCCTCGGTCTGGCGATCACCCGCAAGCTGGCGGAACTGATGGACGGCCAGGTCGGTGCCGACAGCATCCCCGGCCAGGGCAGCACCTTCTGGTTCACCGCCCGCCTGAAGCGCGGACAGACCGCCGGCAACGAGCTTTCGAACGAGCCATCGCCGGCGCCCCCGCAAGACCTGCGCAACCGGAACATCCGCCTGTTGCTGGCCGAGGACGAGCCGATCAACCGGGAAATCACGCAGATGCTGCTCGACGAAATCGGCCTGCGGGTCGACTGCGCCGAAGACGGCCAGAAGGCACTGCAGATGGCGTCAGCAACCGCCTACGACCTGATCCTGATGGACATGCAGATGCCGCACATGGACGGCCTGGAAGCCACCCGGCGCATCCGCGAACTCCCGGACTACGCCGACACCCCCATCCTGGCGATGACGGCCAATGCCTTCGTCGAGGACAAGGCCCGCTGCTTCGAAGCCGGCATGAACGATTTCATCGCCAAACCGGTCAGGCCGGAAGTGCTGTTCGCCATGCTCGACAAGTGGCTTGCCGGCAGACTGCCGAGCTCAGCCAACGCTTAGCAGGCTCTCGTCCCAGGCCGGATGGCGCTCGTAACCGAGCAACGCAGCGACGGTCGCCGCAATGTTCGACAGGCCGGCACTTTCCGTCTGGCGCAGGGCCAGCCGGCCGCCGCTGGCGGCGTCGAACAGGATCAGCGGCACCGGGTTGAGCGTATGCGCGGTCTTGGCCTTGAACGAGCCATCCGGATTTTGCGCCGGCTGCTTGGTTTTCTTGTCGAGTTCGAACATTTCGTCGGCGTTGCCGTGATCGGCGGTGATCAGCGCCACGCCGCCGGCCGCCTCGACCGCTTTCAGCAAACGTCCGAGCGCCAGGTCGACGGCTTCCACGGCCATCGTCGCCGCGCGGAAATTGCCGGTGTGGCCGACCATGTCGCCGTTGGCGAAATTGCAGCGGAGCACCTGGTACTGACCGGACTCGATCGCCGCGATCATGGCGTCGGCGATCTCGGCCGCCTTCATCCAAGGCCGCTGCTCGAAGGGCACGACGTCGCTCGGGACTTCCTGCCAGGTTTCGCCGGCGAACTTGCCGGAACGGTTGCCGTTCCAGAAATAGGTGACATGGCCGAACTTCTGCGTCTCGGAACAGGCGAATTGCGCCAGGCCAAGCTTGCTGAACCACTCGCCGGAGGTGTCCTTGATCGCCGGCGGCGCCACCAGAAAACGCTTGGGCAACTGCAGGTCGCCGTCGTACTGGAGCATGCCGGCGTAGGTCACCTGCGGGTAGCGGACGCGGTCGAACTTGTCGAAATCCGCTTCGACGAAGGCGCGGGTGATCTCGATCGCGCGGTCGCCACGGAAATTGAAGAAGACGACGGAATCGCCATCCTCGATGGTACCGATCGGCTGGCCTTCGTCGGCGATGACGAATTCGGGCAAGTCTTGATCGATGGTACCGGGATGGCTTTCACGCAAGCCGTTCACCGCCGCCGTCGCATTCGGGAACTGCCGGCCTTCGCCCAGCACATGCGTCTTCCAGCCTTTCTCGACCATCGCCCAGTTGGCGTCGTAGCGGTCCATGGTGATGTACTGGCGCCCACCGCCGGAGGCGATGCGGGCGTCGAACCCTCCGGTCGACTGCTCGGCCAGGAAGGCTTCGAAGGGCACAACGTAGTCGAGCGCACTGGTTTCCGGCACGTCGCGACCGTCGAGCAGCGCGTGGATGCGCACGCAGGCGACACCTTCCGCCTTGGCGCGCAGGACCATGGCCTTCAGGTGATCGATATGGCTGTGCACATTGCCGTCGGAAAACAGCCCGATGAAGTGGATCACGCCACGCCCGGCCTTGGCGCCGGCAACGATCTGCTGCCAGGCCTCGCCGGCCCAGATCGCGCCGTCGGCAATCGCATTGGCGACCAGCGCCGCCCCCTGGGCATAAACCTGGCCGGCCCCGATGGCGTTGTGACCGACCTCGGAATTACCCATGTCGTCGTCGGACGGCATGCCAACGGCGGTACCATGAGCCCGCAGGCGAATATTCGGGCAGGTGGCAAACAACTGGTCCAGGTTCGGCTTGCGGGCCGCGGCAATGGCACTGCCCGCATCATTGGCCGGCAAACCGTAGCCATCCATGACGATGACCACAACAGGACCGGCAACGCCGGGGAAAGCAGCGAGTTTTTGCAGCATGAGGATTTCCTGCGGAAAATTGATCCGGCGTGCCGACAGAGCACCCATGGCGCTTGCCCATGACACGCAAAAGTTGCACATTTTAACCTTGGCGGCTTGCCTTGACCGTGGCAGGGGAACAAAATAACAATACTGACAAATCCGCAAGGAGGATCTGATGGCAGAACCGGAATCCCTGACAGGCAGGACGCAGCGCCCGGTTGTGCTGGCTGTCGATGATCTGCCATCGAACCTTGCAGTGGCCTCGGCCATGCTGGAAGAACTGGACGTCGATATCCGCCTTGCCGAGGATGGCCCGACCGCCCTGCAGTACGCGGAACTCGCTCCGCAACCCGACCTCATCCTGCTCGATGTGATGATGCCCGACATGGACGGTCACGAGGTACTGGCGCGACTGCGCGCCAACCCGGCCACCCGGCACATCCCGGTGATCTTCGTCACGGCCCTCGACTCGCCCGGCGACGAGCACTCCGGGCTGCTCGAAGGCGCCGTCGACTACATCGCCAAGCCCCTGCAGGCGCCGGTTTTCCGGGCCCGCGTGCGCAACCACCTGGAGCTCAAGCTGGCCAGGGACCAACTGGCCCGCCAGAACGCCTCGCTGGAGCAGGAGGTGTCGCGGCGCCTGCTGGAAAACCAGCAACTGGCGACCCGCCTGCAACTGACCTTGTCGGCCACCGGCCTGGGCATCTGGGAATTTCATCGCGACGGCGAGCGCATGGAATGGAATCCCGATCTTTGCCGGATGCTCGGCCTGGGCGAGTCGCCGGGGACGCTGAGCGCCAGTCTGGCCCATGTCCATCCGGAGGACCGCGCCCGGATCGAGCGGGCCGTCCGTCACCCGCCGCCGCCCGGCACCGAGATCTCGGTCGAGGAATTCCGTCTGCGCCACGCCGACGGACACTGGCTGTGGGTCGAGGGACGCGGACAGTCGCTGCGTATCGACGAAGGCGGCGGCTCGCTGCTCAGCGCCGGCACGATCACCGACATCAGCCGCCGCAAGCAGATCGAGAGCGAACGCCAGCTCACTTCCGTGGTGTTCACGGGGATCAGCGACGGCATCTGCATCACCGACCCCGATACCCGCATCCTCACCGTCAACGAGGCTTTCGTCCAGGTCACCGGCTACAGCGCCGACGAGGCCGTCGGCCGGACGCCGGCACTGCTCAAGTCCGGCGTGCACGGCCAAGCCTTCTACCAGGGTTTGTGGGACAAGCTCAACAACGAGGATAGCTGGCAGGGTGAAATCACCAACCGGCGCAAGAACGGCGAACTGGTCAATGAATGGCTGCACATTTCCGCCGTACGCGACAGCAACGGCAAGCTGACCCACTACGTCGGCCTGTTCAGCGACCTGTCGGAACGACGCGAGGCCGCCGAACGCATCCAGTACCTGTCGAGCTACGATCCGCTGACCGACCTGCCCAACCGCAGCCTGCTGACCGACCGCCTGGCCCAGGCCTTGATCAACGCCGGCCGCTTCGAACGCCAGACGGCGGTGATCCTGCTCGACCTCGACCATTTCCGCCTGGTCAACGAGAGCTTCGGGCCGCCGGTCGGCGACGCACTGCTGCAGGAAGTCGCCCGCCGCCTGCAGGGATTGCTGCGCGAAGGCGACACCCTGGGCCGACGCTCCGGTACCGAATTCGGTTTCGTCATGGCCAACCTCAGCCACGAACGCGATGCCATCGCCCTGGCCCAGCGATTGCTCGATGCCATCGGCGACCCCTTCATGATCGGCGAGCAGACCTTGCTGCTCACTGCCAGCATCGGCATCAGCCTGGCGCCACGTGACGGGAACGGCGCCGACGACCTGCTCAAGACCGCCGACATCGCCCTGTCCCGCGCCAAGCAGGCCGGGCGCAACACCTTCCGCTTCTACGCGCCGGAAATGGATGCCGACGCGGCCCGCCGGCTCGGCCTGGAAAGCGCCTTGCGCAGTGCGCTCAAGAACGACGAACTGTCGATCCACTACCAGCCCCAGGTCAGTCTCGAAACCGGCCGGGTGATCGGCATGGAGGCCCTGCTACGCTGGCAGAATCCCGCTTTCGGCAAGGTCTCTCCGGCAGAGTTCATCCCCCTGGCCGAAGACAATGGAATGATCATTCCGATCGGCGAATGGGTGCTGTTCACCGCCTGCGCCCAGGCACGCCGCTGGCACGACCTGGGCCTGACCGCCCCCCTGCGCCTGGCCGTCAACCTGTCGGCCCGCCAGTTCCGCCAGCCCGGACTGGATCGCACGGTGGCCCGGGCGCTGGCCGAAAGCGGCCTGCCCGCCGATCTGCTCGAACTGGAAATCACCGAAAGCGCATTCATCCACGACGCCGACGAAGCCATCGCCATGTGCCGCAAGCTCAAGCAACTCGGCGTCAAGCTCTCGCTCGACGACTTCGGCACCGGCTACTCCTCGCTCTCCTATGTCTCGCGCTTTCCTTTCGACAAGATCAAGATCGACCAGAGTTTTGTCGAAGACATCATCGAGAACCCGGTCAACGCCGCCATTGCCACGGCCGCCATCGTCATGGCCCGCAGCCTGAACCTGGCCATCCTCGCCGAGGGTGTCGAAACCGAAGCCCAGGCGCGATTCCTGCGCGGCCGCCGGTGCGATGCGATCCAGGGTTTCCTGTTCAGCCCGGCCCTGCCGGCCGCCGAATTCGAACAACTGCTGGCCGGGCGGACCAGCCTGCCGATCGCCGACATCCCGTCGAGCGGCAAGCAGACCCTGCTCATCGTCGACGACGAACCGAACATCCTCAACGCCCTGTCGCGCTTGTTGCGCCGCGAAGGCTTCCAGATCCTGACCGCGACCTCGCCGCTCGACGCTTTCGAGCACCTGGCCAAGCAGCCGGTACACGTCATCCTCTCCGACCAGCGCATGCCCGACATGTCCGGCACCGAGTTCTTTGCCCGGGTACGCCAGCTTTACCCGGAAACCATCCGCATCGTGCTCACTGGCTACACCGACCTCGACTCGGTCACCGGCGCCATCAACCGGGGTGCCATCTACAAATTCCTGACCAAGCCCTGGGACGATGACCAGTTGCGCGAGGAAATCCGCGAAGCTTTCCGCCTGGCCAAGGACAAGCAGCAGGACAATCATGATCGGGAGACATCATGACCCCGAATGACCCCGGCAACTTGTCGACCCTGGCCTGGCCGCTGGTTGCCCTGCTCGGTCTGCTAGCCCTGGTCTTGCCGCGCCTGCTGCTGAACCGCCTGCAGCGCGAGAAGCAGCAGTTCCGCGCCTTCTTCGACCATGCCACGGTCGGCATGGCGCGCTCGACCATCGACCGCCACTGGGTCGAGGTCAATCCCGCCCTATGCCGGATGCTCGGCTACAGCGAGGACTTCCTGACGCATTGCGACTGGATCACCCTGACGCACCCCGACGACCGGGAACTCAACATCCAGTTATTCAACAGTGTGCTGGCCGGCGAGCGTGACGGTTTCAATCTGGAAAAACGTTTTCTCCGCCCCGACGGCAGCATCGTTTTCGTCAGCTTGGCGGCCCGGGCCATCCGGCTGGATAACGGCCAGGTCGATTATTTCACCGTGGTCATCGAGGACATCACCCAGCGCCAACTGGCCGAAAGGCAATTCGCCAACCAGGTCAGCCGCTCGTTAGCCTTGATCGAACTACCGCAGCAGGCCGAGGGCCTCGACGAACGGGAATTCATGCAACAGGCACTGGAACGCGCGGAATCGCTGACCGGCAGTCAGTTCGCCCTGCTCCACATCGTCGCCGCCGAGGACCAGCCGATCGAATTGCAGATCTGTTCGCGCAAGACGCCGGAGACGCTGGGTAACGACCGCAGCGCGCCCTGGCATGAGGTGGCTCACAGCGCCAGCGCCCTACGCCTGAACAACATCAGTAATGAAGCCATGCCCTTGCTGCACCGCCTGATCAGCGTCCCGGTCTGCGAAGACCGGCAAGTGCGGATGATCTTCAGCGTCGGCAACAGCCGCGAGGATTACGACAATTACGATGTCGAAACCGTCCAGTTGCTGGCCAACGAAACCTGGCGCATCGTCCGCCGCCAGCGAGCTGACCGCGCCCTGCGGCTGGCCATGCAGGTAGTCAACGCCAGCCCGGTGGTCTGTTTCCGCTGGGCCGCCAGCAACGGCTGGCCGGTGGTGTTCGTTTCGGAAAACGTCAGCCAGTGGGGCTACACACCGGAGCAGCTGCAATCCGGCCAGCCCGACTTCGCCAGCATCGTGCACCCCGACGACCTGGTCCGGGTCGGCGACGAGGTCATGCGCCATACGGCGGCCGGCGCCACCGGCTACGAGCAGGAATACCGACTGATCACCGCCGACAATCGGGTGATCTGGGTCGTCGACCGGACCAAGGTGACTCGCGACGCGCACGGACTGCCGGTTTTCTACGACGGGGTGCTGACCGACATCACCGAACGCAAGGAACAGCAGCTGCTGATCGCCGACAACCTGGCCCGTCAGCAGCAATTGAACAAACGCCTGGAAGACGCCAACAACCAGTTGCTGCAATCGGAAAAAATGGCTTCCATCGGCCAGTTGGCGGCCGGCATTGCCCACGAGCTGAACAATCCGATCGGCTTCGTCCATTCCAATCTGGGCACACTGACCGGCTACCTCAACGACCTGATGACCATCCTCGACGCCTACGCCGATGCGGCTGCGCACCAGGGAGAAAACTGCCCCAACCTGAGATCCATCGAGCAACTGCGTGAAGAACGCGACTTCGATTTCGTCCGCGACGACATCTTCAAGCTGCTCGCCGAATCGAAGGACGGCCTGGGCCGGGTGCGCAAGATCGTCCAGGACCTGAAGACCTTCGCCCGCGTCGGCGAGCAGGAATGGCAGGAGGCCGACCTGCATCAGGGGCTGGATTCGACGCTGAACATCGTCTGGAACGAACTCAAGTACAAATGCCAGGTGGTCAAGGAATACAGCGAGCTTCCGCCGGTGTTCTGCCTGATCTCGCAACTCAACCAGGTGTTCATGAACCTGCTGGTCAATGCCGGGCACGCGATCGAGCAGAAGGGAACGATCACCATCCGCACCCGCCGTCTGGATGACGACAAGGTGTGCATCGAGATTGCCGACACCGGCAAGGGCATTCCGCCGGAAAACCTGCGCCGCATCTTCGAGCCCTTCTTCACCACCAAGCCGGTCGGCCAGGGCACCGGCCTCGGCCTGTCGGTGTCCTACAACATCGTCCAGCGCCATCAGGGCCAACTCAGCGTAGACAGCGAACCCGGCCGCGGCACGACCTTCCGCATCACCCTGCCCATCCACCCCGACACCAGCGCCGCCCAGGAGAGAAAACAATGAGCGAGCCCAGCGACGCGCCCACCCTGCTGCTCGTCGACGACGAAGCCAGCATCCTGTCCGCCCTGCGCCGGCTGTTCCGTCCGCAGGGTTATCGCATCCTGACGGCCGAAAGCGGCACCGCCGGGCTGGAAATCCTCGAACGCGAAACGGTCGACCTGATCATTTCCGACATGCGCATGCCGGAAATGGACGGCGCCACCTTCCTCAAGCAGGTCAGACAGCGCTGGCCACAGATCATGCGCATCCTGCTCACCGGTTACGCCGACATCAGTTCGACCGTGGCCGCGATCAACGAAGGCGAAATCTACCGCTACATCGCCAAGCCTTGGGACGACAACGAGATCCAGACCGTCGTCCGCGAGGCACTGGAGCGGCAACGCCTGGAATCCGAGAACCGGCGGCTGACCGCGCTGACGCAGGCACAGAACGAGGAATTGAAAGCCCTCAATGCCGGCCTGGAACAGAAGGTTGCCGACCGCACGGCCGAGTTGCGCCAGGCCCTGGCCTTCGTCGAACAGGCACATGGCGAACTGAAGAAATCCTTCATGACCAGCGTCCAGGTCTTCGCCGGCCTTATCGAGCTGCGCAGCGGCCCGGCCGGCAAGCAACTGGCCGGCCACGGCCGGCGCGTTGCCGAAAATGCCCGCAAGCTGGCCAAGCGCCTCGCCCTGGGCGAGGCCGAGGTTCAGAACATCATGCTCGCCGGCCTGCTGCACGACATCGGCAAGCTCGGTCTGCCCGACGACCTGCTCGGCAAACCCTACAACCTGCTCGGCGCCGAACAGCGGACCCAGGTGATGAAACATCCGGTGATCGGCCAGAACATCCTGCTCGGCATCGAACGTTTCCGCGATGCCGCGCTGATCGTCCGTCACCATCACGAATGCTACGACGGCAGCGGCTACCCGGACCGCCTGGCCGGCATCGCCATCCCCCAGGGCGCGCGGCTGCTGGCGGTAGCCAACGACTACGACTCGCTGCAGGTCGGCACGCTGGTGCAACGCCCGCTGAAGCCCACGGAAGCGCTGGATTTCCTGGTCGAGAACCGGGGCAAGCGCTATGACCCGGCAGCCGTCGATGCCTTCGTGCCGATGATCGCCGAGACGCTGAAGACCGGACCGGTGGAGATCCCGCTGCGCACCATGCACCTGAAGCCGGGCATGGTCGTCAGCCGCGACCTGATGCACCGCGACGGCTACCTGCTGCTCGCCACCGGCAGCGTCCTCAAGGCCGAAATCATCGCCCAGCTGGAGCGCATGGAACAGGTCGAACAATACAACCTCACGGTTTACATTCGCCAGGAAGAAAAATGAGCCGCATCCTGATCGTCGACGACGAAACCTCCATCCTGAAAGCCCTGCAACGCCTGCTGCGGGCCGCCCCCTGCGTCTATGGCAACAAGCAGTTCGCGCTCGAAGTCGTGGCCTGCGAGTTGCCCAGCGACGCGCTGAAGCGTGCGCGACAGGAAGAATTCGACCTGTTCATCAGCGACTACCGGATGCCGGAAATGGACGGCATCGAGTTCCTCAAGCAGGCCCGGGCCATCCAGCCCGATGCCGCGCGCCTGATCCTGTCCGGCTATGCCGACCTGAACGCTCTGGTTCGTGCGGTCAACGAAGTCGGCATCGAGCGCTTCGTCGGCAAGCCGTGGAACGATTACGAATTGATGTCGGCCATTGCCCAGGCCCTGGCCCACCGCGAACTGCTGCTGGAAAACCGCCAGCTGGCCGATCTGGTGCGCGTGGAAATGGGCGACAAGACCGCCGAACAGGTCGAAGCCGAACGCCTGGAGCGGATGGAACCCGGCATCACCAAGGTGAACTGGGGCCCCGACGGCTCGGTGGTGCTCGACGACACCCCGGATTGACGCATGCCCGAACTGGACGACAAGCGCCTGAGTTTCAAACTGGTCTATTACGGACCGGCGCAAAGCGGCAAGACGACCAATCTCCTGCGTCTGCACGACCTGCTGGCGCCGGAATTGAAGGGTGAGGTGATGACCATGGAAACGCAGGACGACCGCACCTTGTTCTTCGACCTGCTGCCGCTCGGCTTTCGGGCGCCGTCCGGCCTGCTGATCAAGTGTCGCCTGTTCACCGTGCCCGGCCAGGTCGCCCATGACGGAACGCGCAAGGCCGTATTGTCGCGCGCCGACGGCGTCGCCTTCATCGCCGACAACCAGCGCGACCAGGAAACCAACAATGCCGAATCCTTCCGCAGCCTGACCGAGAACTGCGCCCGCGTCGGCATCGATTTCGAACGCCTGCCGCTGCTTGTCCAGTTCAACAAGTGCGACCTGCCCAGCGCCGTCCCCGAAGCCGAAATCCTCGGCCGCTGGGGCAACACGCCGTGGCCGGTGCATTTCGCTTCGGCCCTGCACGGCCGCGGCGTACGCGAAACCTTCGCCACCCTGCTCAGCCTGCTCTACCACCGCCAGAACGCGGCCTGCGGCCTGGCCGAACAACACGGACTGAGCGAAGCGGCCTTTGTCGCAGGCCTGCTGGGACAGCCATGAGCGACGCCAATTTCGACCGCGAATGGCAACTCGGCGACCTGCTCGATCCGGCCCAGCTGGCGCGTGTCGGCGGCGCATTGACCACCTTGCTCGGTGGCGATTGTGCCATTGCCGACGGCAACGGCAATGCCCGCTTCGGGCGGATCGCGCCCGGCGCCCGGCACCGGGCGGTTGCCCTGGAGCTCGAGCCGGTGGCCGTTGTCTACAGCGCCAGCGCCGACGACCGACAACTGGCCGCCGCCGGCGAACTGCTGCATGGCATCCTGCGCACCCAGGTGCGTTATCACATGGCCTCGGCACTCCACCTGGAAGCCGTGGCCGAGGATTTCGAATCCCTGAAGCGCAAGCATGCCCACCTGCAGGCGTCGGAAGCACGTTACCGCCAGCTCGCGGCCGAGCTCGACGCCCGCGTCAAGGCCCAGGTCGCACAACTCGAGGAGCGCCAGCAGATGCTCTACGAAGCCGAAAAACTGGCCTCAGTCGGTCAACTGGCTGCCGGCATGGCCCACGAGATCAACAATCCGCTGGGCTTCGTGCGCAGCAACCTGAGCAGCTTCCAGCGCTACCTGACGCAGTTTTCCAGCCTGCGCGAACGCCTGACCACGGACCTGCCGGCCTGGCAGGCCCTGGACCTCGATTTCCTCATCGAAGACGGCCGCGAACTGCTGCACGAAAGCGACCAGGGACTCGAGCGCATTGCCCGCATCGTCGGCGACCTCAAGGCCTTTTCCAATGTTGACCGCGCCAGCGAGGCATTCACCGACATCAACGAATGCATCCGCCAGGCGGCGGCCGTCATCGAAGCGCAACTGCCACCCGGCATCGGCCTGCAACTCGACCTGCTGCCCATGCCGTCGATGGTCTGCCTGCCCGGCCATCTCAAGCAGGCCCTGTTCAACATCCTGCGCAATGCCGTCCAGGCCGTCAGCGACAGCGGCAAACCCGGCACCATCAAGGTCAGCTCGCAGGCCACCGCGGACACCCTGTCCATCCGCATCCAGGATAGCGGCGTCGGCATGCGTGCGGATCAGCTCGAACACGCTTTCGAACCTTTCTACACGACCCGCGGCGTCGGCCGCGGTGCCGGTCTGGGCCTGTCCACCGCGCGCAGCATCGTCCTCGCGCATAGCGGGACCATTTCCCTGAGCAGTCGGCCGGATGCCGGCACCACCGTCACCATCGACTTTCCCGCCCCGCCATGACCGACTACTCCAACCTGTTTACCGGCAAGACCCCGGCCGCCCAGGCGCCGGCCAGCCATCTGACGCCGCCGCGCTACCGGCTGCTGATCGTCGATGACGAGCCGGGCATCGTGCGTGCCCTGAACCGCGTCTTCCGCCAGGAGAATTACGAGGTGGTGACGGCCGGCAGCGGCGAGGAAGGCCTGCAACGCATGGCCGAAGGCAGCTTCCACCTGGTCATCAGCGACTTCATGATGCCCGGCATGGACGGCGCCCGCTTCCTGCGCGAGGTCAAGCAGCGCTCGCCGGACACCATCCGCATCATGCTCACCGGCCACGCCAACACCGATGCCGTGATGGGGGCGATCAACGAGGGCGCGGTCTACAAGTTCATTCTCAAACCCTGGAACGACGACGACCTGCGCGTGACCGTCGCCCTGGCCCTCGAACAGTACGACCTGATCAGCCGCAACCGGGCGCTGAAGGCCGAGAACGAAAAGAAGAGCAAGGAAATCTGGGCCCTGTCGCGCCTCGCCGCCTCCAACCGCAGCCGCCTGGGCATCATGCTGCACAAGCAGAACCTGCTGTCCACCGCGCAGCTGCAGGAACTCAGCCAACTCCAGGAACGCCGGAAAGAAGCGCTGATCGTCCTGTTGCTGGAAAAGGACTGGGTCCCGGAACGCCGTATCCGCCAATTGCTGAAAAGCGAGATGCTGATCGACGAGGTGCAACTCCCCGAGTTCCAGGTCGACAAGGCCCTGACCGAGCTGATTCCGCACAGTTTCTGCAGCCGGCAGCTGGTGGTGCCGCTGAAACTGCAGGGCCGGCGTCTGCTGCTGGCCATGGCCGACCCCCTCGACGAAGGGCTGATCGAGGAAATCCGTTTCACCGCCGGCCTCGACATCGACACGGTCACCGCCGACATCGCCGACATCCGGCGCAAGATCGACGAAATCTACGGCAAGGACGACGAGGTCGATTTCAAGGAACTGGAAACCCTGGTTGGCTCCCCCGATCCTTACGAAGGCATCGAAATCGTCATCGAGGACAGCGACGATGCCCGCCTCGAGGACCTGCTGCGCGACACCGAGGCGCCGCCGGCGATCCGGCTGGCCAACGCGATCATTCTCGAAGCCATCCGCCTGGGCGCCTCCGACATTCACATCCAGCCCCGGACCAAGAGCGTCGTCGTACGTTACCGCATCGACGGTGTGCTCACGGACAAAATCCAGATACCGCACCAGCTCCACCAATCGCTGGTGTCGCGCCTGAAGATCATGGCCGAGCTCGACATCTCCGAACGCCGCCGGCCGCAGGATGGCCGCATCACGGTGAAGACGCCGATGCGCATGGTCGATCTGCGCATCTCGACGCTGCCGACGATCAACGGCGAGAAGATCGTCATGCGCATCCTCGACCGCAACGGGGCGGTGCACTCGCTCGACGGGCTCGGTTTCGCCACCGACGACCTGCGCCGTGTCAGCGACATGGTCGCCCGGCCGCAGGGCATCATCCTCGCCACCGGACCGACCGGCAGCGGCAAGACCACGACGCTGTACTCGCTGCTCCAGCACGATGCTACGCCGGACAAGAATTACGTCACCATCGAGGACCCGGTCGAGTATTACCTCGACATGGCCGGCCAGGTGCTGATCCGGGAAAAGATCGGTCTGACCTTCCCGAGCGTGCTGCGCGCACTGCTGCGCCAGGACCCGGACGTCATCCTGCTCGGCGAGATACGCGACTTCGAGACGGCCGAAGTGGCCTTTCACGCTGCCCTGACCGGACACATGGTCTATTCGACGCTGCACACCAACTCGGCCATCGCCACCATTGCCCGCCTGTTCGACCTTGGCCTCAAGCCCTACGTCATCGCCACCGCACTCGAAGGCATCATCGCCCAGCGACTGGTCCGCCGCGTCTGCCCGGAATGCGCCACCATCCGGGAGGCTGACCCGGCACTGCGCGCCCGTCTTGGCGCGGCCTTTTCGACAATCAAGCAAACCAGCCAGGGCACCGGCTGCAACCATTGCCACGGCAGCGGCTACAAGGGGCGGATCGGCATCTACGAGGTACTGACCCTCGACGACCATCTGCGCGACCGCATTGCCGGCAGCGCGAGCATCCATGAAATCCGTCGTCTGGTCCGCCAGAAGGGACAACGCAACATCGCCCACCACGCCGCCGAACGCATTGCCGCCGGCGCCACCACCTTTGAAGAAGTCCTGCGCGTACTCGGCCCGCAGGCCGGAGAGGATTGAACATGGATGCCTTTGTCTGGGACCAACGCTACATGACCGGCGAAGCGCAGGTCGACGGCGAACATCAGGAACTGGTGCGCATCATCAATGCGCTGATCGACCTGCAGTCAAGATACGCCTCACCCGAAGCGGTCGCGCAGGTACTCGACCAGCTGGTGAATTATGCAGTCGTGCACTTCGCCCACGAAGAAGCCCTGATGGCCGAAAGCCACTGCGATCCGCGCTTCGTCGAGCGCCACGTCGCCGTCCATCGCAGCTTCGCCGAACAGGTCGTGCGCCTGCGCGACTCGTCCGCCGATGGCGGCGACCTCGAATACCTGCTCAACTTCCTGACCAGCTGGCTGGCCCAGCACATCCTCGGCATGGACAAGGCCATGGTCCGCCAGATCGAACTGATCCGCGGCGGCAACAGTCCGCAGGCGGCCTACGACGCCGCAGCGAAGATCACCACCGACCCGGCGACGTCGAGCATGCTCGACGCGATGGCCTCGCTCTACCGCATCATCAGCGCCCGCAACGACGCCCTGAGCGAACTCAACCGCAGCCTGGAAGCCAAGGTGGCGGAGCGCACCGAGGCCCTCAAGGAAAGCAACCGGCGCCTGCTCGAATCCGAGCACCGGCGCGCGACCGAAACCCGGCGCAACCTGGAACTGTTCCTGTCGCAGATCATCGACGGCGATCCCGTGCCGACCCTGGTGATCGATGCCTCAAACCGCATCACCCACTGGAACAAGGCCTGCGCCAACATCAGCGGGCTACCGGCGGAACGCATGGTCGGCACCTGGGATCAGTGGAAGGCCTTCTATCCCGAGGCACGACCGATCATGGCCGACCTGATCGTCGACGGCAGCCTGGAGGAGCGTTTCGACACCTATTACCACAACATCTTCCGCCGCTCGAAGACCATCGAGGATGCCTTCGAGGCAGAAAATTTCTTCCCCAACCTGGGCGAGAGCGGGCGCTGGCTGTTCTTCACCGCCGCTCCGATCCGCGACGGCGAAGGCCGCGTCATCGGCGCCATCGAAACCCTGCAGGATGTCACCGAACGTCACCTGGCCCAGGAAGAACTGCTGAAATACCAGGGACAACTGGAAGCCCAGGTCGAGGCCCGGACCCACGAACTGGCCAACGCCAACCGTCAGCTGGAGCAAGAGCAAGCTGAACTGACCGCCCTGCTCGGCAAGATCGACGAAGCCCAGCAACAATTGCTGCAATCGGAAAAAATGGCGGCCATCGGCCAGTTGGCGGCGGGTGTCGCCCACGAAATCAACAACCCGATCGGCTTCGTCAATTCCAATCTGGGTTCGCTGAAAAGCTACACCGCCAACCTGTTGCGCCTGGTCGACGCCTACGAGAGCGGACAGCCGCAAGCCATCGCCACCGCCCGCCAGGCCGCCGATCTGGAGTTCCTGCGCGAAGACCTGCCGTCCTTGCTGGCCGAATCGCAGGAAGGCCTCGACCGGGTGACCCGCATCGTCCAGGATCTCAAGGATTTCTCCCGCGTCGACCAGGCCGAACACCAGCGGGCCGACCTCAACGCGGCCATGAACAGCACGCTGAACGTGGTCCGCAACGAACTCAAGTACAAGGCCGACGTCATTCTCGAACTCGGCGACATCCCGGAAATCGACTGCGTGCCGGCGCAACTGAACCAGGTCTTCATGAACCTGCTGGTCAATGCCGCCCAGGCCATCCCCGAGCGCGGCAAGATTTTCGTGCGTTCAGGCGTCGAACGCGATCACGTCTGGTTCGAGATCGAGGACACCGGCACCGGCATGTCGGCGGAAACCCGGCAACGCATCTTCGAACCTTTCTTCACGACCAAGCCGGTCGGCAAAGGCACCGGACTGGGCCTGTCGATTTCCTACGACATCATCGTCAAGCGCCACCACGGACGCCTGGATGTCAATAGCGAGCCCGGCAAGGGAACAACCTTCCGCATCTGGCTGCCGATCGTCCAGTCGTCGGAAACCTAGAACAGTTCGGTCTCGCCGTAGCTGGGGCTGGCGAAGGTGCCGCGCTCGACCAGTTCGTGGAAGTCGTAGATGCGGTTGCGGCCGTCCTGCTTGGCCTGGTAAAGGCTACGGTCGGCCCGGCTGAGCACTTCCACCGGCAGGACTTCGGGATCGACTTCGGCGTAGCCGATGCTCACAGTCATCGATTCGATGCGCGGAAAGACATGCGCTTCGATCGCCAGGCGGACGCGTTCGAAGACATTACGGGCAATGGCATCGTTCTCGGCCGAGATGATGGCGACGAACTCCTCGCCGCCGTAACGGTAGAGCAGGTCCGAGGAACGAAAGGTGGACTGCATCAGGCGCGCCGCCAGCAACAGGATTTCGTCGCCGACCATGTGGCCGAAGGTATCGTTGATGCGCTTGAAATGATCGACGTCGATGACCGCCAGCCAGAACTTGCCGGACAACTGGCTGCGCCGTCCGTCGGCACGCTCCTGGAAGCTGTCGGGCCGCGCCATTGCCGACCAGATGCGTTCGAAATTGTTTTCCAGCGCCTGCCGGTTGAGCAGTCCGGTCAAGCGGTCGCGCTGGCTGACATCAAGCAGCGCGTAGTAATTCGAGAATACTTCGAGCACGCCGCGGATCGTCGCATCCTCGTTGGGCGAGGCTTCGCGGTCGCGCTTGAAGACGAAGTAACCGCGCACTTCGTTGCCGCCAAGCAAGGGATAGGCAATCAGCATCTCGCCGTCGAGCGCCCGCGTGCAGGGCTTGCCGAGCAGGCGGACGTTTTCGGTCAAGGCAATGACCTCCTCCGGCACTTCGGAAACCTGGACGATTTCCTCTATGCGCTCGACCATGCGGGCGACACCGTCGGCCTCGACCACTTTGGAGCGGTGGTAGTGGATCACCCGCGCCAGCAACTGGGCATCGTCGAGCCGGTACAGCGAGGTGTCGAGCACGCCGAGCAGCGGGCCGAGCGTACGCAGCAGGCTTTGCTCAAGCAGCTCGGTATCGCGGATCGAAGTCATCATGCCCAGCTTGCCGAGCAAACCCGGTACCCGGAACTGATTGGCGTTGGTCAACATGCGCATGAACTTGTTTTTTTGGGAAAATGGTCCGACATCATACAAAAAAAACGGGGCCCGTGGCCCCGTAAAAGGAAAGAGACTCGGTCGATTGCTGTTCTCCCTGGTCTCTTGCGCAGAGTAAACGTCACATGTTCGGGTAATTCGGCCCGCCACCACCTTCCGGTACCGTCCACACGATGTTCTGGGTCGGGTCCTTGATGTCGCAGGTCTTGCAGTGCAGGCAGTTCTGCGCGTTGATCTGCAGGCGCGGCGCGCCTTCGTCTTCACCGAGGATTTCATAGACGCCGGCCGGGCAGTAACGGGTTTCCGGCGCGCCGTACTTGGCATAATTTACCGACAGCGCCACCGAAGCGTCCTTGAGGCGCAGATGGCTCTGCTGGTTTTCCTCGTGATTGGTCGCCGACAGGAAGACCGACGACAAACGGTCGAAGGTCAGCTTGCCGTCCGGCTTCGGATAGTCGATCCTGGCGTACGCCGTCTTGCTGCCCAGCTGGCTGTGATCGTCGTGGTGGGCGAAGGTCCACGGCGCCTTGCCACGGAACAGGAAGGTGTCGACGGCGCCATAGGCGATGCCGCCCCACAGGCCCCACTTGAACGCCGGGCGGATGTTGCGCACGCGATGGAGTTCGTCCCACAACCAGCTTTGCCTGACCTGCGTGCTGTAGCCGGTCGCTTCCATGCCCCAGTCTTCCCGCGCCAGCAGTTCCAGCACGGCGTCGGCGGCGAGGATGGCCGACTGCATGGCCATGTGCGTGCCCTTGATCTTGGGTACGTTGAGGAAGCCGGCGGTATCGCCGACCAGCAGGCCACCGGGGAAAGTCAGCTTGGGCACCGACTGGAAACCGCCTTCGGACAATGCCCGGGCGCCGTAGGAAATGCGCCGGCCGCCCTCGAAGAAGCCACGGATCGAGGGATGCGTCTTGTAGCGCTGGAATTCCTCGTACGGCGACAGCCAGGGATTCTTGTAGTCGAGACCGACGACGAAACCGACGGCGACCAGATTGTCTTCCAGGTGATAAAGGAAGGAACCGCCGTAGGTGTCGTTGGTCAGCGGCCAGCCGACCGAATGCACGATCAGCCCCGGCTGGTGCTTGGCCGGGTCGATTTCCCACAGTTCCTTGATGCCGATGCCGTAGGTCTGCGGGTCGGCGCCGTCGCGCAGCTTGAAGCGCTCGAACAGCTCGCGCGTCAGCGAACCGCGACAGCCTTCGGCAAAAATCGTCTGGCGGGCGATCAGTTCCATGCCCGGCTGGAAGTTGTGGCCGGGCTGGCCGTCCTTGCCGATGCCGAGGTCGCCGGTGGCGACGCCCTTGACCGAACCGTCCTCGTGATAGAGCACTTCGGCGGCGGCGAAGCCGGGATAGATCTCGACGCCGAGCGCCTCGGCCTGCTCGCCCAGCCAGCGGCAGAAATTGCCCAGGCTGACGATGTAGTTGCCATGATTGGCCATCTGCGGCGGCGTCGGCAGCTTGAACGAACCGCCCTCGGTGAGGAACAGGAAACGATCCTCACCGGCCGGCGTGTTCAGCGGCGCACCGCGTTCCCGCCAGTCCGGGAACAGTTCGGCCAGCGCCCGGGTCTCGATGACGGCACCGGACAGGATATGGGCGCCGATTTCCGAGCCCTTCTCGAGCAGGCACACCGACACCTCGCGACCGGCGGCGGCCGCCTGCTGCTTGAGGCGGATCGCCGCCGACAGCCCCGAGGGGCCGCCGCCGACGATCACGACATCGTATTCCATCGCATCGCGATCAGTCCGCATGATGGCGCTCAGAACAGGTCTTCGGCCAGGCCGAGTGCGGACGCCGCACCGCCCATGACTTCGGCGGCGTAGGCAGCGGCAAACGGCAGCTGGTGGGCGGCGAAGTAATCGGCCGTCGCCAGCTTGGCGCGATAGAAGGGATCGGCATCGCCGGCCGCGATACGGGCCGCGGCGACCGCAGCCGACTTGGCCATCAGCCAGCCGCCGGTAACGATGCCGGTCAGCTTGAGGAAGGGCACCGAACCGGCATGCACGGCCTGCGGCTGCTCGGCGTAGGTGGCGAGAATCCAGTCGGTGGCGCTGTTCAGCGCGGCAGCGGCAGCCTTGAGGTTGGCGCCCATGCCGGCCAGTTCGCCGCTCGCCGCCAACTCGTCGGCGGTGGCATTGATTTCGGCGAGCATGGCCTTCATACCGGCACCCGGCACCTTTTCACGGGCCAGCTTGCGGCCGACCAGATCGTTGGCCTGGATCGCCGTCGTGCCTTCGTAGATGGTGGTGATGCGCGAATCGCGGTAGTACTGCGCGGCCCCCGTTTCTTCGACGAAGCCGACACCGCCGAAGACCTGCAACGCGGTCGACGACAGCTCGACACCCTGCTCGGTGCTCCAGCCCTTGACCACCGGCGTCAGCAGGTCGATGCGCGCCTGCGCGGCGGCATCGCCGGCGTGCGCCTTGTCGATCTGGGCGGCGGCGTAATAGGCCAGCGTGCGCATGGCTTCGGTACGGGCCTTGCATTCCATGAGCAGGCGGCGAACGTCCGGATGGTGCAGGATGGGTTTCTTCTCGCCCGACTTGTCACCGATGATGGCGCCCTGGATGCGCTCCCTGGCGTACCACAGCGCGTGCTGGTAGGCGCGCTCGGCAATGCCGACGCCTTCCAGGCCGACATTGACGCGGGCGTGGTTCATCATCGTGAACATGTAGCCGACGCCCTTGTTTTCCTCGCCGATCAGGTAGCCGATGGCACCTTCCTTGTCGCCATAGGACATCACCGCCGTCGGGCTGCCGTGGATGCCGAGCTTGTGTTCGAGCGAGGCGCAGACCAGGTCGTTGCGCGCACCGAGCGAACCGTCGTCATTGACCAGGAACTTCGGCACCAGGAACAGCGAGATGCCCTTCAGTCCCGGCGGCGCATCCGGCAGGCGGGCGAGGACCAGGTGAATGATGTTTTCGGCGACATCGTGTTCGCCCCAGGTGATGAAGATCTTGGTGCCGGTGATGCGGAACGTGCCGTCGGCGGCGCGCGCGGCCTTGGTGCTGATCGCCGCCAGGTCGGAACCGGCGTTCGGCTCGGTCAGGTTCATGGTGCCGGTCCAGGTGCCTTCGACCATCATCGGCAGGTACTTCTGCTTGAGTTCGTCGGACGCGTGGTGGGCAATCGCCTCGATGGCGCCGCCGGTCAGCATCGGACACAGCGCGAAGGCCATGTTGGCCGACTTCCACATTTCGTTGACCGCCATCGTCACCGCCGCCGGCAGCCCCTGGCCACCGTATTCCGGCGAGAAGGGCATGGCGTTCCAGCCGGTTTCGCAGAACAGCTGGTAGGCGTCCTTGAAGCCGGGCGAGGTGGTGACCACGCCGTCCTTGACTACGGCGCCCTGATTGTCGCCATTGCGGTTGATCGGGTCGAGCACGCCGGAAGCAAACTTGGCGGCTTCCTCGAGAATCGATTCGACCAGGTCGACCGAGCATTCCTCGTTGCCGGGCAGGGCGCAGATCTCCTCCAGACCGGCGATATCCTTGAGCACGAACTGCATGTCACGCAGCGGGGCGATGTAATTACTCATTCACAGCTTCCTTTCAGGGTAGACGGCACCCGTGGCGAACAGGCGCCCGGCAGTCCGCAAACGCGGACCTGGCTACGACATCGGCTGAAAAGGATGGCCGGACCTGACGGCCCGGCCCATCTCCTCTCGTTACTTGCTTGGAGTGCTGTTCTCCCTTTATGCAAGTCTTATTTTTTGGTGGCAGAAGCATCGCAGAACACTCTTGCGCAAGTATTGGCGCAATGTAACGAATCATTGCAGACTCTGCCAATGATTGCGCCATGTTCTAGAATCCGGCGATGCCATTCACCGCCCCGCCCGCCGAACCCGCCCGCTGCCAGGACATGCTGCAGGCCGGCCTCGACCTGCTCGACCAGGGCATCAGCGTCTTCGACGACCAGTTGCGCCTGGTCGCGTGGAACCGCCCCTTCCTCGATCTGCTCGAATTTCCGGCGTACCTGGCCCGGGTCGGCACGCCCTTCGCCGACTTCATCCGCTACAACATCGACCGCGGTGAATACGACGCCGGCGATGCCGAAGCGCTCCTGGGCGAACGCCTGGCCGCCGCCGGCGCCTTCGCCGCCCATGTCAGCGAACGCCGCCGCCCCAACGGCCGGCTGCTGTTGCTGCGCGGCGAACCGTTGCCGCACGGCGGTTTCGTCACGCTCTACAGCGACGTCACCGAACAACGCTACCTCGAGCACCTGAGCGAACACCAGAACCTGCAACTCGACGAGAAGGTTCGCCGGCGCACCGCCCAGCTCGAAAACGCCAACGCCAACCTGCGCCGGGCCAATGCCGAGAAGGAGCAGATCGCCGCCGCTCTCGGCCGCAGCGAGGCGCGCTTGCGCCTGATCAACGACACCATCCCGATCCTGATCGGCTACGTCGACCACAACGAGATCTACCAGTACGCCAACAAAGGCTATTCGGACTGGTACGGTCTGCCGGAAGGCCAGGTCACCGGGCGCTCGGTGATCGAGGTGACCGGCCCGGAAGTCTATGCCCAGGTCGGCGATTACGTGCGCCGGGCGCTGGCCGGCCAGCAGGTGAGTTACGAGTACCACATGCAACGCCAGGGACAGCAGGTCTTCGCCCACAGCACCCTGGTCCCGGAGCGCGGCACGCAGGGCGAAACCCTGGGCTTCTTCGTTTTTTCGCACGAGATCACCGAACAGAAACGCATGCAGGCGGCGCTGCTGCAGGCGCAGAAGATGGAAGCCATCGGCCAGCTCACCGGCGGCCTCGCCCACGACTTCAACAACCTGCTCACGGTCATCATCGGCAACCTTGCCGCCCTCCGCGACCAGCGCCCGAACGACCCGGCACTGGCCGACTTCGTCGATCCGGCGTTGCAATCGGCGCGCCGCGGCGCCCAGTTGATCAAGCGCCTGCTCAGTTTCTCCCGGCAACAACCGCCGGAGCCGCAGGCCGTGGCGATCAGCCGCCTGATCGACGACCTCGGCCGGCTGATCCGTCGTTCCTTGCCGGAAAGCATCGGCATCGCCATCCGCTGCGACGATCCCGGACTTTACGCGCGGGTCGATCCGGCGCAACTGGAAAGCGCCCTGCTCAATTTCGCCGTCAATGCCCGAGATGCGATGCCCGACGGCGGCCGGCTGGAAATCTCCGCCCGCGCCCTCAGGCTGGCGACCGACGCCGCCGGCTACGACTGCCCGCCGGGCGACTACGTGTGCATCGAAGTCAGCGATACCGGCTGCGGCATGGACAGCGAGACGCTGGCCCGTGCCTGCGAACCCTTCTTCACCACCAAGCGCCTCGGCCTCGGCAGCGGTCTCGGCCTGTCGATGGCCGCCGGCTTCATCGGCCAGTCGGGCGGCGGCATGCGCCTGTCGAGCACCCCCGGCAATGGCACGCAGGTCAGCGTCGTCCTGCCGGCCACGGCAGCCCCGCTCGCCATTCCTTTGCCGGACGATCCCGGACTACCGGAAGCCAGCGGCGAACTGGTCCTGCTCGTTGAGGACGACCCGAGCGTCCGCCAGGTCGTCCGCCAGCAGTTGATCGACCTCGGCCACCCGGTCATTGAGGCCGAAGACGCCGACCAGGCATTGACGATGGTCGGGCAGATTCCCGACATCGGAATTGTCGTCAGCGACATCCTGATGCCCGGCAGTTGCAACGGCCGACAGATGGCAGAACAGATAAAAAGAGATCACCCGCAGATGCGCATCGTGCTGATGAGCGGCTACGCCGACGAAGAGGGGCCGCGCCAGGAGCAGAACCAGCAGCCCATCCTGGCCAAGCCCTTCGTCCGCCAGGAACTGGCGGAAGCCCTGCGCCACAGCGGCAACAAGGAGAGACAATGAAGGACAGCGTGAAGGACAACGACGGCGGCAAGCTGATTGCCATCGTCGAGGACGACCCGGACGTCGCCCGCATCATCGAACAGGTACTCGCCGATTTCGGCTTCCGCACCGCCTGGTGCCGCAGCGGCGGCGACCTGTTGCGACGCCTGCGCAACCTGTCGCCGGTATTGTGCATCATCGACCTCGGTCTGCCCGACATGGACGGCATCGAAGCCATGCAGCGCGTCCGCGCACAGACCAATTGCGGGATCATGATCCTGACCGGCCGGGCCCACGTCAGTGACCGGGTGATGGGGCTGGAACTGGGCGCCGACGACTACATGCTCAAGCCCTTCGAGCCGCGCGAACTGGTCGCCCGGGTACGCAGCATCCTGCGCCGCCGGGAAACGGTCAGCGACACCCCACCCAGCCAGATCGCCTGTTTCGGCAACTGGCGCTTCAATCTCGGCAACAACACGCTATGCGGCCAGGACGGTGAAGAGCATGTGCTGAGCAATGCAGAAGCCGAACTGCTCAAGGTTTTCGTCAATCACCCCAACCGCATCCTGCAGCGCGAGAAGCTGATGGGCACGCGCGACGTCAGCCCGAGCGACCGCGCCATCGACGTGCGCATCTCGCGGCTGCGGCGCAAGCTCGAACCACAGACCGACAGCCCGTCGTTCATCAAGACCGTGTACGGCGCCGGCTACCTGTTCCTGGCTGCCGTCAGCTGGGCCGATAACGGCCCGACCGACGGCTGAGGACTTACTCGTCTTCGTCGTGCAACTGGAAGCGGCTGGCCAGTTGCTGCTGCAACTGCGGCGGTACCGGCGCGTAACGCAGAAAGTCGATGCTGTAGCTACCCTGGCCGCCGGTCAGCGATTTCAGTCGTGACTGGTAGTCGTTGAGTTCGGCCAACGGCACTTCGCCGGTGATCAGCGCCAGGCCGCGCCCGCGGCTTTCGGTACCGGTGACGTGGCCGCGGCGTCCGGAAAGATCGCCCGAGAGATCACCGATGTTGGCCTCCGGAACGACGATCTCGATACTGACGATGGGCTCCATGACGATCGGCCGGGCGTTGCGGATGGCCTCGATCACCGCCTTGCGGCCGGCGATGGTGAAGGCGACTTCCTTGCCGTCGACGGCGTGGGTCTTGCCATCGAAAACGGTGACCTTCAGATCCTCGACCGGGTAGCCGGCAACGACACCGCCGGCCAACGCCTGGCGCACGCCCTTCTCGACCGCCGGCATGAAGACGCCAGGAATCACCCCGCCCTTGACCGCGTCGACGAACTCGAAACCCTCGCCGCGCCCCTTGGGCTCGATACGCAGATGCACTTCGCCAAATTGCCCGGCGCCGCCGGACTGCTTCTTGTGCCGGTGCATCGCCTCGGCCGGCGCGGTGATCGTCTCGCGGTAGGGGATGCTCGGCGGGCGGGTGTCGACTTCCAGTTTGTACTGCCCGGCCATGCGCGCCAGCTTGGCCTTCAGATGAATCTCGCCAAGGCCGCGGATCACCGTCTCGTTGTTGCCCGGATGCCGCTCGACGACGAAGGTCGGATCTTCCATCGCCAGCTTGCCGAGGATTTCGAATAGCCGCTGCTCGTCGCCCTTCTTGCAGGTTTCCACAGCCAGCCCGGCCATCGGCCGGGGAAAGGCCAGCGGCGTCAGGTGGATATGGTCCTCGTCGTGCGAATCGTGCAGCACGCAATCGAAGACGATATCGTCGACCTTGGCCAGGGCACCGATATCGCCGGGCTGCAGGCTGTCGACCTCGATGCAATCCTTACCCTGTAAACGATAGAGGTGGGCGACCCGGAAGGCCCGTTTGCCGTCGCCGGCAAACAACTGCATGTCCTTGCGCAGCGTGCCCTGATGCACGCGGAAGACCCCGATCTTTCCCATGTAGGGATCGGCAATGACCTTGAACACATGCGCCAGCACATGCTTTTCCGGATCCGGCACGGCGGCGAAGGCTTCGACTTCACCGCCGGGTTCGCCGCGATAAAACAGCGGCGGATTGCCCTCGGCCGGGCTCGGTGCCAGGCTGGCCAGTACGTGCAGCAATTCGCCGATGCCGGCACCGGTTTTCGCCGAGGTGAACAGCACCGGAATCAGATGCCCTGCGCGCAGGGCCTTCTCGAACGGGGCGTGCAGTTCGGCGCCGGCCGGGTCGGCGCCGTCTTCGAGATAACGCGCCAGCAGGTCTTCGTCTTCCTCGACGATCTGGTCGATCAACTCGCGGTGGGCGGCGGCAACCGACGCGAAATCGGCATCGCCGGCGTCGTGCTCAAGCACTTCGACGACATCGGCGCCACCATGGGCCGGCAGGTCGAGCAGCATGCACTCGCGGCCAAAACGTTCGCGGATGTCGGCAAGCAGGGCCGGCAGATCGACGTTATCGGCGTCGATCTTGTTGATGACGATCATCCGGCACAACCGGCGCTCGGCAGCGAGCTGCATCATCCGCTCGCTCATGACCTCGATGCCGGCCTGGGCATTGATCACCAGCACCATGGTATCGACCGCCGCCAGGGCGGCGATGGCCTGACCGGCGAAATCCGGGTAGCCCGGCGTATCGATGGCATGGATGCGGCAACCTTCATGCTCGAACGAGAAGACCGCGCTGCTCAGGGAATGCCCGGCTTCCTTTTCCTGGGCATCGTGATCGCAGACGGTATTGCCCTTGTCGACGCTGCCGCGCGCCGGAATCGCACCGGCGGCATGCAACAGGGCTTCGGCCAGGCTGGTCTTGCCGGCCGAACCGTGCCCGACCAGGGCAATGCTGCGTAGGGAATCGGGTGTGTAGCTGGACATCGTCTTCTCCCTGAACAAATTGTCAAACGAAGGCTCAGTAGCGCATCTTGGCTGCCTCGGCCATCTCCGCCACCAGTCGTTCCGCAAAATACGGGCCGTAGCCAAGAATCAGGAGCGCCGCCAGCGCCAGCAGGACAAGCGCACCGATCAACTGATAGCGGGCCCGGCGGAATTCCTCACCCCGGGTCCACGCGAACCATAAGGGCCCGGCCACCGGCAGCAGGATCACCGGCACCGCAAAGCGCCAGCCGAAATTCAGCGCCGCCGGCAGCGTGTTGATGTAGCCGACCAGCAGCAGCGCGGCACCGCAGGCCAGCAGCAGCGACGAGGCCATGGCAAAGGTGACGAACCAGGCATCCATTATTTCTTCTCCTTGACCGGACGTTGCCAGCCGCTCAGGGTGATCTGCTTGGCCCGCGACACGGTCAGTGCATCGGCCGGCGCATCCTTGGTCAGCGTCGTCCCGGCGCCCAGGGTTGCCCCGCGGCCAACGGTAACCGGCGCCACCAGCTGGGTGTCCGAACCGATGAAGACATCGTCTTCGATGATGGTCTTGAACTTGTTGGCGCCGTCGTAGTTGCAGGTGATCGTACCGGCGCCGACATTGACCCGCTGACCGATCTCGGCATCGCCGATGTAGGCTAGGTGATTGGCCTTGGACTGGGCGCCGATACGGCTTTTCTTCACCTCGACGAAATTGCCGATATGGACTTCCGGTCCCAGTTCGGTTCCCGGGCGCAGGCGGGCGTAAGGCCCGAGGATGCCATCCGGACCGATGACCGCGTCTTCGAAGTGGCAGAAGGCGGCAATCCGCGTCCCGGCACCGACGCGAACGTTCTTGAGCACGCAGTAGGGACCGACCTCGACCGCGTCGCCCAAGTCGACCGTCCCTTCGAAAACACAACCGACGTCGATGGCGACGTCGCGACCATGGGTCAGTGTGCCGCGCACGTCGATGCGTGCCGGGTCGGCCAGGCGGACCCCGGCAACCAGCAGATGGTCGGCGATATTGCGCTGATGCTGGCGCTCCAGTTCGGCCAGCTGGACCTTGCTGTTGACCCCGAGCACCTCCCATTCCCCCGCCGGCTGTGCGGTACTGACCGGCAAGCCTTCGGCGACGGCCAGGGCGACGATGTCGGTGAGGTAGTACTCGCCCTGGGCGTTGTCGTTCTTCAAGGCACCCAGCCAGTCGGCCAGCCGCGCCGTCGGCATCGCCATGATGCCGGTATTGACCTCGGCAATGGCCTTCTGCGCAGGCGTCGCATCCTTTTCTTCGACGATGCTGCGCACCCGGCCATCCGCATCGCGGACGATGCGGCCGTAACCGGCGGGATTGGCCAGGTTGACCGTCAGGACAGCCAGGCCGTCACCGGCGGCATGCAGCAGACGCTTCAGGGTTTCCGGCGTGGTCAACGGCACATCGCCATAGAGCACCAGGGTCTGTCCGGCGCCGCCGAGCTGCGGCAGCGCCTGGGCCAGCGCGTGGCCGGTCCCCAGTTGCTGAGCCTGTTCGGCCCAGCCGATGTCCGGTGCCGCCACCCTGGCCTGCACCACATCGCCGCCATGGCCACGCACGACGACGAGTTTTTCCGGAGACAACGTGCGTGCCGTGTCGATGACGTGGGCGAGCAATGGCTTGCCGGCGACGGGATGCAGGACCTTGGGCAGGTTCGAGTGCATGCGCTTGCCCTGGCCGGCAGCGAGAATGACGATATTCATGAAGCCGTTCTGCTTGTTTGAAATGGTTTTCAGGCGCTCTTGCGGTCACCCTGGGTGCCCAGCAGTTCATCCAGCACGGCCTTGCCGCGCTGCGAGACGAACCAGTGCAGCACGTTCTTGTCGTTGATCCGGGTCTCGATCACGCCGAGTGACTTCATCACGGTCAGACGCTGACTGACGAATTCACGCGGCAGGCCGGTACGATCACAGACGCCGGCCAGATTGCCATAGACGAAGCTTTCTTCGGCCAGGGCGCGGAGGATTTCGACATCGTTGTACGACAGGACTTCGCGCGGATCGACCTCCTTGGCTTTCGGCACTTCCGGCTCGGGCTTGGGCGCCGGCACTAGCAGGGCCTCATCGCGTTTCTGGCGCAACTGTCCGACATCGCGGCGCACCTGCTCCATCTGGCCGAGCAGGCGATGCGCCAGATTCTCGAACAGGCGTCGTGAAGCGACCACATAAATCAGGCAGAAGCCGGCGAAGACGTAGAAATCGACCGGCTTGGTCCGCGCCCCTTCGAGCAGGGTGCTGGAAATCATGTTCAGGAAAAGTGGAACGGTGAGCGCCGCCACCATGCCGAACACCGGGTACTTGATCCAGTCCTTGCCGCCCGACTCCGCCTGACGCTCGGCCAGGAAATAATTCGCCGCGCCGCCCAGAATACCGGCCAGGATCATGATCCCCAGAATCAGCAACATGTGACCGTCAAGGCCACCCGCCGGCATGGTGATCTGGAATGCAGTTTGTAAATTATTGTTCATGTTGCCCCCTTTGGAACGATTCCACATTTTCACATAAACAAAAACCCCGCGGGTCGAAACCGGCGGGGTTTTGCCATAGTGTCACGGAAAAAAATCAGCGGGGCAGTGCGGTCGTTCCCATCAGGAAGGCATCGACTTCGCGGGCGGCCTGACGGCCTTCGCGGATCGCCCAGACCACCAGCGACTGACCGCGACGCACATCGCCGGCAGCGTAAACGCCGTCGACGTTGGTGCGATAGCAGCCTTCGCCGTCGGTCGTTGCCTTGGCGTTGCCACGGCCGTCCTTGTCCACGCCGAAGGCGTCGAGCAGGCTGGCAACCGGATTGACGAAGCCCATGGCGAGGAACGCAGCGTCGCACGGCAACTCGAATTCCGAACCGGCGATCTCGCTCATCTTGCCGTCCTTCCATTCGACACGCACGGCCTTGAGGGCCTTGACGTTGCCCTGGCCATCGTCGATGAAGGCCTTGGTGGCGACGGCGAACTCGCGCACGGTTTCACCTTCCTTGTGCGACGACGAGGTGCGCATCTTCAGCGGCCAGTACGGCCAGACCAGCGGCTTGTCTTCCTGCTCCGGCGGGGCCGGCATCAGTTCGAACTGGGTCACCGAGGCGGCGCCGTGACGATAGCTGGTACCGACGCAGTCGGAGCCGGTATCGCCGCCGCCGATGACGACGACGTGCTTGCCCTTGACGTTGATCGGATTCTTGATGCCCTGCTGGACTTCCTTGTTCTGCGGAATCAGGAATTCCAGGGCAGCATAGACGCCCTTGAACTCACGGCCCGGCACCGGCAGATCGCGCGGCACTTCGGAACCGGCGGCCAGGATCACCGCGTCGAAATCCTTCTTCAGCTGTTCGGCGGAAACCGTCTCGGTCGCATCGTTGTTGATGCCGGCCGGGATGGCCTTGTCGCCGACGATGACCTTGGTCCGGAAGACCACGCCTTCGGCTTCCATCTGCGCGACGCGACGGTCGATCACCGACTTGTTCAACTTGAAGTCGGGAATGCCGAAGCCGAGCAGACCACCGATCCGGCTGGACTTCTCGAACACGGTCACGTCGTGGCCGACGCGTGCCAGTTGCTGGGCCGCGGCCATACCGGCCGGGCCGGAGCCGACGATGGCGACCTTCTTGCCGGTCTTGGCCTTCGGCGGCTGCGGCACGACCCAGCCCATTTCCCAGCCCTTGTCGATGATGAAGTGCTCGATCGACTTGATGCCCACCGGCGCCGCGTTGATGCCCAGCGTACAGGCAGCTTCGCAGGGTGCCGGACAAATGCGGCCGGTGAAGTCGGGGAAGTTGTTGGTCGAATGCAGCACTTCCAGCGCCTGCTTCCAGTTGCCCCTGTAAACCAGATCGTTCCAGTCCGGAATGATGTTGTTCACCGGGCAACCGTTGTTGCAGAACGGAATGCCGCAATCCATGCAGCGCGCGCCCTGGGTCTTTGCGGCGTCGTCAGAAAGGGTCTGGACGAACTCCTTGTAGTGGGTCAGGCGCTTTTCAACCGGTTCGTAAGCCTCTTCCAGGCGCTCGAACTCCATGAAACCCGTCGGCTTGCCCATTATGCGGCCTCCTTGCGTGCAGCAGCGGCCATCTCGGTGAGGGCGCGCTTGTATTCATGCGGATAGACTTTGACGAACTTCTCGCGGCTGGCTTCCCAGTCGGCGAGCAGGCGCTTGGCAGTGGCGCTGCCGGTGTACTCGGCGTGACGGGTGATCAGCTCCTTGAGCTGGACTTCGTCAGCCTGATCGCGGTGCAGCGGTTCGCCGGCAACGTGACGCGCCGCCGGCACCACCTTCTCCAGCGCCACCTGAGCCAGGTTGCAACGCTGCTTGAAGCTGCCGTCCTCGTCGAGCACGTAAGCGATGCCGCCCGACATGCCGGCGGCGAAGTTGCGCCCGGTCATGCCGAGCACGACGACGGTACCGCCGGTCATGTATTCGCAACCGTGATCGCCAACACCTTCGACGACCGCCGTGCCGCCGGAATTGCGCACGCAGAAGCGTTCGCCACCGACACCGGCGAAGAAGGACTCGCCCTCAGTCGCGCCGTACATGACGGTGTTGCCGACGATGATGTTGTGCTGCGTGTCGCCGCGGAAATCCGGGCTCGGTTTGATGATGATGCGACCGCCCGACAGGCCCTTACCAACGTAGTCGTTGCCTTCGCCGGTCAGTTCCAGCGTCACGCCGCGCGCCAGGAAGGCGCCGAAGGCCTGGCCGGCGGTGCCGGTCAGCTTGACGTGGATGGTGTCGTCCGGCAGGCCGGCGTTGCCGTAGCGCTTGGCGACCTCGCCCGAGAGCATGGTGCCGCAGGTCCGGTTGACGTTGATGATGCTCGTCTCGATCTGGACCTTCTGGCCCTTTTCGAGCGCCTTCTTGGCCTGTTCGATCAGCTTGTGGTCGAGCGCCTTGTCGAGGCCGTGATCCTGGCCTTCGGTATGGCGACGCGGCACGTCGGCCGGCACCTTGGGCTGGTGGAAGACCTTGGTGAAATCCAGGCCCTTGGCCTTCCAGTGCTCGATTCCGGCGCGCATGTCGAGCAGGTCGACGCGGCCGACCATGTCGTCGAACTTGCGGATGCCGAGCATGGCCATGATCTCGCGCACTTCCTCGGCAACGAAGAAGAAGTAGTTGACGACGTGTTCCGGCTGGCCGGTGAAGCGCTTGCGCAGTTCCGGATCCTGAGTGGCGACGCCGACCGGACAGGTGTTCAGATGGCACTTGCGCATCATGATGCAACCTTCGACAACCAGCGGCGCGGTGGCGAAGCCGAATTCGTCGGCACCGAGCAGCGCGCCGATGGCCACGTCGCGACCGGTCTTCATCTGACCGTCGACCTGCAGGCGGATGCGCGAACGCAGGCGGTTCAGCACCAGCGTCTGCTGGGTTTCGGACAGGCCGAGTTCCCACGGCGTACCGGCGTGCTTGATCGACGACACCGGCGACGCCCCCGTACCGCCGTCGAAGCCGGCGATCACGATGTGGTCGGCCTTGGCCTTGGCGACACCGGCGGCAACCGTGCCGACGCCGACTTCGGACACCAGCTTGACCGAGATCGAAGCCTGCGAATTGGCATTCTTCAGGTCATGGATCAGCTGAGCCAGGTCTTCGATCGAGTAGATGTCGTGGTGCGGCGGCGGCGAGATCAGGGTCACGCCCGGCACCGAGTGACGCAGCTTGCCGATGTACTCGGACACCTTGGTGCCCGGCAACTGACCGCCTTCGCCGGGCTTGGCGCCCTGGGCCATCTTGATCTGGATCTGGTCGGCATTGACCAGGTATTCGGTAGTGACACCGAAACGGCCGGAAGCCACCTGCTTGATCGCCGAGCGCAGCGAATCGCCTTCCTTGAACACGTAATCGCGTTCGATGCGCGAGGCACCGACGATTTCCGACAGGGTCTGGCCGGCCTTCAGCGGCTGGAAGCGCTTGGCATCCTCGCCACCTTCACCGGTATTCGACTTGCCGCCGATGCGGTTCATGGCGACCGCCAGCGTGGTGTGCGCTTCGGTCGAGATCGAGCCGAGCGACATGGCGCCAGTGGCGAAACGCTTGACGATTTCCTTGGCGGATTCGACTTCCTCAAGCGGAATCGGCGCCCCCTGCGGCTTGAACTCGAACAGACCGCGCAGCGTCAGATGGCGCTTGGTCTGGTCGTTGATCAGCTTGGCGTATTCCTTGTACGTCTCGTACTTGCCGGAGCGGGTCGAATGCTGCAGCTTGGCGATCGAATCCGGCGTCCACATGTGTTCTTCGCCACGGATGCGGAAGGCGTACTCGCCGCCAGCGTCGAGCATGTTGGCCAGCACCGGGTCGGCGGAGAAGGCTTCGTCGTGCAGACGGATGGCTTCCTCGGCGACTTCGAACAGGCCGATACCCTCGATGTTCGACGGGGTGCCGGTAAAGTACTTGTCGACCAGCTCCTTCTTCAGGCCGATGGCCTCGAAGATCTGGGCGCCGGTGTAGGACATGTAGGTCGAAATGCCCATCTTGGACATGACCTTGCACAGGCCCTTGCCGATCGCCTTGATGAAGTTCTTGACGTACTTGTCGGCCTTCTCGGCATCGCCCTTGGCCATTTCACCGATGGTTTCCAGCGCCAGGTAGGGGTGGACAGCTTCGGCACCGAAACCGCCGAGCAGGGCAAAGTGATGCACTTCGCGCGCCGAACCGGTCTCGACGACCAGACCGGTGCTGGTGCGCAGACCTTGCTTGACCAGATGCTGATGGATGGCCGAGGTGGCCAGCAGCGCCGGGATGGCGACATGCTCGGCATCGACCTTGCGGTCGGAGACGATCAGGATGTTGGCACCGGAACGCACGGCATCCTCGGCATCCGCCGCCAGCGAGGCGAGACGGGCTTCGATGCCTTCCTTGCCCCAGGCCACCGGATAGCAGATGTCGAGTTCGAACGAGCGGAACTTGTTCGAGGTGTACTTGCCGATGTTGCGCAGCTTTTCGATGTCGGTGCAGGTCAGCACCGGCTGCGAGACTTCGAGGCGGATCGGCGGATTGACGTCGACGGTGTTGAGCAGGTTCGGCTTCGGCCCGATGAAGGACACCAGCGACATGACCAGTTCCTCGCGGATCGGGTCGATCGGCGGGTTGGTCACCTGGGCGAACAACTGCTTGAAATAGGCGTACAGCGTCTTGTTCTTCTTCGACAGCACAGGCAGCGCCGAGTCGGTACCCATCGAGCCGGTCGGCTCCTCGCCCTGCTGGGCCATCGGCTCCAGAATGACCTTGGTATCTTCCTGGGTGTAGCCAAAAGCCTGCTGACGGTCGAGCAGCGACGCCGCCGAGGTGGCACAGGTTTCGTCGGCAGCCGGCACTTCGTCGAGCTTGATGCGGATCTTCTCGATCCACTCGCGATAAGGCTTGGCGTTGGCCAGCGAATCCTTGAGTTCCTTGTCGTCGATGATGCGGCCCTGTTCCATGTCGATCAGGAACATCTTGCCCGGCTGCAGGCGCCACTTCTTGACGATCTTCTTCTCGGGAATCGGCAGCACGCCGGATTCCGAGGCCATGACCACGAAATCGTCGTCGGTAACCAGGTAACGCGCCGGACGCAGACCGTTACGGTCGAGCGTTGCGCCGATCTGGCGACCGTCGGTGAAGGCCACGGCGGCCGGACCGTCCCACGGCTCCATCATGGCGGCATGGTATTCGTAGAAGGCACGACGGCTTTCGTCCATCAGCGCATGCTTTTCCCAGGCTTCCGGGATCATCAGCATGACGGCCTGCGCGAGCGAGTAGCCACCGCCCATGACCAGCAGTTCGAGGGCATTGTCGAAAGCGGCCGAGTCGGATTGACCGGGGTAATGCAGCGGCCACACCTTCTTCAGGTCGTCGCCGAGGATGGGCGAGGAAATCGCCTGCTCGCGCGCCTTGAACCAGTTGACGTTGCCGCGCACGGTGTTGATTTCGCCGTTGTGGGCGATGTAGCGGAACGGATGCGCGAGGTCCCAGGTCGGGAAGGTGTTGGTCGAGAAACGCTGGTGCACCAGGGCCAGCGCGGAAACGGTGCGCTTGTCCTGAAGATCGAGGTAATACTGACCAACCTGATCGGCCAGCAGCAGACCCTTGTAGTTGACAGTACGCGCCGAGAACGATGGCACATAGAATTCCTGGCCGTGCTTGAGGTGCAGCGACTTGATGGCGTTGGCGGCACGACGGCGGATGATGTACAGCTTGCGCTCGAAGGCATCGGTGACGAAGACGTCCGGACCGCGGCCGACGAAGACCTGGCGGATCACCGGCTCGGTGGCCTTGACCGTCGGCGACATCGGCATCTCGGCATTGACCGGCACGTCGCGCCAGCCCAGCAGACGCTGGCCTTCGGCAGCGATCGAACGCTCGATCTCTTCCATGCAGGCGTGGCGCGATGCGGCCTCCTGCGGCAGGAAGACCATGCCGACACCGTACTCGCCAGCCGGCGGCAGATCCACGCCCTGAGCCGCCATTTCCTCGCGGTAGAACAGGTCCGGAATCTGGATCAACAAACCGGCGCCGTCACCCTGCAGGGGATCGGCACCCACGGCACCGCGATGATCGATATTTTTCAGGATCAGCAGACCCTGCTCGATGATCGCATGGCTCTTCTGGCCCTTGACATGGGCAACGAAGCCCACGCCACAGGCGTCGTGCTCGTTGGCGGGGTCGTAGAGACCCTGCCGCTCAGGTACAGCCGATTCCATCACACGCATTCCTTCAACTAAGCTGGCCGTGACCTTGGCCAATCATGAAAAAGCCGGACGACGCCATACCGTCCGAAGATGCACAAAAATACAGGCAACCGTCGATTGTAGCGGATTAAGGCCTTCTAATTCAAGCAACTGGCCCGCACCAATGCCGTGCCCGCACGGCCGGACAAACACCAATCAGGTGCCGGCCTGGCGGATAGCCTCGGCGATCTGTTCATCGCTCGCCACATCCGACAAAACGGCCCGCCCGACTTCCTGCAACAGAACAAGACGCAAGCGTCCGTCCTGAACCTTCTTGTCGTGCCGCATCAATTCGAGATAACGCGCGACACCGAGGGGCGGCGCCACAACCGGCAAACCAGCCCGGGAAAAGATATCCCTGACTCGGAGCACATCCGCCGGCGCCAGCCACCCCAGTATTCGCGACAATTCACACGCAACCATCGTGCCCGCCGCCACCGCTTCGCCATGGAGCCAGGCGCCATAACCCAGCCCGGTTTCGATTGCATGGCCAAAGGTATGACCCAGATTCAGCAGCGCCCGCTCACCACTCTCGCGTTCATCGCGCGCCACCACTTCCGCCTTGTTGGCACAAGAACGTTCGACCGCATGAATCAGTGCCCCCTGATCGCGAGCCAGCAAGCGTTCGATATTGGCCTCCAGCCACCCCAAGAACTCCGGGTCGCGGATCAGGCCGTACTTGATGACCTCGGCCAGACCGGCTTTTAGTTCACGATCGGGCAGCGTATCGAGCGTCGAGATATCGGCCAGCACCAGACGCGGCTGGTAAAAGGCACCGATCATGTTTTTTCCGAGCGGATGATTGATCGCCGTCTTGCCGCCAACCGACGAATCGACCTGCGACAGCAAGGTCGTCGGCACCTGGATGAACGGCATGCCGCGCTGATAACAGGCGGCAGCAAACCCACCCATATCCCCGATGACACCGCCACCCAGCGCAATCAGCGGGGTATTTCGTTCACAATGCGTCCCCAGCAGTGCATCGAAAATCAGATTCAGGGTTTCCCAGTTCTTGAATGATTCACCATCCGGCAGAATCACCGTTTGGACGATCACCCCTCCCTGACGCAGAGTCTTGCTCAGACGTTCAAGATAGAGCGGCGCCACGGTTTCATTGGTAACAACCACTGCTTTCTTCGCCTTGACAGCAGGCAGCAGCAAATCGGCACGGTCAAGCAGCCCCGGACCGATGTGTATCGGATAACTGCGTTCCGCGAGCGAGACTTCGAGTGTACGCATCAGGTTTTCGTACATAGACGGCCAAACTCCCTCAGTAAATACTGCACCACCCCGGCCGCCACCAGTTGCCCGCCCTCGACGACAAGATTTGCCGTTTCACGGTACAACGGGTCCCTTTCGGCATGCAACGCCTCCAGGCGAGCCAACGGATCCTCGACCTGCAGCAGGGGCCGATTGCGGTCATTGCGCGTCCGTTGATACAGCATCAGCGGCGGCACGTTCAGGTACACCACCCAGCCACTTTCGCGCAGGCAACGGCGATTTTCCGCCGACAGCACCGCCCCGCCGCCCGTGGCCATCACGATATTCGACATCGTCGACAGTTCCGCGATGGTCTGTTGCTCCCGCTTGCGAAAGCCGTCCTCCCCCTCGATCTCGAAGATGGTGGGAATGGGCACCCCGGTACGCGCCACGATTTCGTGATCGGAATCGTAGAAATTTCTCTCCAGGCGCTTTGCCAACTGGCGCCCGATCGTCGTTTTGCCAGCCCCCATCAGGCCGACCAGATAGATATTGGTATGCGTGTTCACGCCGCGATTCTAGCCGACTCAGGCAAAGGAACAAAAAAGGCCGGCTAAGCCGGCCTTTTTCCTCTCCCCCTACCAGGCATCAATCCAGGCGAAGCTTTTCCGAGATGATTCGCGGCGTGATGAAGATCAGCAGTTCGCGACGGTTCCCGAAATCGTTCTTGTACTTGAACAGCCAGCCAAAGAATGGAACATCACCGAGCAACGGTACTTTTTCAACCTTGGACTGGCTGTTGGTGATAAAAACACCGCCGACTACCACCGTACCGCCATTCTCGACCACCACATTGGTCTCAACAACAGAGCTCTTGATCGGCGGATTCCCCAGCACCGCCCGCGTCCAATCGGCCTCTTCCTTCTTGACCAACAACGCCATCTTGACGGTTCCCTCGGGCGTGATCTGCGGCGTCGCTTCAAGCGAAAGCTTGGCCGGCTTGAAGCTGACCGTCTGCGTCACCACACCGCCGCTACTGGACGTTGTGACATAAGGAATCTCAGTACCATCCTCAATCTTGGCCCGAACGTTGTTTGCCGTAATAACCCGCGGGCTGGAAATCAGCTTACCCAAACCGTCTGCCTGCAAGGCAGCAATTTCCATATTGAGAATTCTCGTCAGACTGGAGTTGAACAGCGAGAAGGCCAGGGTTCCGCCGGTTGACTCAAACGAAGGGAGATTTACGCCTAGCAAATTCCCTGACTGCCCGGCCGTAACAGAAGTAGCAGTTGCATTTACAGTACCAGGTGTAACGGTTCCACTAGAAAAACCAACTCCGCTATCTCCACGATTTAAAAATTTCTTGTTATTTATGAAGCCAAGCTTGGTGCCGATTGATTTATTAAAATCATCACTCGCCTCAACGATTCGTGCTTCGATCAGCACCTGCCTGGCACCGACATCGATGGTCCTGATGAAGGTCCGGATTTCATCCAGCTTGGTAGCAATATCGTTCACGAACAGAATGTTCGACTGTGGGTCCGCAACTGCACTACCACGCTTGCTGAGTATGCGCTGCGTCGACACAGCACCTTCCTCCGAAGACTCTCCCGCCAGCAGTTTCGAAACATCAACGGCGCGCTGGTAGTTCAGCACAAACTGCTCCACTTGCAAGGGCTCAAGCTCGCTGATCTGCTGACGCGACTCGAACTCCAGCTTCTCACGCGTTGCAATTTCATCGCGCGGCGCAATCATGACGATGTTGCCGTTCTTACGCATGTCCAGCCCTTTTTGCTGGAAGATGATATCGATAACCTGATCCGCCGGAACATCCTTGAGAACCAGAGTCGTCGTCCCGGTAACGGTTTCGCTGATCACCGCGTTCAGACCAAGTTCCTCGGCCATCAGGCGCAACAGGGCGCGAACGTCGCCGTTCTGATAATTGATGCTGACACGCGGCCCCTGATAACCGATCTTGCTTCCCTGGACCAGCTTGTTCGGATCTTCGACGATCTTCTTGACCTCGATCACGAACTGATTATCGGTTTGATAGGCATTGTGCTCCCACAAACCCTTGGGGGTGATGGTCATGCGCACATTCTCACCGATGCTGCGTGTTTCGACACCGATGACCGGTGTCGCGAAATCGGTAACATCAAGCTTGCGGCGTAAGTGATCCGGCAGACTCGTCTTCATGAAATCGACGATCAGGTTCGCGCCCTGCTTGCGGATGTCAATCCCGGTTCCGGCATCGCTCAAATCGACCAGGACTCGGCCTTCGCCGTCCCGCCCCCGACGGAACATCACGTCACGGACAGCATGGCGAGCACCAATGACGCTTTCCTCGGCAAAACGAACCGTACGCTCGGCAACCGTATCGCTTAGCCGCTCAATGGGCGAGAGGGTGACATAAAGGGATTTACCGTCGATGCGGGTGCGGTAATTCATGTTGCGCACAAGATTGAGCACCAGGCGAGTGCGATCAGCGACCTGAACGACGTTGACGCTACGCAAATCCCCCTCGTTCAATACCTGCGTGGTTTTACCCAGTGCGTTTGCGGTGGATGGAAAATCGAACGCGATCCGCGCCGGATTGGCCACGGCAAACCCGGCCGGAGGTGTCGCCAGCGCTTCGCGCAGATCAATCTTCACCGCCGTTTCATTACCCTGCTGGGCGACATTGACCGCCTCTATCGCATTTGCCGCCGGTTTTTCCGCCCGGACCGGAGAGGCCGCCACAAGGCAGGTCGCCGCAATCGCCACTGCGTAGTTGAACAATTTCATTTACCGCTCCCCTCCGTGGTCTGCAGGTACAGCGAACTCTGGCGCTCGCTCCATTCCCCGGCAGAATCCTGAATCAATTCCCGCAATTTCAGTTCGTTTTCGGCAATTTCGGTCACCATGCCGAAATCCAGCCCCAAATAGTCGCCGACCTTAACCTGCCTGACGTTGTCCTCGTACTTGATGACCGCTATCGGGCGATTATTGATGACCATGTGACCGATCATCGACAGCGATTCCAGAGGGTATTTTTCCAACACGCTATTACGCAATTCTCGGGCCTCGAAATCAGGCTGGAATTGTCCCCCCTTGCCGGCCCCCTGGCGGAATTTGGAATCAGGCTCGATCTTGCTGGCCGTGAACGGGGCAACCAGATCATTCACTTCGTAAGGTACCGGCTCATACGGCGTGACTTCCGGAATCGGGGTCACCCGACCACGCAGATCCCGGGTATTCTCGTCCATCCACTGCCGCAAGTCCTCGTGATCGCCACCAGAACAGGCTACAAGCAACAGACATACGGATGCCAGAAGCGGAAGTCTCACTTTCCACCTCCTTGATCCGGACGTTTCTGCTGAGCAATTTCGCTCTCATCGAGATAACGGAACGTCTTCACCGTCGCATCCAGTGTCAGATCACCGCCCTTCAGCGGCGTCACCGATATGCCGTTCAGCGTCACGATGCGCGGCAATTTGGCGATATCCGCAGCAAATGCACCGATATCATGATACGAGCCGTTGATCTTGACCGTCACCGGCAACTCGGCGTAAAAATCCTTCGCCACTTCCGCGCCCGGCCGGAATAACTCGAATTGCAAGCCCCGTCCCAGACCCGCCTGATTGACTTCGATCAACAAGGCCTCGACTTCGGACTTGTTCGGCAGCTGCTTCAGCAAAGTACCGAAGGAGCGATCAATTTCCGCAAGTTGCTGGGTATAGAGATCGAGATTGACCGCCTGCCGCTTCTTCAGCAGGAACTGGTCCTTGAGCGTCAGTTCCTCGTTCTCTCGGGTTTCCAGGGTATTCAGCTGATCGCTCCAGACGAACCACCAACCGGCCAGCAGCAAAGCAAAGAACAGACCGATCAGTATCGTCACCTTGGGAACCAGCGGCCACGCCCCTGGATCGTTCGGATTCAAATGACGAAAATCTTCCAGCGCCGCCTGAAAGTCGACCTGGCGCAGCTTTTCGGGCAGAGCGAGCGACTTGGATTTCATTGCAATTTCTCCTCGACCGCCGCGCGGCTCAAGGTGAAGTCCATCCCGAATTCGTTAACCCGGCGCCCATTGAGTACCACTGCCTTGGTTTCGATCAGACGCGGGTTCTCCATCCATGACGACCCTTCGATGTTACGCATCAAGGCAGAAACCCGGGCATTCGACTGGGCGTAACCGGTCACATTGACATTGACGCCTTCCTGCTTCAATGACTTCAGATAGACCCCCTCAGGTACCTGACGGACCAACTCGCTGAGCAAATAGACCGTTTCTCCACGATCACGCTGCAGATCTTCGATGACTTGTTTGCGCGCCAGCAGGGCCTGGGTTTGTTCCCGAAGGCGCTTGATCTGCTCCAACTGCTTGTCGAGCAGGGCAATCTCCTGCTTCAGAAAGTCGTTCTTCCTGCCTTGCGCTTCAATTTGGGCATCAATCAGGGAATAAACGGCAAAAATCACGACAATTGCCAGGACACTGATCAAACCGGAAAGGACGTAGAACTGCTCGCGCCTGGCTTTACGCGCCTCTTCCCGATGCGGTAACAGGTTGATGCGTATCATGCTGGATCAAACCTCCGCAACGCCAAGCCACACGCAACCATCAGCGAAGACGAATCGGCAAGCAGGCTGCGCGCTCTGACCCGGTCCGACAGAAGCATGTTGGCAAAAGGATTGGCAACCAGCGTATTGAATTGCGTACGCGTGGCCACGACCTCGTCGATACCCGGGATGACGGCACAGCCTCCGGCCAGGACGATGTGATCCACCTGGTTGAACTGGGTCGATGTAAAGAAGAATTGCAGCGCCCGTGAGACTTCCAGCGCCAGGTTTTCCATGAAGGGGTTCAACAACTCGGCTTCGTACCCTTCGGGCAGATTTCCCGAGCGCTTTGCCGCTTCGGCATCCTCGATGGACATGCCGTAATGACGGGAAATATCCAGCGTCAGCTGACTTCCGCCGAAGGCCTGTTCCCGGGCATATACCTGCACACCGTTGCGCATGACGGTAAGGTTCATCAAATTCGCGCCGGCATCGATCAGGGCCACGACCTGATTCCGCCCGCCTTCCGGCAACTGTCGCTCAATCAATTCGAACGCAGCCAATGTTGCGTAGGACTCGACATCGACAAGCACGGCTTTCAAGCCGGCTGCTTCGGCAACCGCCACTCGGTCCTCGACACGCTCCTTCTTGGAAGCGGCGATCAGCACCTCGACCTCATCCGGCACGGCAGGCGCCGGACCAAGCACTTGGTAGTCGAGATTGACGTCATCGATGGAGAACGGAATATATTGATTTGCTTCAGTTTCGACCTGCACCTCAAGGTCTTCCTCCCGCAAACCGGCCGGAACTATGATCTTCTTGGTGATGACCGCGGAGGCAGGCAGTGCCATCGCCACGTTGCGCGTCGAGGTTCCCAGGCGCTTCCAGGCTCGCTTGACGACATCGACCACAGCCTCAAGATTGGCAATATTGCCGTCCGATACCGCATCCTTGGGCAACACCTCAATGGCGTAGCGCTCAACGCGATACCCTTCCTTTCCGTTGGCGGTCAGTTCCACCAGCTTGACAGCCGACGAACTGATATCGAGCCCGAGCAAAGGGCGCGCCTTCGGATTCAGCAGAGCGGAGATATCGAAGCCCACCACACCCCCAGAAAAGTCCTTACAGATTACGATCTTAGAAGAAGAACCAATAATTCACTTCAGATGCTAGCAACAAGCCCTCACAGTGTAAAGCACTTTTATACCCGGTGAATTGCCACAGCGTATAATGCGAACACCCTTGCCACACCCCCTGCGCCAATGCCCCCTTTGCTTCGACTGCTCGCCTACCCGCTACTTGCCATCACCGGGCTCATCGCCATTGCCGTGGCTGTTGCCGCCATCATAATTGCGCTGGCCTACCCGAATCTGCCTTCCCTTGAGGCGCTCACGGACTATCGCCCCAAAATCCCCCTGCGGGTATACACGGCAGACGGCCACCTGATCGGAGAGTTTGGCGAAGAGCGTCGCGCCGTCGTGGCCATCGGCGATGTTCCGGATATCCTGAAACAAGCCATTCTGGCGGCCGAAGACGACAGATTCTATCAGCACATCGGCATTGATTATACCGGTATCATTCGCGCCGCAAGCTCAAATCTGCTGAGTGGCGGAAAAAAGCAGGGCGCATCGACGATCACTCAGCAGGTTGCCCGGAATTTCTTCCTGACTACAGAAAAAACCTACACGCGGAAACTGTATGAAGCCCTGCTGTCGTTGAAAATCGAGAGCAATCTCAGCAAGGATCAGATTCTCGAGCTGTACATCAACCAGATCTTCCTAGGACAGCGGGCTTACGGCTTCGGTGCTGCCGCTCAGATTTATTTCGGCAAACCGCTGCAAAGCATTTCGATCGCCGAAGCGGCGATGCTCGCCGGCCTGCCCAAGGCCCCTTCGGCTTACAACCCGATTGCCAACCCAAGGCGCGCCAGAATCCGCCAGGAATATGTACTGCGGCGAATGCTCGAACTTTCCTACATCACCGAGGCGCAGCACGAACTCGCCCTCAAGGAGCCCTTGATCATCAAGCGCGAGCTCTCCGAATACGCCGTCAATGCCGAATTCGTCGCTGAAATGGCTCGCCAGATCGCCGCCGAACGCTTCCCCGAGGACGTATACACCCGCGGCATGAAGGTCTACACGACCCTGATCCGTGACGAACAGGAGGCCGCCTATCGCGCGCTGCGCGAAGGCGTGCTCGCCTACGACCGGCGTAACGGTTACCGGGGCGTCGAAACGCAAGTGGACATGACGAACATCTCCTCCGAACAGGATGAGGACATCGACGTCCTGCTGCAGGACATCAGCGACGCCGGCGACCTTCGCCCGGCGCTGGTCCTGAACGCAGACCCCAACAGCATCCGCGCGTACGTCAAGGGTGGCGAGACGATCACCCTGAACGGCGAGTCCGTCAAGTTCGCGGCGCGTATGCTCAGCGATAAGGCGCCGCCGAAGAAGCGCATTGTGCGTGGTGCCATCATCCGGGTAATCAAGGATGCCAAAGGTCACTGGCAGATCAGTCAGTTACCGGAAGTCGAGTCCGCGTTTGTCGCGATCGAACCGGGCGATGGTGCCATCCGCGCCCTGGTCGGCGGCTTCGATTTCAACCGCAACAAGTTCAACCACGTCACCCAGGCCTGGCGACAACCCGGTTCCAGCTTCAAGCCCTTCATCTACTCCGCCGCACTGGAAAAAGGCTTTCACCCGGGCAGCATGATCGAGGACGAACCCATCATGATCTCGGCAGGAGAAACGGGCTCACAGGCCTGGGCGCCGAAGAACTACGACGGCAAGTACGAAGGACCGATGACCATGCGCGCGGCGTTGGCCAAATCGAAGAACATGGTGTCGATACGACTGCTGCAGGCGATCAGCCCTCAATACGCACAGGATTACGTCACCCGTTTCGGCTTCGACGCAGACAAGCACCCCCCCTACCTGACCATGGCCCTCGGCGCCGGTTCGGTCACCCCCTGGCAAATGGTTTCAGGCTACGCCGTCTTCGCCAACGGCGGCTATCGCGTGACGCCTTATGTCGTGCGCGAAATCCGTGACGAGAAGGATCGGGTCGTCGCCATGGCCACCCCCCTGCAGGCTGGCGACGAATCGATACGCGCCATCGATGCGCGCAATGCCTACCTGACCGACTCGATGATGCGCGACGTCACCATCTACGGCACCGCCGCCCGCGCATCGAACCAGCTGAAACGACGCGATCTCGCCGGCAAGACAGGCACCACCAACGAGTACGTCGACGCCTGGTTCTGCGGCTACCAGATGACCGTTGCCGGCTGCGCCTGGGTCGGTTTCGACCAGCCGAAAAAACTCGGCAACCGTGAAACCGGCGGTGTCGCTGCGCTGCCGATCTGGATCGGCTACATGAATACCGCCTTGAGAAAGGTTCCGGAACAGCTTCCGCTCATGCCAAATGGGCTGAGCGTGGTGAATAACGAAGATGGCTCATCCTCGAGTCACGTTTACTCGGAAAACCTGCCCGCAGCAAACGCAACGGAAACCCAGAAACCTTCCGGCACCGCGCCGGTCGTGCCGCCACCTGAAGGCTGGCCGGCCGAATTGCGTCACCTCATGGGTAACAACTGATCACTCAAGTTCGACCGGCTCGCCGGCCTGCTGGCTGGCGAGCAGCGACAACCGTGCCATCAGTTCGACTCCGTCGCGGGTATCGCACCACGCCTGACCGTTCCAGCGAAAGTGAAAACCGCCACTGCGTGCCGCAACCCAGATCTCCCGAGCCACCGCATGCCGGTTGACGATGATCTTGCTGCTGTCGGCAAATTCGATTTCCAGGACACCCCCGCTCGCCAGCTCAAAATCGATATCGGCCGAACTTGCCTCCAGCGCAGCCTCGATCCTGTTCATGGCCTGCTCGGCCCGGACATTGAATTCGCTGTCATCCATGGTGTGCTAACATCCCCAACTTCGCCGACCGCGACCCAAACATGTCCAGAATCGCCGCCGTACTGATCATCCTGAGCCTTGCCGCCTGCGGCATGAAAGGCCCGCTCGAATTGCCGCCCAAGGGCGGTGCGACAGATGGTAGCACGGCTCAACGCAGCCCCGCCCGATGACCCACTTTGCTCTCAAGAACGGCGTCCTGCACGCCGAATCCGTCGCCCTGCCGACCATCGCCGAACAATTCGGCACGCCGGCCTACGTCTATTCGCGTGCCGCCCTGAGCGAATCGCTGAAGGAATTCCACGACGTCCTCGGCGCGCATCCGGCCGGTGCCGGCGCGCTCGTCTGCTACGCCGTCAAGGCCAACTCCAATCTTGCCATCCTGAACCTGTTTGCCCGCCTCGGCGCCGGCTTCGACATCGTTTCCGGCGGTGAACTGCAGCGCGTACTGGCTGCCGGCGCCGATCCGAAAAAGATCGTCTTCTCCGGCGTCGGCAAGACGGCTGCAGAAATGAAGCTGGCGCTCGAAGCCGGCATCTTCTGCTTCAATATCGAATCGATCCCGGAAATCGAGCGCCTCAACGAAGTGGCCGGCCAACTCGGCAAGAAGGCGCCGGTAAGCCTGCGCGTCAATCCAAACGTCGATCCGAAGACCCACCCCTACATCTCGACCGGCCTCAAGGAAGCCAAGTTCGGCGTCGCCTACGACGACGCGCTGGCGCTCTACCGCCGCGCCGCTGCGCTGCCGAACATTGCCGTCGCCGGCATCGACTGCCACATCGGCTCGCAACTGCTTGATCCGTCGCCGTTTGCCGAAGCGCTCGACCGCATCCTGGCGTTGATCGACCAATTGGCGGCAGAAGGCATACACATTCATCACATCGACCTCGGCGGCGGCCTCGGCATCAAGTACCGCGCCGATCAGGTGCAGCCGACCGTCGCAGCCTACCTGAATCCGCTGCTCGACAAACTGCAGGGCCGTGGCCTGCAAGTGGTGCTCGAACCGGGCCGCCGCCTGGTCGGCAATGCCGGGCTGCTGCTAACCCGCGTGGAGTTCCTCAAGCATGGCGAAGCCAAGGATTTCGCCATCATCGACGCGGCGATGAACGACCTGATGCGCCCGGCGCTCTACGAAGCCTGGCACGACATCGATCCGGTCGTGCCGCGGGCAGGTGCCACGCGCGACTACGACGTCGTCGGCCCGGTCTGCGAAACCGGCGACTTTCTCGGCCAGTCGCGGCCGCTGAACATCCAGCCGGGCGACCTGCTCGCCGTGATGTCGGCCGGCGCCTACGGCATGGCCATGGCCTCGAACTACAACACCCGCCCACGCGCCGTAGAAGTCATGGCCGACGGCGATCAGGTACACGTCATCCGCCAGCGCGAGACCGTCGAACAGCTTTACGCCGGCGAGTCCCTCCTGCCGCAGTGAACGGCGTACGCATCGACAAGTGGCTGTGGGCCGCGCGTTTCTTCAAGACGTGCAGCCTGGCCACCGATGCGGTTGGCGGTGGCAAGGTCAAGCTGAACGGCGCGCCAGCCAAGCCGGCGCGTGAGGTCAAGGTCGGCGATCGGCTCGACGTATCGAACGGCGAGTCGCGCTGGCAGGTTACCGTCCTCGGCCTGTCGGAAAAACGTGGCCCAGCCAGCGAAGCACGCCTGCTCTATGAAGAAACGCCAGACAGCATCGCTGCGCGTGAAGCCGAGCAATTACGCCGAAAATTCACCCACGAGCCGGCCGCCGACATCCACGGCCGACCGACCAAACGCGACCGGCGACGACTCGGCCAGGTGGGTCGCCAGTAGCCAATTACAAAAATTTACGCATTTGCGGCAGAGACTGCCTAAGCTACAACCAGAAGCGCTGTTTAATCGGCCACCCACGGAGAAAGCCATGAAAACTCACAACTACCTTCTCGCTGCCTTGCTTTGCGCAGCCCCGCTGGCTCATGCCATCAGCCCGTCTTCCGTCGCCGCCAAGCAGGGCGTGAATCCCAGCACAGTAAGCAGCAACGGCGGCTTCGATTTCAAGGCTCGCGACAACGGCAAGCACACCGGCTGGTGTAAAGGCAACGGCCATATCGAAGCACCGGGAAACAAGGCTTCCGGTCATCGCAATCATTGGGACTGCGTGGCTGAGGATGTCGATTACTGCGTCGCCAACCCGGACGATCCGGCCTGCGCTGAATAACACCGGGAAAATAACCGGGCGCTGGAATCCGGCGCCCCGGTTTGTTTCTGAGCCAGCTTACACAAGCACCATTGCCAAGGCCAGCGGCAGGAAGATCAACGCCGCCAGGTTACCGACCAGCACGATCGACGCCACCCGCTGCGGCTCCTGCTTGTAACGCTCGGCAAACAGGAAGTTGAGCACGGCCGGCGGCAATGCCCCGAACACCAGCAGCATCGCTGCATCACGCCCTTCCAGGCCGAGCAGCTGGATCACCCCATAGGCGACCACCATGCCGGCCAGCGGCCGCAGCAGTGCGCTGCCCACCGACAGTTTCCACTCGCCGAACGAGACGTCGGTCATCCGGACACCGAGCGAGAACAGCAGCAGCGGCACCGAGACGTCGCCGAGCATCTTGATGGCAATGACCAGCGGTTGCCAGACGGGAATCTTCAACACCGCCACGGCGAGGCCGGCGATGGCGGCGAACACCACCGGGATGCGCCAGAGCATCAGGATGCGCGTTTTCGGGTCGAGCAGCTTGGCACCGAAGGAAAAATGCAGAGTGTTCTCGACCATGAACAGGATCACCGCCGCCGGCAGCGCCGCTTCGCCCCAGGCAAGCACGGCCAGCGGCAGGCCAATGTTGCCTGAGTTGTTGAACATCATCGGCGGCGCCAGCGTCTTCGGCTGCACGCCGCAGAGCCTGGCAATCGGCCAGGCGAGCAGGCCGCATACGGCAAGCACGATGAAGCCGCCAAGTGCCAGCGGCGCATAAGCGGCGAGATCGAAGGACTTGCCGGCCATCGCGGCAAACACCAGCGCCGGCACGAAGACATCCATGTTCAGCCGGTTGGCCACCGCCATCTCCGGCTTGTGCTTGCGGCCGTAAAAATAGCCGGCGGCGACGATGCCGAAGATCGGAAAGAGGATGGCCAACAGGCGGAAGGTCAGGCTGCTTTCGTCCACGGTTCGGCCTCAGCAAAGGATGGGGAAGCGGGTTGTGCGGGCAACGCCGCCGCCCGCACATCGGGAAATACGCTTACAGGACGTAACGCGACAGGTCTTCGTCGGCCGCCACTTCGCCGAGCTTTTCATTGACGTAGGTGGCATCAACCGCGACCCTTTCCAGCCCGATCTTGCCGGCCTCGAAGGAAACTTCCTCAAGCAGCTTTTCCATCACTGTGTGCAGCCGCCGGGCGCCGATGTTTTCGGTCTTCTCATTCACCTGGAAGGCAATCTCGGCCATGCGCCGGATGCCGTCCGCGGCGAAATCGACGCTGACGCCCTCAGTCGCCAGCAGTGCCTGGTACTGCTTGGTCAGGCAGGCATCGGTCTGGGTCAGGATGCATTCGAAATCGGCTACCGACAGCGATTCGAGCTCGACGCGGATCGGGAAACGGCCCTGCAGTTCGGGAATCAGGTCGGACGGCTTGGACAGGTGGAAGGCGCCGGAGGCGATGAACAGGATATGGTCGGTCTTGATCATGCCGTACTTGGTCGACACGGTCGTACCCTCGACCAGCGGCAGCAGGTCGCGCTGCACGCCCTGGCGCGACACGTCGGCCCCCTGCATGTCGGAACGGCTGGCCACCTTGTCGATCTCGTCGATGAAAACGATGCCGTTCTGCTCGACCGCCTTGACGGCGGCCAGCTTGATTTCCTCGTCGTTGACCAGTTTCGCCGCCTCCTCGTCGGTCAGCAGCTTGAACGCCTCGCTGATCTTCAACTTGCGCGATTTTTTCTTGCCGCTACCCATGTTCTGGAACATGCCCTGAATCTGCTGGGTCAGTTCCTCCATGCCCGGCGGCGCGAAGATTTCGGCCTGCATTGCCGGCGCGGCCAGCTCGATGTCGATTTCCTTGTCGTCGAGTTCGCCCTCGCGCAATTTCTTGCGGAATTTCTGGCGCGTCGCGTTATCGCTGTTCGCCGCCGAGTCCTCGGCGTAGAAGCCGGGGCTGCGGGCCGGCGGCAGCAGTACGTCGAGGATGCGCTCCTCGGCGGCATCCTCGGCTCGACCGCGGTTGGCTTTCATGGCCCGTTCGCGGTGCCCCTTGATCGCCATGTCGACCAGATCGCGGATGATGGTCTCGACATCCCGGCCGACGTAGCCGACCTCGGTAAATTTGGTCGCCTCGACCTTGATGAAAGGCGCATCGGCCAGGCGTGCCAGGCGACGAGCGATCTCGGTCTTGCCGACACCGGTCGGGCCGATCATCAGGATGTTCTTCGGCGTGATTTCCTGGCGCAGCGGCTCGGCCACCTGGGCGCGCCGCCAGCGGTTGCGCAAGGCGATGGCCACCGCCTTCTTGGCCGCATTCTGGCCGACGATGTGCTTGTCGAGTTCGGAGACGATCTCCTTCGGGGTCATCGTGGCGCCACTCATTCCAGCGTCTCCAGCGTGAAGTTGCGATTGGTGTAGATGCACAGGTCGCCGGCGATCTCGAGCGACTTGGTGACGATCTCCAGCGGGCTCAGTTCGGTGTTTTCCAGCAAGGCGCGCGCCGCGCTCTGCGCGTAGGCGCCACCGGAACCAATGGCGACGATGCCGTATTCGGGCTCGAGCACATCACCGTTGCCGGTAATGACCAGCGACGATTCACGGTCGGCGACCGACAACATCGCTTCCAGGCGACGCAGCGCCCGGTCGGTCCGCCAGTCCTTGGCCAGTTCGACCGCTGAACGCACCAGATGCCCCTGATGCTTTTCCAGTTTGGCCTCGAAACGTTCGAACAGCGTGAAGGCATCGGCGGTACCGCCGGCGAAACCAGCGAGAATCTTGCCCTGATACAGCCGGCGTACCTTCTTCGCCGTCCCCTTGATGACGATGTTACCCAGGGTCACCTGACCGTCGCCGCCCATCGTGACGACGTTGCCCCGGCGCACCGACAGGATCGTCGTGCCGTGATATTGCTCCATGGAAAACCCTTTTAAGACTTGGGAACGATGATGCGCGCCTGCTTGTTCAGGCCGACCACGGCCATCAACTCGGCGACCAGATGGTTCGGGCTGCGGATGACGATTTCCTTGCCGGCCGCCTTGAACGGTGCCAACCGGTTGACCAGTTGCCCGGCGGAATAAAAATCGACCCGACGTACGCAGGAAAAATCGATGACCGGCTGGTCGCTGCCTTCCAGCAGCGGGAGCATGTCCTCGAAACGCTCGCTTTTCAGGTCGCCGCTCAGGTAATGGATCTCGGCCCCGCGAGCCGTCTCGGCCTCCGCCTTCGTCGGCTTGTTCTTGCCGGCGACCCGCTGCGGCTCCCAGGACGGCGGCGACAGCTCGAAAGTCACCGCATAATCGACTGCCCGCTCTTCAAAATGCTCCTGCGTTCCATGACGCTGCAGCAATTCGAGCAACAGGCGCCAGGACGGTTCATGCGCCGCGTCGCCGACCTTCAGACGTTCGTCCAGGCGCTTGATCAAGGCATCGGCACCGGTCAATGCCAGCGCCTTGCCGCGACGCCGGGCGTCGATCAGTGCCTCGGCCAGCATGCCTGCCACCAGATCGTCGCACCCGGCCAGGCGGCTGAAATCGAGGCGCAACTCCCCGGCTTGCGCCAGCAACTGGGTCAATTGCTGGACCTGACGACAATCGTCGGCGGTCAACACACCCTGCAGGGCAAGCGCCTGTCCGCCCTCCGCCGGCAATGCCTGAAGGCATTGCTCCGCCCGCCAAGCCGGCGGCGACAATTCAAAGCGCTCGGCAAACTCGAGTCCGTAGCGATCGAAAGCCGCCCGATCGCCAAGAATCTGCAGCAGATCGAAAAGCAAGCGCCACAGGCGTATTCCCTCATCCCCGGGATAGGCCCGCAACAGGCTTTCGAGAATGCTGCGCGCCGCGTCATCCTGACCGTTGGCAAACAGTACCGCAACCTGCTCGACATCGGCCTGCAAGGGATCGACGTCGTGCTCGACGTCGATTGCCATGACGCTCGACTCGGTGAAATCGCTGTCGAAATCATCGATAGCCATGGCGACATCGATCTTGCGTTGCGGTACGGCAGCAGCAACCGGCTTGGCCGGTGCTGGCCCGGCCACTGCCGGCGCCGGCTTGTCAACGCTGAATTCGAGATCGGGCAAGGGTTCCAAGGAAACAGGCGCTTCTTCAACCGGCGGGTTCAGCTTCATTTCCGGCAAAGGCGCGCGCGGGCGTGCCGCCGTCCGTTCCGGCATTTTTTGCGGCTGCTTCTTGAAGAAGGAAAAAACCATGACCACTCCACACGCTGAGTGTCTGTTTTAGCACGCACCGCCCATTTATGGCAACGGCAGCGGCTAGGAAAATGTCATCACACTTTCAATCGACCTGGACCAGCAAGCCCTTTAGATACTCACCCTCGGGAAAGTTCAACGCCACCGGATGATCGGCCGCGCCGGCCAGCCGGCGGACGATGCGCGCATCACGGCCGGCGTCGTGGGCAGCGCCGGCGACGATCTTCTGGAACAGTTCGAGGCCAATCCCGCCGGAACAGGAGTAAGTCATCAGCATGCCACCCGGACGCAGCAGGCGGCAGCCGAGGACATTGATGTCCTTGTAGGCACGGGCGGCGCGTTCGGCATGGGCCGCCGACGGGGCGAACTTGGGCGGGTCGAGGACGATCAGGTCGAACTTGCGGCCGGCCTGGCGGAAGTCGCGCAAGGCCTGGAAGACATCGGCTTCCTGCCATTCGGCGCGTTCGGCCGGCAGTTGCGGATTGAGCGCCAGGTTGGCGCGGGCCTGCGCCAGCGCCGGGCCGGACGAGTCGATCGACAGCACGCTCGCGGCGCCGCCGGCCAGCGCCTGCAGCGAGAACCCCCCGGTGTAGCAGAAGCAGTTGAGGATATCCTTGCCGGCCGCCAGCTCGCCGAGCAGGCGGCGGTTCTCGCGCTGATCGAGGTAGAAGCCGGTCTTGTGCCCGCCGGCGATATCGACCGCCAGGCGCACGCCGTTTTCCGTGATCGACAGCGGCTCGCCCGGTGCCTCGCCGTGCAACCAGCCGGTAGTCGGCTCCAGCCCTTCGAGGGCGCGCACTTCCGAATCCGAGCGTTCGTAGACGCGGGCGCAGCCGGTGGCCTTGACCAGGCCGGCGACGATGGCCTTGCGCCATTTGTCGGCACCGGCCGAGGTCAGCTGGACGACGACGGTATCGCCGTAGCGATCGGCGATGACGCCGGGCAGACCATCGGATTCGGCATGAATCAGGCGCACGCCGTCCTGGCCGCGCAACTCCGGCAGTGCATCGCGGCGGGCGACGGCGACGGCGATGCGGCGCTTGAAGAAGGCATCATCGACCGACTCGTCGGCATCGAAGGTCCAGAAACGAGCGCGGATCTGCGACTGCGGACTGTAGGCGGCGCGCCCGAGCGGACGCAGGTTGTCGGCCAGCACCTCGACGGTGTCGCCGGGACGGGCACGCCCTTCAAGGCGGCCGACCGAACCTGCAAACAGCCAGGGGTGGCGCTGCTTCATCGCCGACCGTTCCTTGCCGGGCATCAGGATCAACTGGGCCATATCACTTTCTCGACCGGTAAATGCAAGAAGCCCCGGTTACCTTGCGATAACCGGGGCCGGAAATGCTTGATGCGGCTTAGTTGCCCAGCGGCTTGCGGTTGCGCTGATGGCACTCGACGGCGTACATGGTCTTGAACGTCGTCTTGCCGTCGCCCTTGAACAGGCGCTTGACGGACTTGGAAACACAGCGGCGTTCCAGGATGTTGCGGCGGGTACGGTTGATGGCCATGGATGACTCCGGATTTCGGCGAAATTTTGAAAGACGCGCATTATGCCGGGTTGACGCGCCGATGGTCAATTACCACTTGATTTTTTGGCCGTTTTCGCCGCCGGCCATCACGCCTCAACGTTTCGCGCGCGGGTGCGCCTTGTCGTAAACGCTGGCCAGGTGCTGGAAGTCGAGATGAGTATAGACCTGGGTCGAGGCGATGCTGGCATGGCCGAGCATCTCCTGGACCGCGCGCAGATCGCCCGAGGACTGCAGCACGTGCGAGGCGAATGAATGGCGCAGCATGTGCGGATGGACGTGCTGCGGCAAACCCAACCGGAGCGCGCGTTGCGCCAGCCGCAGTTCGACCGAACGCGGACTGATGCGCCGACCGCGCCGATTGACGAACAACGCCGGCTCATCGGCCGCCGCCAGTTCGTCGCGGACCGCCGCCCAGGCCACCAGGGCTCGCCGCGCCTGAGCGCCGACGGGGATCAGACGCGGCTTGCTGCGCTTGCCGAGAACGCGGACCTCGCCTTCATGCAGGATGCCGTCGAGCGCGTCGCGGTCGAGACCGACCAGCTCGGCCAGACGCAGGCCGGACGAATAGAGCAACTCGAACATCGCCGCGTCGCGGGCTTCCAGCCGGCTGTCGCCGTCGTCGGCAGGTTCGAGCAGGCGCGCCGCCTCGTCGACCGACAGCGCCTTGGGCAAGCGGCGCGGCGACTTCGGCGCACGCATGCCGTCGCAGGGATTGACTTTCACCAGTCCGCGCTCGCCGAGCCAGGCGAAAAAGCCGCGCCAGGCCGACAGCAGCCGCGCCAGCGAACGCCCGGACAAGCCTTTGGCGTGCAGGCTGGCGACAAAACGGCGGATGTGATGGACGAGCAACCGGTCAAGCGGCTGCCCTTCGGCGGCGGTCAGCAGTTGCGCCAGGTCGCGCCGGTAATTGGCAACGGTGTGTGGCGACAGCCGGCGCTGCTCGGCGAGTTCGTCGAGATACGCAGCGACGGCCTCGGCCGGGGTCACAGCGTGCTCTTGGTCACCCGCGCCAGCGCCGCCGAAACCATCTCGCCGATGCGCTCGAGGTAGAGCGTGCCCATGTCGGCGTAGAAGCGCTGGTTTTCCTCGCTGCCGAGGGCGACCATGCCGATGGTGCCGCCGCCGTTACGCAGGGCGATCAGCGCCTGCGAGCGGATATGCGGCGCGGCCTCGCCGAACCAAGAGGCGGTGCCGAAACCGGCGGTCGACCCGCAGTAGGGACGCGCCAGCGTCTCGGCGAAAACCTGGAGTTCCTCGCTGACCGCAGCAAATTCCGGCAAATCTTCGATGCCGGCCGGTTTGTCCCACAGACGCAGGGCCACGTGCGGCACCGAAAAATCGTCGCGCAGGTGGAAATTGAGCAGGTGGATCACCGCCTGGAAGGTTTCGGCCGCGATCAGGCCGACCGCCAGGCGATGGACCTTTTCGGAAATCCTGTCGTTTTCCTCGCCGAAGGCGATCAGTTCGGCCAGCTTGCTCTCGCTGGCCCGATTCTTCTCGCGCAGGGTCAGCATCTGCCGCTCGGCCAGCGAAACCGCCCGGCCGCCGTGCGGATGCGGCACGAAGATCTGCGCCATCAAGTCGGCGTACTGTTCGAAGAAGCCGGGGTTGTTCTTCAGGTAGTCGGCGATTTCGTCGGGAAACATGGCGCTCATAATTCGATTTCTCCGGAGAAGACAGTCACGGCCGGGCCGGTCATCATGACCGGACGGCCTTCGCCGCCCCAGGCAATGGTCAGGTCGCCGCCGCGCGTCGTCACGCGCACCGGCGACTCAAGCAGGCCGCGCCGGATGCCGGCCACGGCAGCCGCACAGGCGCCGGTGCCGCAAGCCAGGGTTTCGCCGGCACCGCGCTCATAGACCCGCAGGCGGATCGCATGCCGGTCGACGATCTGCATGAAGCCGGCGTTGACCCGCTGCGGAAAACGTTCGTGCGACTCGATCAGCGGCCCGTGCTCACCGACCGGCGCCTGATCGACGCAATCGACGACCTGCACGGCGTGCGGATTACCCATCGAGACGACGCTGATCTCCAGCGTCTCGTCGGCCACGTCAAGGTTATAGATGACGACATCGTCGTCGTGCAGGAAAGGAATTTCCTGCGGCGAGAAGCGCGGCACCCCCATGTCCACCGTGACATTGCCGTCCCCTTCGAGACGCGGCGAAATGATGCCGCGCATCGTCTCGACACGAATCTCGCGCTTGTCGGTCAGCCCCTGCTCATGGACAAAACGGACGAAACAGCGGGCGCCGTTGCCGCACTGCTCGACCTCGCCGCCGTCGGCATTGAAGATGCGGTAACGGAAATCGACACCCGCCTGAGTCGGCTTTTCAACCACCAGAATCTGGTCGCAACCGACCCCGAAATGCCGGTCGCCGAGGTAGCGCAACTGCTCCGGGGTCAGGGAAAACTGTTGACGCACGCCGTCGAGAACAACGAAGTCGTTGCCCAGACCGTGCATCTTGGAAAATTTGAGCTTCACGAATCGCTCCGCCGTTGAGTTCAAAAAAGAATAGCAGAGACAGTAAGTTATCTCAAATTCCTAAAGTTTTTTCTCCATCACGAAGTCATCCATGACGTAACCATGGCCGATATCGTCAACGGTCGAGGTACGCACGACGAAACCATACTTCATGTAGGAGTTGATCGCCTTCTCGTTGCGCTTGTTGACCTGCAGGATCACGCAAGAATGACCCTGTTTGCGGGCCAGTTCGGCGACATGCTCGATCAATTGCCCCCCGACACCGCGACGCTGGACATCGGGATGGATATAGAGCTTGTCGAGCTTGAACTCGCCCTTGCTCAGTTCGCTGAAGGCAAAGCCGACGCGCCGGCCATCGTGAAAGGCCTGGAACAGCCATTTGTGCAGGTCTTCCAGATCGTCATAGAGACGTTCGTGCCCGTAACGCTGCTCGAGCATGAAATCGATCTGTTCCTGAGTGATGATCCCCGGATAGGTCGCCTGCCAGATTTCGCGGGCCAGTGCGGCGATCGCCGGAACATCCGGTGGGGTGACGGGACGTATTTCGATATTGAGGCTGCTCATGGTGATAAACCCTTGTTCTCCGTTTGGTCCGGAATTTTTCAAACCCCTGCCGCCCGGCCCTGGCTGACAGGCGTCATATCATAGCTCAAGCCGGCGGCGGCTCAGCCCCGCGCGGCTGCTTGTAACGGTTGTAACCCCACAGGTACTGGGCCGGGCACTGGCGGATCAGCGTCTCGATCTCGTGATTGATCTGCTGCGCCCGCGCGACGGTGTCGCCGGTCAGCGGCTGCGTCGGCAACTGGAAATGGATGCGGTAACCGCGCCCGCCCGGCAAGCGCTCGCCCCAGGTCATCAGGGCTGCGGCGCCGGTCTCGGTCAGACGGGCGGCCAGGGTCATGGTATAGGCCGGACGACCGAAGAAATCGAGCCACACGCCCTCGCCGGTCTTCGGCGCCTGATCTGGCAGCATGCCGACCATCTGCCCTTTCTTCAGCGCCTTGATCAGCGCCCTGACGCCGGACAGGTCGGCCGGCGCCAGATGCAGTTGAGCCCGCTTGCGCCCCATCAGGATCAGCTCCTGGGCGGCGGCGGATTTCGGCGGCCGGTAAAGCACGGTGATGTCGCCGAACGAAGACAGGTATTGCGCGGTGATTTCGAAGCAACCGAGATGCGGCGTCAGGAAAACGACGCCCTTGCCGGCCGCCAGCGCGGCTTCAAGATGCGCCCGGCCGACCACGTCCACGACTTGCGCATTGGCTTCGTCGAGCGTGCGCATCCAGATGCGCGACAGCTCCAGCATCTGCTTGCCGGCCTCGGCCGCGGCCGGCAGGTTCAGCGCCGGGTCGATGCCGGCCTGCGCCATGTTGCCGCGCAGGTTGCGCCGGTAGGTCGGCGACAGCAGATAGGTCAGACGCCCGAGCCAGCCACCCAGCCGGTGAATCGAGGACAGCGGCAGATGCGACAGCAGACGGAACAGGAAAACCATGAGACCCCGGGGGTTGAAAGAAATCGGCAAAGGCCTATCATTATGGAATCGCCGAGTTAAACAGACAACTTGCGGGGCGATTCACAAAATCCGCTAAAGCGTCGCCTGCTCGTGGTCCGAAGCCGGTAACGCCGGACCCAAGGACCACTGGAGCATTCCATGAGCGATTACCTGTTCACCTCGGAGTCCGTTGGCGAAGGCCATCCGGACAAGGTCGCCGACCAGATTTCCGACGCCATCCTCGACGCCATCCTGTCGCAGGACAAGCATTCCCGCGTTGCCGCCGAAACCCTGTGCAACACCGGCCTGGTCGTTCTGGCCGGTGAAATCACCACCAACGCCAACGTCGATTACATCCAGATCGCGCGCGACACGATCAAGCGTATCGGCTACGACAACACCGACTACGGCATCGACTACAAGGGCTGCGCCGTGCTCGTCGCCTACGACAAGCAGAGCCCGGACATCGCCCAGGGCGTCAACGCCGCCTACGACGACAACCTCGGCCAAGGCGCCGGCGACCAGGGCCTGATGTTCGGCTACGCCTGCGACGAAACCCCGTCGCTGATGCCGCTGCCGATCTATCTGTCGCACCGCCTGGTCGAGCGCCAGGCCATGCTGCGCAAGGACGGCCGCCTGCCGTGGGCACGCCCGGACGCCAAGTCGCAGGTCACCATCCGCTACGTCGATGGCAAGCCGCACTCGATCGACACCGTCGTGCTGTCCACCCAGCATTCGCCGGACATCAGCCTGGAAGACCTGCGCGAAGCGACCATCGAGCAGATCATCAAGCCGGTCCTGCCGAAGGAGCTGATCAAGGGCGACATCAAGTTCCTGGTCAACCCGACCGGCCGCTTCGTCGTCGGCGGCCCGCAGGGCGACTGCGGCCTGACCGGCCGCAAGATCATCGTCGACACCTACGGCGGGGCCGCACCGCACGGCGGCGGCGCCTTCTCCGGCAAGGACCCGTCCAAGGTCGACCGCTCGGCCGCCTACGCCACCCGCTACGTCGCCAAGAACATCGTCGCCGCCGGCTTGGCCAGCAAGTGCCTGGTGCAGGTTTCGTACGCCATCGGCGTCGCCGAGCCGACCTCGATCATGGTCGAGACCTACGGCACCGGCAAGGTCAGCAACGAAACGCTGACCGCGCTGGTCCGCAAGCACTTCGACCTGCGCCCGAAGGGCATCGTCAACATGCTCGACCTGCTGCGCCCGATCTACCAGAAGACCGCCGCCTACGGCCACTTCGGCCGCGACGAGCCGGAATTCTCGTGGGAAGCCACCGACCGCGCCAATTTGCTGAAAAGCGACGCTGGCCTGTAATCGGCAACAACAGCAAGACAAAAGGGGCTTCGGCCCCTTTTATTTTTGTTACTATTGCCACATATGCTGAAAAAAATCCCGGTCGAGCATCTGCGGCTCGGCATGCACCTTCAGGCCTTCTGTGGCGACTGGCTGGACCATCCGTTCTGGCGGACCCGCTTCGTCCTCAAGGATGCGCAGGATCTGGTCCTGATCCGGGAAAGCAGCATCCGCGAAGTGTGGATCGACATCGACAAGGGCATCGATATCGAAGCGGACCGCACCCGCAGCGAGGAAAAATTCCAGACCATCGAGGAAATCCCCCCGCCACCGCCCGTCGTTCAGCCCAAGGCCGCCTTTGCCGACGAAGTGAAACGCGCCTCGCGCATCGTTGCCAAAGGCCGTGAAGCCGTCGTCTCGATGTTCCAGGAAGCACGCATGGGCAAGGCCATCGAGGCCGAAGCTGCGGCACCGCTGGTCGAGGAAATCTCCAACTCGATGCTGCGCAACCCCGGTGCGCTGGTCAGCATCGCCCGCCTGAAGACGGCGGACGACTACACCTACCTGCATTCCGTCGCCGTCTGCGCCTTGATGATCGCGCTGGCCCGCCAGCTCGGACTCGACGAGCAACAAACGCGCGAAGCCGGCATGGCCGGTCTGCTGCACGATCTGGGCAAGGCGATGATGCCGAGCGCCGTGCTCAACAAACCCGGCAAGCTGACCGACGCCGAATTCGCCGTGGTCAAGACCCACCCGGAAGAAGGCCACAAGCTTCTGCTGGCCGGCAACGGCGCCAGCGAAATCGCCCGCGACGTCTGCCTGCACCACCATGAAAAATTCGACGGCAGCGGCTATCCGGCCGGCCTGTCCGGCGAGGCGATCAGTCTTTACGCGCGCATGGGCGCGGTCTGCGACGTGTACGACGCAATCACCTCCAACCGCCCGTACAAGGCCGGCTGGGACCCTGCCGAATCGATCCGGCGGATGGCCGAATGGAAGGGGCATTTCGATCCGGCCATCTTCCAGGCCTTCGTCAAGAGCCTGGGCATCTACCCGGTCGGTTCGCTGGTCCGGCTCGAATCCGGCAAGCTCGGCGTGGTCGTCGAACAGAATGGGCAATCGCTGCTCAAACCGCGGCTCAAGGTATTTTTCTCGACCCGCTCGCAAAGCTATCTGAAGCCGGAAATCATCGACCTGGCGCGCAGCGCCGAAAAGATTGCCGGCCGCGAAGATGCCGAAAAATGGGGAATCAAGGATGTGGACCGCTACTGGGCTGCCGAAACAGTCTGAAAACGGTTTATAATCCGCTACCTACCGAGGAGCGCTGCAAGAGACCCTATCTCTCAGGCTCGGTTCAAAACTGCGCTCACTGTCCAACCCTGCCGGGCGCAGGGGGTTCGGTGAGTTGAACACCGCCCCTCCCCGTCACAGTTATTCAGGAGCTTACTGTGGCTAATACCCAAGACTACGTCATTGCCGACATCAACCTTGCCGACTGGGGTCGCAAGGAAATCCGCATCGCCGAAGGCGAAATGCCGGGCCTGATGGCCATTCGCGAAGAATTCGCGAAGACCCAGCCGCTCAAGGGCGCACGCATCACCGGTTCGCTGCACATGACCATCCAGACCGCCGTGCTGATCGAGACGCTGACCGCGCTCGGCGCCGAAGTCCGCTGGGCCTCGTGCAACATCTTCTCGACCCAGGATCACGCCGCCGCCGCCATCGCTGCCGCCGGCATCCCGGTCTTTGCCGTCAAGGGCGAAACCCTGGTCGATTACTGGGACTACACCCACCGCATCTTCGAATGGACCGACGGCGGTTACTCGAACATGATCCTCGACGACGGCGGCGACGCAACACTGCTGCTGCACCTCGGCGCCAAGGCCGAGAAGGACATCTCGGTGCTGGCCAAGCCGGGTTCGGAAGAAGAAACCATCCTGTTCGCCGCGATCAAGGCCAAACTGGCCGTCGATCCGACCTGGTACTCGGTGCGCCTGGCCCAGATCAAGGGCGTCACCGAAGAAACCACCACCGGCGTGCATCGCCTGTACCAGATGCATGCCCGCGGCGACCTCAAGTTCCCGGCGATCAACGTCAATGACTCGGTGACCAAGTCCAAGTTCGACAACCTCTACGGCTGCCGCGAATCGCTGGTCGACGGCATCAAGCGCGCCACCGACGTGATGGTCGCCGGCAAGATCGCCGTCGTCTGCGGCTACGGCGACGTGGGCAAGGGTTCCGCCCAGGCCCTGCGCGCGCTGTCGGCGCAGGTCTGGGTCACCGAGATCGACCCGATCTGCGCGCTGCAGGCCGCGATGGAAGGCTACCGCGTCGTCACCATGGAATACGCCGCCGACAAGGCCGACATTTTCGTCACCACGACCGGCAACTTCCACGTCATCACCCATGACCACATGGTCAAGATGAAGAACAACGCCATCGTCTGCAACATCGGCCACTTCGACAACGAAATCGACGTCGCGTCGCTGGAAAAGTACCAGTGGGAAGAGATCAAGCCGCAAGTCGACCACGTCATCTTCCCGGACGGCAAGCGCATCATCCTGCTCGCCAAGGGCCGCCTGGTGAACCTCGGCTGCGCCACCGGCCACCCGTCCTACGTGATGTCCTCGTCGTTCGCCAACCAGACCATCGCCCAGATCGAGCTGTTCACCAAGACCGCCGACTACCCGGTCGGTGTGTACACGCTGCCCAAGCACCTGGATGAAAAGGTCGCCCGCCTGCAGCTGAAGACGCTCAACGTGCAACTGACGACGCTGACGCAGCAACAGGCCGACTACATCGGCGTGCCGGTGGAAGGCCCGTACAAGGCCGACCACTACCGCTACTGATCGTCCGCAGCTGCCACCGAGGCCGCCCCGATAAGCATGAACTCCTTCCATGCCCGCCAGGGCGGTCGGCAACGTGACGAGAAACCGGTCAAGACGCCGGTCGATCGTCACGGCCTGCTGCGCGCCGACGCACTGCTGGTCCAGCGCGGACTGGCGGCGTCGCGCACGCAGGCGCAGCGACTGATCGGCGAAGGCCGGGTACTCGTCGACGGCAAGGCAATCGCCAAGCCGTCGCTGGAACTGCCTGCCGACGCCAGCCTCACCGTTGTCGAAGACGAAAGCGACCGCTACGTTTCGCGCGGCGGCCTCAAGCTGGCCGGCGCCCTGGCGCACACCGGTCTCGATGTCACCGGCAGGATCTGCCTCGATGTCGGGCAATCCACCGGCGGCTTCACCGACTGCCTGCTGCAGGCCGGCGCCGCAAAAGTGGTCGGCGTCGATGTCGGTCATGCTCAACTGCACGCCAAGCTGAAAAACGACGGGCGCGTCAGCGCACTGGAAGGCATCAACTGCCGCGCGCTAACCGCCGCCGATCTCGGCGACGCCATGCCGACCGGCGGTTTCGACCTGATCGTCGGCGACGTCTCGTTCATCTCGATGACCCTGGTGCTGCCGCAACTACCGGCGCTGCTCGCCGCCGACGGCGACCTGCTGCTGCTCATCAAGCCGCAGTTCGAGGTCGGCCCGCACAACATCGGCAAGGGCGGCATCGTGCGCGACCCGTCGCTGTACCGCGAGGTCGAAGGACGCTTCCTTGATCTTGCCCGGCAACTCGGCCTGATGGCAAAAGCCTGGCTCGACAGCCCCATCACCGGCGGCGACGGCAACCGCGAATTCTTTATCTGGCTGAAAAAATGAACACCAATATCTCGATCGAATTCTTCCCGCCGCAGACGCCCGAAGGCGTCGACAAGCTGCGCGCCACCCGGGCCGAACTGGCCAAGCTGAAACCCGAGTTCTTCTCGGTCACCTACGGCGCCGGCGGCTCGACCCGCGAGCGCACCTTCGCCATCGTCCGCGAAATCGCCAGCGAAGGCTTCGACGCCGCGCCGCACCTGTCATGCATCGGCTCGACGCGTGAGTCGATCCGCGAAATCCTGGCCGAATTCAAGGCCGCCGGCATCCGCCGCATCGTCGCCCTGCGCGGCGACCTGCCGTCGGGCATGGCCGAGGCTGGCGAATTCCGCTACGCCAACGAACTGGTCGAATTCATCCGCGCCGAAACCGGCAACCACTTCAGCATCGAAGTCGCCGCCTACCCGGAATGGCACCCGCAAGCACGCAGCCCGAAGGACGACCTCGACGCCTTCGCGCGCAAGGTCAAGGCCGGTGCCAATTCGGCGATCACGCAGTATTTCTACAACGCCGACGCCTACTTCCACTTCGTCGACGAAGCGCGCGCGCTCGGCGTCGACATCCCCATCGTGCCCGGCATCATGCCCATCGTCGGCTTCACCAAGCTGGCCCGCTTCTCGGACGCCTGCGGCGCCGACCTGCCGCGCTGGATGCGCAAGAAGTTCGAGAGCTTCGGCGACGACAGCGAGTCGATCCGTGCTTTCGGCCTCGATCTGGTCACCGAGCTGTGCGAACGCCTGCTCAAGGGCGGCGCCCCGGGCCTGCACTTCTACAGCATGAACCAGTCGGCGCTGACCAGCGAAATCTGTCGTCGCCTGGGCTGAGCAGCACACAGAACGCGGGGCGCAGGGTAAGATTTGCCGATGGATCGCAAACTCGCCCTGCAGGAACTCGCCGACCAAGCCGGTATCGGCGAACTCGTCTTCCCCACCGGGGTCGATGTCTCGCTCAAGTTGCTGCAGCAACTGGACGACCCCGATTGCCACGTCGACCAGGCGGTGCAACTGGTCAAGGGCGCCCCGCTGCTGGCGGCCCGCATCGTCGCGGTCGCCAACAGTGCCGCCTACAGCCGTTCCGGGCAGGCGGTCACCGATCTGCGCACGGCCATCTCGCGGATCGGGCTGCGTACCACCCGCACCCTGACCATGGCCATCACCACCCAGCAGATGGCCGGCCAGTCGGCATCGCCGGAAATCGCCAAGCTGACCCGGCAACTGTGGGAGCACACCGCCCACGTCGCCGCCCTGGCGCAGACCATCGCCCGCCGGATCACGCACCAGGACCCGGAAACCGCGTTCTTCGCCGGCATCGTCCATGAAATCGCCGGTTTTTACCTGATCTCCCGGGCCGCCGGAAATCCCGCCCTGCTGTCGGGCGACCCGGCCGACTGGACCGAGGAAAGCGAACCGCGCATCGCCCGCGCCATCCTCACCCGCATCGGCACCCCGCAAGCCGTCACCGATTCGCTGGATAACCTCTGGGAAGGCCTGCTCTCGCTGCCGCCGGTGACCCTCGGCGACACCCTGCTGCTGGCCAACGAACTGGCGCCGGTCGCCTCCCCCCTGTATCAGGACCAGCCCCCCCGCGCCCCCGACATGGCCCCGGTCATCGACGCCCTGGTCGATGACGCGATGCTCAGCAGCATCCTCGAAGAATCGGCCAGCGAAGTCGCCTCACTGGTCGACGCCTTGCGCTTCTAATACGTTAATTTTCCATCCTGCGTTGACGCCGGCCGGCTGCTTGCCTATAATGCGCGCTTCCCGTGTGGGCCGGGTCGGTAGCTCAGTCGGTAGAGCAGCGGACTTTTAATCCGTTGGTCGCGAGTTCGAATCTCGCCCGACCCACCAAAGTGGAAAAATTCTGGGTCGTTAGCTCAGTTGGTAGAGCAGCGGACTCTTAATCCGTAGGTCGAGTGTTCGAATCACTCACGACCCACCAGAATTCGAAGGCCTGTACTCCGGTACAGGCCTTTTTCATTTGCCCAAAATAAAGCCAGTCCGCAGACTGGCTTTTTGTTTTCCGCGGCCGGTCTTACTTGCGACCGAACTTCTCCGTCAGCTGCTGCAGCTTCTGCTGTTTGAGCGCCTCGGCCTTGTTGGCGGCTTCGACGGCCTTGCGCTGTTCGGCCTGCTTTTTGAAGCGCTCCTTGAGCAGTTCGGCGGCGTGCTGGCGGTTTTCGTCGGTGACTTCACCGGCCTGGCTGCCGTCGAGATTCAGGCGGTGGCTGGCCTTTTCCATTTCGCGCAGGTAGCGCGTTGCCATGGTGTGGCTGCGCATCGCCAGGCGGATGGATTTCTTGCTCAGTTCCGGCAGCGCGGCGAACAACTGCTTGTCGATACCGATGGCCAGCGGGCTGTAATTGCGGAAGACATCGAAGCGGGTTTGCAGGTCCTTGAGCAGGACGCGGATGTCGGTCGGCTTCTCGGTAGCGGCGGGGGTGGCGGATTCGGCAGAGGTCATGATGTTGGCGGACTGAATCGAGGCGCGAAGGTTAGCACGGAATGCCCCTTCGCGCCCGCAGAAATGGCGTTCAGACGCCGTTCTGACGGAACCAGGCGAGCATCCGGCGCCAGCCGTCCTCGGCTTCTTCCTTGCGGTAGCTCGGTCGGTAATCGGCGTGGAAGGCATGCGGTGCGTTGTCGTAGAGAACGATCTCCGAGGCCTTGGCGGCCGGGCTGCCGTTTTTCAGTGCCGCTTCCATGGCGTCGACGGTTTCGATCGGGATGCCGGTGTCGACACCGCCATAGAGGCCGAGCACCGGCGCCTTGAGTTCACCGACCAGATCGGTCGGATGACGCGGCGTGAATTCGTTGACCGTGCCGACCAAGCGACCGTACCACGCCACCCCGGCCTTGACGCCGGGATTATGGGCGCCGTACAGCCAGGTGATGCGGCCGCCCCAGCAGAAACCGGTGATCGCCAGGCGAGCGGTATCGGCGCCCTGCTTTGCCGCCCAGGCGACGCTGGCGTCGAGATCCTTCATGACCAGCGCGTCCGGCGTACGGCCGCTGATCTTCTCGATGATTTCGGCGACGCTCTCGATCTTGCGCGGATCGCCCTGACGGGCGAACAGTTCCGGGGCAATGACGAAATAGCCGAGTTTGGCCAGGCGGCGGGCGGTGTCGCGGATGTATTCATGGACGCCGAAGATTTCCGAGATCAGCAGCACCACCGGCGGCTTGGCCAGACCGGCCGGTGCGGCGCGGTAGGCGACCATCTCGCCGTCGTGCACCGGCACCTTGACCTCGCCTTCGATCAGGCCGGCGGCATCGGTGTGAATCGCCGTCTGCGCGGCGACCGGCAGCGTCGCCAGGGCGAAACCGGCGCCCAGGCTGGTGACCAGGAAGCTGCGGCGGTTGAAATGTTGCGGGGGTACTAGGCTGTCGAATTCTGCCTTGTTGTCCATGTTTGTCTCCTCGGTGGGGGTTTACATCAGAACGATGTCGTACTGCTCCGGTGAATAACTGGGTTCGGACTGCAGGGAAACCGATTTGCCGATGAAGTCGGAGAGCATCGCCAGCGCCTGCGACTCTTCGTCGAGGAACAGGTCGACCACCGCCGGGCCGGCCAGGATGCGGTACTCGCGGGCATTGAACTGGCGCGCCTCGCGCAGCAGTTCGCGGAGGATTTCGTAGGCCACGGTACGCGCCGTCTTGACCTCGCCGCGACCGTCGCAGGTCGGGCAGGGTTCGCACAGCACGTGCGCCAGCGATTCGCGGGTACGTTTGCGGGTCATCTCGACCAGCCCCAACTGGGTGAAGCCATTGACCGTCAGCCGCGTATGGTCGCGCGACAGCGCCTTGTTGAATTCTTCCAGCACCGCCTTCTTGTGCTCCTCGTTCTCCATGTCGATGAAATCGACAATGATGATGCCGCCAAGGTTCCGCAGACGCAGCTGGCGGGCGATGGTGACCGCCGCCTCGAGGTTGGTCTTGAAGATGGTGTCGTCGAAGTTGCGCACGCCGACGAAACCGCCGGTATTGACGTCGATGGTGGTCATCGCCTCGGTCTGGTCGATGATCAGGTAGCCGCCGGACTTGAGGTCAACGCGGCGGGCCAGCGCCTTCTGGATTTCGTCCTCGACGCCGTGCAGGTCGAACAACGGCCGCAGGCCGGTGTAATGCTCGAGCATGGACTCGACCGCCGGCGTGTATTCCTGGGCGAAAGCGCTGAGTTTCTGAAAATTTTCCCGCGAGTCGATGACGATGCGTGAGGTTTCCGGATTGACGAAATCGCGCAGCACGCGCTGACCGAGCGACAACTCCTGATAGAGCAGGCTGGGCGGGGCACTGGTCCGCGCCTTGTCGCGGATGTCGGCCCAGGTCTTGCGCAGATAGGCGATGTCGGTGGCGAACTCGGCGTCGCTGGCGTTTTCGGCCATGGTCCGGACGATGAAGCCACCCGGCTCGTCGGCCGGCACCAGACGGGTGATCTTCTCGCGCAGCATCTCGCGCTCGGCTTCGGCCTCGATGCGCTGCGAGATGCCGATATGCTTCTCCTGCGGCAGGTGCACCAGCATGCGGCCGGCAATGGAAATCTGCGTGGACAGGCGGGCGCCCTTGGTCCCGATCGGGTCCTTGACGACCTGGACGACGATGCTCTGGCCTTCCGCGAGAATTTTCTCGATCGGCCGTTCCTGCGCCGTTTCGCGCGGCTGCCAGATGTCGGCGACGTGGAGGAAGGCTGTACGTTCCAGCCCGACATCAACGAAGGCCGACTGCATGCCGGGCAGGATGCGGACGATGCGTCCGAGATAGACGTTGCCGACCAGACCGCGGCTGGCGGTGCGCTCGATGTGCAGCTCCTGGACAACCCCTTGTTGCATGACGGCAACGCGAGTCTCCTGCGGCGTGAAATTGATCAGGATTTCTTCGGACATAGTCTCTACAATTCTCGGTTTTTGCTGGATTCTACTATGCGCAAGGCGCCCGAACTCCTCGCCCCTGCCGGTTCGCTCGACATGATGCGCACCGCCTTCGCCTTCGGCGCCGACGCCATCTACGCCGGCCAGCCGCGCTACAGCCTGCGCGTGCGCAACAACGAGTTCGGCGACCTGGAAAAACTCGGCGGCGCGATTGCCGAGGCACACGCCGCCGGCAAGCAGTTTTTCGTCGTCAGCAACATCTTCCCGCACAACGCCAAGCTCAAGACCTACCTCGACGACATGGCGCCGGTCGTCGCGCTCAAGCCGGACGCGCTGATCATGTCCGACCCCGGCCTGATCGACATGGTGCGCACGCAATGGCCGGAACAGGTGATCCACCTGTCGGTGCAGTCGAACACCGTGAACTGGGCAGCGGTGCGCTTCTGGCAGAAGGTGGGCGTCAGCCGGGTCATCCTGTCGCGCGAACTATCGCTCGACGAAGTCGCCGAAATCCGCCAGCAATGCCCGGACATCGAGCTTGAAGTCTTCGTCCATGGCGCGCTGTGCATCGCCTACTCCGGCCGTTGCCTGCTGTCCGGCTACTTCAACCACCGCGACCCGAACCAGGGTACCTGCACCAATTCCTGCCGCTGGGACTACAAGGTGTCGACGTCCGACGGCGCCCCCCTGCCCCCCGGCCAGCCGGTCAACTTCTACAGCAGCCCGGAGCAGGAAATCCTGCTCGAAGAACGCCAGCGCCCCGGTGAACTGATGCCGATCGAGGAAGACGAGCACGGCACCTACATCATGAACTCGAAGGACCTGCGCGCCATCGAGCACGTGCACCGACTGACCGAAATCGGCGTCGATTCGCTGAAGATCGAGGGCCGCACCAAGAGCCCCTACTACGTCGCCCGCACCTGCCAGGCCTACCGCCAGGCCATCGACGACGCCGTCGCCGGCCGCCCGTTCGACCCGCGCCTGCTCGGCGAACTGGAAAACCTGGCCAGCCGCGGCTACACCGACGGCTTCTACCAGCGCCACCACGACGCCGACTACCAGAACTACCTGCGCGGCCATTCCGAATCGGACAAGAGCCAGTACGTCGGCGACGCCGTCGCCTTCGACGCGGCGCGCGGCCTGATGCAGATCGAGGTCAAGAATCGCTTCGCGCTGGGCGACCGCATCGAATGCGTGCATCCGCAGGGCAACCTGAACGCCACCATCGGCCGCATGGAAAACGCCGACGGTCAGCCAGTCAGCGTCGCACCGGGCAGCGGCCACCGGGTATGGATCGATTTGCCCGAGCGGTACACCGATTCCTTCGTCGCGCGTTACTTCTGAATCGCCAGTAACCCGCGCGCCTATCGGGCGCGTATGCCGCCATGGCCAACGCCGCCCGCATGCCGCTGATCGACGCCCTCAAGGGCGTCGCTTCGCAGATCATCCTGCTTCACCACCTCGCGCTCTACGGGCCGCTGTCGCTGGCCGTCGCCACCGCGTTTCCGGATCTCGCCGAGTGGCTGGTCGACTACGGGCGGATGGCCGTGCAGGTTTTCCTCGTCATCGGCGGTTTTCTGGCCGCCCGCAGCCTGTCGCCGACCGGCGGCGCGCTGGCCGACAATCCGCTGCCGCTGATCGGCCGGCGCTACCTGCGCCTGGTGCTGCCCTTCGTCGCGGCGATCAGCCTCGCCGTTGCCACCTCGGTACTGGCCGACCTGTGGCTCGACGACCCGGCGATTCCCGAACTCGCCACCCCGGGCCAGTGGCTGGCGCATGCGCTGCTGCTGCATGGCGTGCTCGGCAGCGAATCCCTGTCGGCGGGCGTCTGGTACGTCGCCATCGACTTCCAGTTGTTCGCCCTGCTGGCCTTGCTGCTCTGGCTGGGCCGCACGGCGACCCTTGCCTGGCTGGCGGCATTCGGCCTGGCCACCGTCTCGCTGTTCTGGTTCAACCGCGACAGCAGCCTCGACAACTGGGCGATCTACTTCTTCGGTGCCTACGGGCTGGGCGCCGCTGCCTGGTGGGCGTCGACGCGCCGTGGCACGCTAGGCTGGCTGCTGCTCGCAGCCGCCGTCGCCGCGACTGCGCTGCTCGTCGATTTCCGCCCGCGCATCGCGATTGCCCAGGCTACCGCCATGCTGCTCGGCTTTGTCCGGTTGTCGGGCTGGCGCGAGCAGTGGCCGGGTAGCCGGATCACCGACTTCCTCGGGCGCATTTCCTACTCGGTCTTCCTGATCCATTTCCCGGTACTGCTGCTGATCAACGCCCTGTTCGCCGCCCACCCGGCCGATGACCCGGCGGCGGTTGCCTGGTGGATGCTGTTCACCTGGGTCAGCTGCCTTTACGCCGGCCTCGTCTTCCATCGCTGGATCGAGGTACCGGCGGGAAAATGGCGCCTGCCGGCTAGTCGGCGAGTTCGGGGCGGGCGCGGAAGCAATCCAGCGCTTCCGGATTAGCCAACGCCTCGACGTTCTTCACCGGCCGCTCGTGCACCACGTTGCGCACGGCCAGTTCGACGATCTTGCCCGACTTGGTACGCGGAATGTCGGCCACCTGGACAACCTTGGCGGGCACATGCCGCGGTGTCGTGTTGGCGCGGATCTGCTGCTTGATGCGCGCCACCAGCGCCGTATCGAGCACCGCCCCCTCGGCCAGTTTGACGAAGAGCACGACACGCACATCGTCGTTGCGTCCCGGCGGCCAGTCCTGGCCGATCACCAGCGACTCCAGCACTTCCGGCAACTGCTCGACCTGGCGGTAGATCTCGGCCGTGCCGATGCGCACCCCGCCCGGATTGAGCGTCGCGTCCGAACGGCCGTAGATGATCATGCCGTCGTGCGCGGTCAGCTCGGAAAAGTCGCCGTGGCACCAGACGTTGTCGAAGCGTTCGAAATAGGCAGCGCGATATTTGCTGCCGTCGGCATCGTTCCAGAAGCCGACCGGCATCACCGGGAACGGACGGACGCAGACCAGTTCGCCCTTCTCGCCGCGCACGGGCCGGCCTTCCTCGTCGAACACCTCGACCGCCATGCCCAGCCCGCGGCACTGGATTTCGCCGCGATAGACCGGCAGCACCGGGTTGCCGAGGACGAAGCAGGAAATGATGTCGGTGCCGCCGGAAATCGACGCCAGCAGCAGGTCGGCTTTGACCTCGCGGTAGACCCAGTCGAAGCCTTCCGGCGACAGCGGGCTGCCGGTCGAGAACATGGCGCGCAGGGCGGCCAGGTCATGTGTCTTGCCCGGCGTCAGCCCGGCCTTGGCGGCGGCGTCGATGAACTTGGCCGAGGTGCCGAAGTGAGTCATGCGCTCGGCCTCGGCGTAGTCGAACAGCACCGTGCTAGCGGCGGCAAACGGCGAGCCGTCGTAGAGCAGCAGCGTGGCGCCGGCAGCGAGGCCGGAAACCAGCCAGTTCCACATCATCCAGCCGCAGGTGGTGAAGTAGAACAGGCGGTCGCCCGAACGCACGTCGCTGTGCAGCACATGCTCCTTGAGGTGCTGCAGCAGCACGCCGCCGTGGCAATGGACGATGCACTTGGGCACGCCGGTGGTGCCGCTGGAGAACATGATGAACAGCGGATGATCGAAGGCGACGCGACGGAAGGCCGGCGACGCGCCGGCATCGGCCGCCGGCAGCGCCGACCAGTTGAGGGCATTGGCAATGCCGCCGATTTCCGGTGCCTCGGCCAGGTAGGGCACGACCACGGTTTTCAGCAGCGACGGCATCTGCGCCACCACGTCGGCATTCTTGGCCAGGCAGTCGACCGGCTTGCCGTTGTACCAGTAGCCATCGACGCAGACCAGCACCTTGGGTTCGATCTGGCCGAAACGGTCGAGCACGCCCTGGACGCCGAAATCCGGCGACGCCGACGACCAGATCGCACCGAGTGCCGTCGTCGCCAGCATGGCGACCAGCGTCTCCGGCAGGTTGGGCAGGTAACCGGCGACGCGGTCGCCTTCGCCGACCCCGGCCTCGACCAGGAAGCGCTGGAAGCGCGCGACTTCGCGCCGCAGTTCGCGCCGACTCATGCGCCGCTTGACTTTGTCCTCGCCCCAGAACACCAGCGCCTCGCCGTCATCGTCGTGGCGCAGCAGGTTTTCAGCGTAGTTCAGACGGGCCTGCGGGAACCAGCGCGCGCCGGGCATCCTGCCGCCATCCTCAAGCACCGTCTCGCCGCGCTCGCCGATGGCGCCGCAGAAACGCCAGACCTGCGGCCAGAATTCCTCGGGCCGGTCGACCGACCATTGCCACAGATCGGCGTAGCGCCCGTAACCGGTCGCCTGCATGAACTGCGCCATGCGCGTATCGCCAACGGTGGCGGGATTCGGGGACCACAACGGGGTGGTGTCGATGGCGTAGCTCATCTTGTCTCCTGTATTTTTTTCGTTGATGCGAAAGATAACAGGAGTCGGCGGCGACAGATTGTCGCCCGCCGGACATTGGTCAGTCCAGCCAATCCATTAGCGAATCATCATATGCCGAAAGTCATAGAAACTTCTTCTATACCTCTAGGGTTTTGCCTAGAATGGCGGCAGGGAGTTTCTCCGGAAATGAGAACCGTCATCAAACCGATAAAGGGGATCGGGAATGAAGATCAACTCGCCGGTGACGAACGTTGAACAACCCTTCCCGGACGGGAAGTACATCGTTTCGCGCACCGACCTGAAAGGCGTCATCACCTACGCCGACGATACCTTCGTCGAAATCAGCGGCTTCTCGCGCGAGGAGCTGATCGGCAGCAGCCACAACATCGTCCGCCATCCCGGCATGCCGCCGGCGGCATTCGCCTGGGCCTGGGAAACGATCAAGGCCGACCGGCCGTGGCGCGGCCTGGTCAAGAACCGCTGCAAGAACGGCGACTACTACTGGGTCGATGCGCTGATCGTGCCGGTGCTCAAGGACAACCGCAAGATCGGCTACATGTCGGTGCGGACCAAGCCGACGCGGCAGCAGATCAACGATGCCGAAGCACTGTACGGCAAGCTCGCCGCCGGCCAGGCAAAGACACCAAAGGCTTCGGCCTGGGCGCGCATTTCCTTGAAGACCAAACTGAGCGCGCTGGTCATCGGGATGATCGTCGTCCAGGTGCTCGGCGCCGGCCTGCAGGCCTTCACCGGCGAACTCGGCCTGAGCACCGGCATGACCAATTGGCTGGCCAGCCTGTTCAGCCTGCTCGGCATCGGCGCGGGCATTGCGCTGATGTTGCTCCAGGGCAGCCTGATGACCATCATCAACCGGATCACCGGGCGCCTGCAGCACATCGCCCAGGGCGACCTGACCGACGAGATCCCGCTGCACCGGGTCGATGAACTGGGCCGCCTGAACGATGCCCTGGTGACGATGCAGACCCACCTGAAGGCGATGATGGCCGAAATTGCCGAGGCCAGCACCAATGTCACAGGCGACGCTGAAGCGCTGACCCGGGAAATCGACGAGACACGCCGCTCGACCGCCGCCCAGTCGGCCGCCGCCAGCAGCATTGCCGCTGCCGTCGAGCAACTGGTGACCTCGGTCAACGAGATCGCCGACGACGCCCAGCAGGCTTCCGCCGCCGTCCTCGCCTCGCACGAATTGCTGGCCGCCGCCTCGCAACGCATGGAGCAGAGCCAGGAGGCATCGGACAACGTGGTCACCACCGTCCGCTCGGCCGGCAGCACGATGGATGAACTGTTCCACTCGATCTCGGCCATCGAACGGGTCAGCCAGGTCATCCGCGAGATCGCCGATCAGACCAATCTGCTCGCGCTCAATGCCGCCATCGAGGCCGCCCGTGCCGGCGAAGCCGGCCGTGGTTTCGCCGTGGTTGCCGACGAGGTCCGCAAACTGGCCGAGAATTCGAGCAAGCAGACCGGCGAGATCGCCGCCAGCATCCGCCGCATCCAGGGCAGCACGCAGTCCGCCATCGCGACCATGAGCGACGCCGCCGACCATGTCGGCGACGCCAATGCCGCTGCCGGCTCGGCCCGCGACGGTCTCGACGCGGTTGCCACCCAGGGCGGCAAGGTGCAGGAGCTGGCCCAGCACATTGCCCACGGCACCCGGCAGCAATCCGCCGCCGGCAACGAGATCGCCATCCGGATGGAGGACATCGTCAGCGGCGTCAACCAGACCTCGCGCACCATCCAGGAAGTCGGCGCGCGCAGCGAGGACATGAAGCAAACCGCCAGCCGCCTGCGCGAACTGATCGGCTACTTCCGCTTCATGCGCTGAACGGCGCAATCCAGGCAGGGAACGCCGGCCGCCACTAGGCCGGCGCGACCGCTATCGCTAATATGTCGGCTCCGCCGTGCGACTGCCGTACGTGCGGACACAACGATAACGAACCTGGAGAACAGCATGAGCAACGTCGTCCTCAACGAAGTCCACGGCAAAGTGGGCCTGATCCGCATCAATCGCCCGGAAGCGATGAACGCGCTGAACAACGAAGTCGTCGACGGCATCGCCGCCGCCATCGACGCCTTCGAAGCCGACGAGAACATCGGCTGCATCGTCCTCACCGGCAACGAGAAGGCCTTCGCCGCCGGCGCCGACATCGGCTTCATGAAGGACTTCGACTACATGCACGCCTATAAAACGGACTTCATCACCCGCAACTGGGAACGCATCAAGACGACCCGGAAGCCGGTGATCGCCGCCGTTTCGGGCTTTGCGCTGGGCGGCGGCTGCGAGATGGCGATGATGTGCGACATGATCTTCGCCGCCGATACGGCCAAGTTCGGTCAACCGGAAATCCGCCTCGGCACCATGCCCGGCGCCGGCGGCACCCAGCGCCTGCCGCGCGCCGTCGGCAAGGCCAAGGCGATGGACCTGTGCCTGACCGCGCGCATGATGGACGCCGCCGAAGCCGAAAAGTCCGGCCTGGTCGCCCGGGTGATTCCCGCCGATCAGTTGCTCGACGAGACGCTGAAGGCCGCCACGACCATCGCCGGCTATTCGCTGCCGGTGATCATGATGATCAAGGAATCGGTCAACCGCGCCTTCGAGTCCTCGCTCAACGAAGGCCTGCTCTTCGAACGCCGCGTCTTCCATTCGGCCTTCGCCCTCGAAGACCAGAAGGAAGGCATGGCCGCCTTCGTCGAGAAGCGCAAGCCGGCGTTCAAGAACCGCTGAGACTTAGTCCGGGATATCTTCCGCCGCCTGGACAATCACTGCCTGCGTGTCGCTCAAGCCGATCAGGCTGGCGGCATGCAGCAACTCGGCCGACAACACCCCACCCCGGCCATCCGGCAAGGCCCGCGTACCGCTGGCCGCAGCCACTACCGTCGAGCGGAAACCACGCTCGGTCGCGGCGCGCACGGTCGAACTGATGCAGTTGTGCGTCATGTAGCCGATCACGATCAGGTTTTTCCGGCCCGTGGCGGCCAGCACTTCCTGCAGGCCGGTGCCGGCGAAGGCGTTGGCCTGGGTTTTCTCGACCACCGCCTCGCCTGACTGTGGCAACAGCGGTTCGGCTGGCTGGTAGGCCGGCGTTTGCGGATTGAAGATGGGCCCCGCACCCCGGTGCAGGACATGCACGACCGGGACGCCGAGCGCCCGGGCACGGGCCAGCAAGCGCCCACCGGCGGCCAGCGACTCGGTAATCCCCGGCAGGGCCAGCTTGCCGTCGACGTATTCGCGCTGGGCATCGATGATCAGCAGCACGCTCTCGGCCAGGCGCGACGGCCCGCCCGGTGCGCCGATCAACTGCAGGATGGTGAAAGGTTCGTCGGTAACTGACATGCGCTTCTCCCAAATGGCAAGGAAGGCAGGATAATCGGTTTTCACGGGATTTGCCCGCACCCACGGCATGCATCTATTCACCGACATCTCGGCTCACGGCCTCGGCCATCTGGCGATCAGCGCGCCGGTCCTGAACGCCCTGGCGATACTCGCGCCCGGCTTGCGCATCACCGTGCGCAGCCGGCTGCCGACGAGCAAATTGCGCGAACGGATCGCCGCGCCATTCGAACTGATCGAAGCCGCCAGCGATTTCGGCTTCATCATGCATGACGCCCTGGCCGTCGACCGGGAGGCCAGCACCCACGCCTATCGGGCCGCCCACGCCGAATGGTCGCAGCGCGTTGCGGAGGAAACCGAATTTCTGCGCACACTGGCCCCGGATGCCGTGTTGAGCAACGTCGCCTACCTGCCGCTGGCCGGTGCCAAACGGGCCGGCATCCCGGCCTTGGCGATCTGTCCGCTCAACTGGGCCGACCTGTTCGAACACTTTTTTGCCGGCGAGCCCTGGTCTGCGGCCATCCATGCCCAGATCCTCGCCGCCTACCGCGACGCCGACGTTTTCCTGCGCCCGATGCCGGGCATGCCGATGCCCAAACTGGACAAGGGCGAAGCGATCGCCCCCATTGCCGCATGCGGAACACGGCACGAGCTCGGATTGGGTGAAGGACGCAACATCCTGATCGCCCTCGGCGGCTTCGCGCACCGCCTGCCGGTCGAACGCTGGCCACGATTTCCCGGCACCCGCTGGCTGGTCCCCGCCGACTGGCAATGCCGGCATCCCGACGCCATCGCCTTCGAACACCTGGGACTGAGTTTCACCGACCTGCTGACCTCGGTCGACGCGGTGATCACCAAGCCCGGCTACGGCACGTTCGCCGAAGCCGCCTGCAATGGTACGCCGGTGCTCTACCTGCGCCGGGACAACTGGCCGGAGCAGGATTATCTGATCGACTGGCTGCAGACCCACGGCCGCTGCCGGGAACTCCCCGCCGAGCGCCTGCACGCAGGTGAATTCGACGAGGAACTGACCCGCCTGCTGAACACCCCGACCCCGCCGTTACCGCTCCCGCAGGGGGCGATTCAGGCAGCGAGGCGGATTCTCGACTGGCTCGATCCCGCGCTCAGAAACGCCAGCCGAACGCCTTGAGCAGTTCGCCGGTCTCGCACACCGGCAAGCCCATGATGCCGGTATAGCTGCCGGCAATATGGGCGACGAACAGTCCCGCTTTACCCTGGATGCCATAGGCGCCGGCCTTGTCCATCGGTTCGCCGGAAAGCACGTAATGCCGGATTTCGTCCTCGTCGATGGCGCGGAAGCGGACTTCGCTGATCGACTGCACGTAGGCACAGCGCTGCTCGTCGCACACCGCCACCCCGGTGATGACGCGATGGACCTGGCCGGACAGGCGTTGCAGGATGGCCTGCGCGTCGGCGGCATCGACCGGCTTGCCGATGATCTCGCCGTTGAATTCGAGGGTGGTGTCGGCCGCCAGCACCGGATGCGCGATCAGCCGGCGCTCGTGGATGATCTGCAGGCCCTGCGCCGCCTTGGCACGGGTCACCCGTTCGACGTAGACGGCCGGCGCTTCGCCGGCCAGCGGCGTTTCGTCGACTTCGACTTCGGCGATCAGGGTTTCGAAATCGACGCCGATCTGATGCAGCAATTCGCGGCGGCGCGGGCTGCGTGAAGCAAGATAGATGCGCATCATCCTTCCCGGTGATAAGGGTGGTTCTTCAAGACGCTGACCGCCCGGTACAACTGTTCGCACAACAGCAGGCGCGCCATGCCGTGCGGCAGGGTCAGGCTGGACAGGCGGATCTTCTCGGCGGCGCGCTGCTTGAGCGCCTCGTCGATGCCGTCGGCGCCGCCAATCAGCAACGCGACGTCGCGACCGTCCTGCATCCAGGCCTCAAGGCGTCGGGACAGCTTGAGCGTAGTCAGGTCGTCGCCCTTCTCGTCGAGCACGACCAGCCGGCACGACGACGGCAAGGCCTCGTCGATGCGCGACTTCTCGGCCGCCAGCAACTGTTCGCGGGTTTTCGAGCCGCGCGGCTCGGGCTTGATCTCGACCACGCTGGCCGCGGCTTCGCGCGGCATGCGCTTGAGGTATTCGGCGCAGCCGTCGTCGACCCAGGCCGGCTGACGATGGCCGACGGCGACGACGAGCAGCTTCATTCGCCGGTGGCCTGCTCCGCCAGCTTGCGGCGCTGGGCCGGGGTGGCCTGCCAGAGCTCTTCGAGGTTGTAGTAGGCGCGGACGGTCGGTTGCATGACGTGCACGACCAGGTCACCGATATCGACCAGCACCCATTCGCCCCCGTCTTCCCCTTCGGTCGAGATGATTTCCCCGCCGGCTTCCTTGACCTTCTCGACCACGTTGTTGGCCAGTGCCTTGACCTGCCGGTTGGAATCGCCGGTGGCGATCACGACCCGGTCGAACATCGAGGTCAGCTTGGTGGTGTTGATGACTTCGATATCCTTGCCCTTGATATCTTCAAGGGCGGAAACGACGATTTTTTGCAGCTTGCGTATGTCCATCAGGGGTTTCTGTAAAGGGAATGGGACGAAATATAGTCGAGAACGCTATCCGGCAGCAAATAACGCGCCGACAGGTCGTTGGCCAGCAGCTTGCGGATCTGGGTCGCCGAAATCGCCAGCTGGGTCATGGCAAAAGTGACGATTGCCCCACCCGGCAAGGCTTTTAGCGCGGCGACGTCGAGCACGCGCCGGCGGGAAAACTGCGCCGACAATGCCGCCGGCAAGCTCGCCGCTTCGACCGGAAAACCCGGGCGATGCGATACCGCGACATGGACCAGGTCGAGAATTTCGGTCCACCGGTGCCAGCTCGCCAGCCCGGCGAAGGCATCGGCACCGACCAGCAGGACCAGCGACTGCTGCGCGCCCAGTTCCTCGCGCAGACGTTCCAGCGTCTGCACGGTATAACTCGGCGCCTGACTCTCGACCTCGGCCGGATCGACCGAGAAACGCGGATTGTCTTGCGTCGCCGTCCGCACCATGGCCAGGCGCTGGGCGGCGGTCACCTGCGGTGTGTCGCGATGCGGCGGATTACCGGCGGGAATCCAGCGCACGCCGCCCAGCCCGAGATGGGCCATCGATTCCTCGGCCAGACGCAGATGCCCGTAATGGACCGGGTCGAAGGTGCCGCCGAAGATCCCGAGCGGGTCAGACAATTTCGGAAATGCCGAAGATGTCGCGATAGCCGACATAGAAGCTGGCAAATACGGTCGGCGCCACGACCAGGCCCATGGTCACCATCACCACCAGCGTGGCAAAGCCCTGCAGCGCCGGCAGGGCGATCAGCAACAGGCCGAGGACGAGGCCGGGCAGAACCACGGCAACCAGCATCAAGCCGACGGCGTAAACCAGGAAAGGCCGCCAGTTCATCGCACAGGCGACAAAACTGAAGAACAGCGCCTTGCCCAGCGGCTGCCGATGCCAGGCCGCCAGCACCGGCGCAAACCACCAGGCCATCAGCACCGGCACCATGAAAATCGCCACCACCATCGCCGACAGCGTGAAATCCGCTTCTTCGAGCAAGGCCCGTTCGGCCCGGCTGCTGGCCAGCATGTAGCGCAGCAGGTCGCCGCCGTCGGCAATCGTCGACAGCCCGAGTACCGCCAGCGTCGCCACCAGATAAAGGACGCCGAGGGCGATCAGCGTGCGCACGTTGTCGCGAAAGCCGCTGAACAGGGTCTGGATGCTAGCCGACTGGCCACGCTCGATGTTGCGCGCCGCCTGCATCAGCCCCACCGACAGGCCGGGAATGACCGCCGAAGCCGCCAGCGCGCCAATGAAGGGAAACAGGTTGAGAAAGACGACGACGAACCAGTAGCTGATGACCAGGATCGACAGCACGGGCGGATTGCGCCGGTAGATGGCGAAACCGCCGCTAACCCACTGCCAGCCGGCGCGCGCCGGCAGATTGACTGCGCGCATCGCTCAGGCTCCCGTGAAGATGTCGCGATACGACGCGTAAACCGCCGCCGAAAACACCGGCAGCAACAACAGGAGCCCCAGGCCGACCGGCAGCATGGCGAAGAACCCGGCGACCATCAGGAAGATGCCGAAAATGATCATCGGCAGCCAGTTCCTGGCGCCGGCGGCAAAACTCGCCTTCATCGCCGCCAGCGGCTGCATGCCGTGAAAGTACACCAGCGCCGGTGCGAACCAGGTGGCCATGATGACCGGCACCGACAGCAGCAGCACCAGCAGGACGGCTAGCAGGAAGCCGCCGAAGGCAATGCCGATGCCGCCGACCCGCCCGGTGATGGCGCCGCCGAGCACGCCGCCGCCGATCAGCAGGAAGGCCAGCAGGGCAATGCCGAACACGCCGATGGCGAAGAACACGCCGACCATCACCAGTTGTCCGGCATGCTGGCGGAAACCGGCAAACAACTCACCGATCTGCGGCTCGCCGTCGTTGGCGACGGTCCGGCAGATTTGCAGCATGCCGGCGCCGAACAGAGGCACCAGCAGGTGGGCGGCGACCTGTCCGAAGATCGGGACGATGGAAATGGCCATCAAAATGACCAGCAGCAAGACGCTGCTGCCCAGCCAGATGCCGGGATGGGCGATGAACATGGCCCAGCCCTGGGCCAGCCAGTCGAAGCAGGCGCCGGCATCGACCTCGCGGCTTTCGCCGTCGAAGGCTGCGGGGGCCATCGGGAATTGGGGAGTTTCGCTCATGCGCGGATGCTAGCCGGGGAGCGCCGCCGGGGCAAGGCGGAATTGATCCAGCAGGCGGCGGAAGTCGCCGGGATCCTTGACCGTGACCACTTCGCCGGCCCGCGGCATGTGCCGCGCTTCCAGTCGCAGCAACCAGAAACGCAGGGCAGCTGCCCGTCGCACCGCCGGCCAGGCGGCACGCTCGTCGGCAGTCAATGGGCGAACGCCGGTGTAACCGTCAACCAAAGCCGCCAGCCGTCCGTCATCCGGGCACCAGTCGTTGGCAACGACGGCCAGATCGAACAGCCAGGCGTCGACCCCGGCAAAGTAGAAATCGAGCAGGCCACCCAGACGCGCGTCGTCCTGCCACAGCACGTTGTCGCGAAACAGGTCGGCGTGGATCACGCCCTGCGGCAACGATGACCAGTCCTGGCCGGCCTGGAAGGCCAGTTCGTCGGCCAGCAAGGCGGCTTCATCAGCCGGCAGCAGCGGCAGCAGGCGCTCACCGACCGTCTGCCGCCAGGCGGCGCCGCAAGGATTGGCCGGCGCCTCGCTCAGCCCGGCCGCGGCCAGATGCAGACGGGCCAGCGTCGCCCCGACCACGCGGCAATGTTCGGCCTCAGGCGTTTCAATCGATTGTCCGGGCAGGCAGCTGAGCAGGGCCGCCGGCTTGCCGCACAGCGGGCGCCACAAACGACCGGCGGCATCGACCGCCGGACGCGGACAGGGCAGACCGGCATCGGCCAGATGCGCCTGCAGGCGCAGGTAGAAATCGAGCGCAGCCGGGTCCGTGGCCTCGAACAGGGTCAGCACGAAACGACCGCCGTCGGTGGTCACGAAGTAATTGGAGTTCTGCATGCCGGCGGCGATGCCGGCGTGATCAAGCAGCGCGCCCAGCTCCAGCGGCGCCAGCCAGGCGGCGAGTTCGGCGCGCCCGACCGTGGTATAGACGGACAAGGCTTACCAGCTGTGAATGACCCACATCGGCGGGCGCACCGGATTGGGATTGACGTCGCTTTCCAGCATCACCCCGTCGCCCTGACGGTCGACCAGATAATAGGGTTTGCCGACGGCCGGGGTGACCCGGATCATGTACAGCTTGCCGTTGATGCGGAATTCCTCGCGGGTTTCCTTGGCATTGCGGACGATGGTCACCTGCGGTTCGAGCGCAGCATCGAACGGCTCCATTTCCGGCGGAGGCGGCGGTACGGCGGGCAGGGGCTGCAGATCGCCCTGCTGGCCCCAGGCGGGCAGCGCGGCAAGCAGCAGGATCGGTAAGAGACGGCGCATGATGTTTCCTTTCGGGTTCGCTGCCATTTTATTACAGGTTGAGCATCATCTCCCGCTCGTTCGGCAGCGGGCTGAACGGCCGCGCTTCGTAATGCTTGAAGATGGCCTCGACCACCTTTTCCGGCTCATCGATGATCTGGATCAGGTGCATGTCCTCGGCGTCGATCATCTTCTCGCGCACCAGCGTGTCCTTGAACCAGTCGACCAGGCCCTTCCAGAAATCGGAACAGACCAGGATGATCGGCATCTTGCGCGCCTTGCCGGTCTGGATCAGGGTCAGCGCTTCCATCAGTTCGTCGAGCGTGCCGAAGCCGCCGGGCATGACGACATAGGCGCTGGCGAAGCGGACGAACATGTACTTGCGTGCGAAGAAGTGGCGGAAAGTCTGCGAGATGTCCTGATAGGGGTTGCTCTGCTGTTCGTGCGGCAGCTGGATGTTGAGGCCGACCGACGGCGACTTGCCGTGGAAGGCGCCCTTGTTGGCCGCTTCCATGATGCCGGGGCCGCCGCCGGAGATCACCGAGAAGCCGGAATCGGACAGCAAACGCGCAACGCGTTCGGTCAATTCGTAATAAGGGGTGCCTTCCTTGACCCGGGCCGAACCGAAGATCGTCACCGCCGGCTTGATCGCCGCCAGGCGGTCGGTAGCTTCGACGAACTCTGACATAATGCCGAAAATCCGCCAGGATTCGCGGGCTGTCGCGCTTTTCAGCAGTGCCTCGGTCTCGATGCCCATCACCAGTTTTTCGCTCTCGGTCATTGCCATGCCTCTCTTGTTGTTGGTGGACGGTTCGTCCTATCTGTACCGCGCCTATCACGCCCTGCCCGACCTGCGGAATCCGGCCGGCGAGCCGACTGGCGCGCTGTACGGGGTTTTGAACATGCTACGTCGTCTGGAAAGCGACCACAAGGCGGACTACAAGGCCGTCGTCTTCGACGCCAAGGGCAAGACCTTCCGCGACGACTGGTATCCCGAGTACAAGGCACATCGTCCGCCGATGCCCGACGACCTGCGCGCCCAGATCGAGCCGATCCACGCCGCCATCGCCGCCGCCGGCTGGCCGGTGCTGTGCATCGACGGCGTCGAAGCCGACGACGTGATCGGCACGCTGGCGACGAAAGCTGCCGCCGACGGCATCGACACGCTGATTTCCACCGGCGACAAGGACCTGACCCAACTGGTCGGTCCGCATGTCCGCTGGTACAACACGATGAGCGAGGAAATGCTCGACACGACCGGCGTCGAAGCCAAGTTCGGCGTCCCGCCCTCGCTGATCGTCGATTACCTGGCGCTGGTCGGCGACACTGTCGACGGCGTTCCCGGCGTCGCCAAATGCGGACCGAAGACCGCCGTCAAATGGCTGACGCAATACGGCTCGCTCGACGCCATCGTCGCCAACGCCGACAAGATCAGCGGCGTGGTCGGCCAGAACCTGCGCGACCACCTCGACTTCCTGCCGCTCGGCAAGAAGCTCGTCACCGTCGTCTGCGACCTGCCCGATTTGCCGGCGCCGACGGCGTTGACCGCCACGGCGCGCGACCGCGACACGCTGCGCGAGTTGTACACGCGCTACAACTTCCGCACCTGGACGCGCGAACTCGACAACGATGCGCCGTCGGCCAGCGAAGAAACCGCCGCGCCGCCGGCCGCACCGAGCGAGGTCCGCTACGAAACCGTGTTCACCTGGGAACAGTTCGAGCACTGGCTGCAAAAGATCGAAACCGCCTCGTTGACCGCGCTCGACACCGAAACCACCAGCCTCGACAGCTTCGCCGCGCGCATCGTCGGCATCTCGCTGTCGGTGACGCCCGGCGAGGCCTGCTACATCCCGCTCGCCCACAACGGCCCCGGCGTCGCCGAGCAGTTGCCGCGCGACGAGGTGCTGGCGAAACTGAAGCCCTGGCTGGAAAACGCCGACCGCCGGAAAGTGCTGCAGAACGCCAAGTACGACCAGCACGTCTTCGCCAACCACGGCATCGCGCTGGCCGGCATCGCCCACGACACGATGCTGCAGAGCTACGTGATCGAATCCGACAAGGGCCACGACCTCGGCCAACTGTGCAGCCGCCACCTCGGCCTTGCCACGATCGCCTACGAAGACCTGTGCGGCAAGGGCGCCAAGCAGATCGGCTTCGACCAGGTCGATATCGAACGCGCCGCCACCTATGCCGCCGAGGACGCCGACGTCACGCTGCGCGTTCATGACGTGCTGCACCCGCAGTTCGGCAAGGCGCCGGGCCTCTCCCGCATCTACCACGAGATCGAACTGCCGGCCCGCCAGGTCATCTGGCAGATGGAGCGCACCGGCATCCTGATCGACGGCGACACGCTCGCCCGCCAGAGCCACGAGATCGGCCAGAAGATCATGGCGCTGGAAGCACAGGCCTATGAGCTCGCCGGCCAGCCGTTCAACCTGGCTTCGCCCAAGCAACTGGGCGAAATCCTATTCGGCAAGCTCGGCCTGCCGGTGAAGAAGAAAACCGCCTCCGGCGGCGCCTCCACCGACGAGGAAGTGCTCTCCGAACTGGCGCTCGACTACCCGCTGCCCAAGCTGCTGCTCGAACACCGCAGCCTGTCGAAACTGAAGGGCACCTACACCGACAAGCTGCCGCGCATGATCAACCCGGACACCGGCAGAGTACATACGCACTTCTCGCAGGCCTCGGTGGTCACCGGCCGGCTCGCGTCCAGCGAACCCAACTTGCAGAACATCCCGGTGCGCACCGACGAAGGGCGAAAAATCCGCACCGCCTTCATCGCCCCCGCAGGCAGCAGCATCGTCTCGGCCGACTATTCGCAGATCGAACTGCGCATCATGGCCCACCTCTCCGGCGACGCCCGCCTGCTCGACGCCTTCGCCCACGGCGAGGACGTGCACCGCGCCACCGCCGCCGAGATCTTCGGCGTCACGCCGCTGGAAGTCGGCCCCGATCAACGGCGCGTCGCCAAGAGCATCAACTTCGGCCTGATCTACGGCATGAGCGCCTTCGGCCTGGCCCGCCAGCTCGGTCTGGAGCGCAGCGCCGCGCAGACCTACATCGACCGCTACTTCGCCCGTTACCCCGGCGTCGCCCGCTACATGGAAGAAGCGCGGGCGACGGTGCGCGAGCACGGCTACGTCGAAACCGTCTTCGGTCGCCGCCTGTGGCTGCCGGAAATCCGTTCGAGCAACGGCAACCGCCGCCAGGCGGCGGAGCGCGCGGCGATCAACGCGCCGATGCAGGGCACCGCAGCCGACCTGATCAAGCTCGCCATGATCGCCGTCCAGGGCTGGCTGGAACAGACCGCCCGCCAGTCGAAACTGGTCCTGCAGGTACACGACGAACTGGTGCTGGAAGTGCCGGACGCCGAGCTGATGGAAATCCGCACGCAGCTACCGCGCCTGATGACCCAGGTGGCGCAGCTGAAGGTACCGCTGGTGGTCGAAGTCGGCATCGGGCCGAACTGGGAAGCCGCCCACTGAGAATCACAATAAAAGGAAAGGCTTAAGTTTCCTTTAATTTGGCAGTCGCATCCTTGGTGCCATATCGTGCTCCAAGGAGGCCAAGATGGCTGCCATCCAGAAGATTCTCCAGACCCGCCGGCCGCTGCCGACGGTTCGCCACACCGTCGTCGGCGCGCCGCAACGGATGGCGGCGGAAAGCTTCATCGCCGACATCTTCCGCCGCCACTACGGCGCTGAGGTCCGCAGCTTCGCCCCCAACCTGATGCTGCTCGAAGACGCCGGCCGCATCGCCGCGGCTGCCGGCTGGCGCTGCGCCGGCGAGGACCGCCTGTTCCTCGAAACCTACCTCGACGAACCGATCGAAGCCGCCGTCGCCCGCCTCGCCGGCCAGCCGGTGCGGCGCGAGGCGATCGTCGAAGTCGGCAACCTCGCCGCCGACCGCCCCGGCGGCAGCGTCGATGTCATCCTTAACCTGGCCCGCCACCTCGACCGGCTCGGCTACGAATGGGTCGCCTTCACCGCTACCAGCGAGTTGATCGGCATCTTCCGCCGCCTCGGGCTGCCGCCGCTGGCTCTGGCGCCGGCCGACCCGGACCGTCTCGGCGCCGATGCCGCCGACTGGGGCAGCTACTACGACAGCCGGCCGATTGTCGTCGCCGGCCGCATCGCCCTGGCACTGGAAATGGTGAAGCGCCATGGCTGATTTTTCCTGGCAAGCCGAACTCGCTGCCCGCCCGGCCGATGCCCCGCTGCTGCGCGACAGCCAGCGCAGCTGGAATGCCGGCGAGATCGTCGCCGAACTGCTCAACCTGCGCGAACGCCTGGCCGGCAGCCGCGTCGTCGGCGTCCTCGCCGACAACAGCCCGGCCTGGATCATCGCCGACCTCGCCTGCCAGGACGGCGGCCGCGTGCATCTGCCATTGCCCGCCTTCTTCCACGGCGAACAACTGCGCAATGCACTCGAACAGGCCAGCGCCGATACCGTGCTCACCGACCAGCCGGAACGCATCGGCGCCCTCGACCTCGGGTTCGCCATCACCGGCCGCTGGCAGGGGCTGACCTGGATGCGCCGAGTGGTCGAACCGGTCGCGCTGCCGCCGGGCACCGCCAAGATTTCCTTCACCTCGGGCAGCACCGGCGCCCCCAAAGGCGTCTGCCTGAGCCGCGACGGTCTGCTCGACACCGCCCGTGCGGTGCACGAGCGCCTCGCCGACCTGCCGCTCGAACGCCATCTGGCCGTCCTGCCGCTGGCCCTGCTGCTGGAAAACGTCGCCGGCGTCTACGCGCCGCTGCTGCGCGGCATGCCGGTGCATCTGCCGCCGCTGGCCGAACTCGGCTGGGCCGGTAGGCAGGGTTTCGACCCGGCCGCGCTCGACCGCAAGGTCAGGGAAACCGGCGCCGGCAGCGTGATCCTGGTGCCCGAACTGCTCAAGGCCTGGGCGACTTACCTCGGTTTCACGCGCAACCAGCCGTCGGCCACGCTGCGCTTCGTTGCCGTCGGCGGCGCCCGCGTCGCCCCGGAGTTGCTGGCCGGTGCGCGCGCCCTCGGCATTCCCGCCTACCAGGGCTACGGCCTGACCGAAGGCGGCTCGGTGCTGGCGATCAACCGCCCCGGCGACGACGCCAACGGCGTCGGCCGCCCGCTCGGCCACGCCCGACTGGCCATCGAGGACGGCGAACTGACCGTGCGCACCCGCGCCTTCCTCGGCTACACCGGGCAGACCGCAAGCACCGACGATGCCTTCCCGACCGGCGACCTCGCCAGCTTCGACGCCAACGGTCACCTGCACCTGCAGGGCCGGCGCAAGAACCTGCTGATCACCTCGTTCGGCCGCAACGTCTCGCCCGAGTGGGTCGAGGCGGCGCTGCTCGCCCAGCCGCAGATCGTCCAGGCGATCGTCACCGGCGACGGTCAGCCGGCGCTCACCGCCATCGTCGTGCCGCTGCCCGGCATCCCGGATGGCGCACTCGGCGAGGCCATCGCCCGCGCCAACGCCGGCCTGCCGGATTACGCGCGGATCGCCCACTTCATCGCCAGCCCCGCCTTCACCCCGGGCAACGGGCTGGCCACCGGCAACGGCCGGCCACGCCGGCAAGCCGTCATCGACCATCACCGTGCCGCCCTGGCGGCTCTTCATTCCTCCAAGGAGTCCCCGATGTCCTTCTACGACACGCTCAAGTTCGAAACCGCAAACGACCGTGCCTACCTGCTCTCCGCACCGATCATCAGCGAATGCCTGCAAGGCCGCGCCAGCCTCGACAGCTATCTCGCCTTCCTGACCCAGGCCTACCACCACGTGCGCCACACGACGCCGCTGCTGATGACCCTGGGCGGCCGCCTGCCCGAGCGCCTGGCGTGGATGCGCGCCGGCGTCGCCGAGTACATCGAGGAGGAAATCGGCCACGAGGAATGGATCCTCAACGACATCGCCGCCGCCGGTGGCGACGCCGACGCAGTGCGCAACAGTCGCCCCGACCTGCCGGCCGAACTGATGGTCGCCTACGCCTACGACCTGATCAACCGCGGCAACCCGGCCGGTTTCTTCGGCATGGTCTTCGTCCTCGAAGGCACCAGCGTCGACCTCGCGCTGAACGCCGCCGACCGCATCCAGGCGGCGCTGGGCCTGCCCGACGCGGCCTTCTCCTACCTGCGCTCGCACGGCACCCTCGACCAGGAACACACGCAACACCTGGCCAACATCCTCGACCTGATGACGCCGGAAGATCAGGCCGACGTGCTGCACGCCGCCAAGGTCTTCTTCAAGCTCTACGGCGACATTTTCCACGCCCTGCCGGTCGAGGTCGCAGCATGCAACTGAAAGGCGCCCGCATCGTCCTCACCGGCGCCAACGGCGGCCTCGGCCGGGTGCTCGCGCGCGAACTGGCGAACGCCGGTGCCGCCCTGCTGCTGACCGGCCGCGACCCGGCGGCGCTGGCTCGCATCGACCTGCCGGCCGGTTGCGACTACCAGTTGCTGCAAGCCGACCTGACGCACGGCGGCGGCATCGAGAGCACGGTCCAGGCCGCCCGCAGCTTCGGCGCCAACATCCTGATCAACAACGCCGGCGTCGCCAGCTTCGGCCTGCTCGCCGAGCAGGACTGGAACGACGTCGAACGCATCCTGGCGACCAACCTCGGCGCACCGATCCGCCTGACCCAGGCCCTGCTGCCCTGGCTGACGCAGCAACCGGAGGCGGCGGTGGTCAATATCGGCTCGACCTTCGGCAGCGTGCCCTTCGCCGGCTTCACCGCCTACTCGGCGGCGAAGGCCGGGCTGCGCGGCTTTTCCCAGGCCCTGCGGCGCGAACTTGCCGACAGCCGGGTGCGCGTCATCCACGTCGCGCCGCGCGCCATCGACACGCCAATCAATCCGCCGGCGGTGCGCGCGCTGAACCGTGCCCTGGGCAGCGCCACCGACAGCCCGGAACAAGTCGCCCGGCACATCGTCGCCATGCTCGCCAACGATGTCGCCGAAGGCCACATCGGCTTCCCGGAGCGCTTTTTCGCCTGGCTCAACGGTTTCGCGCCCGGTCTCGTCGACCGGGGCATCCGCGGCAAGCTCGCCATCATCAGACAACACGCCACCAAGGCGTGAATCACACCCAGACTCACACCCAAGGAGCCATCATGTCCCGCTTGAAATCCCTGTTTTTCGCCCTCGGCGTCGGTTTTTCGACGCTGCTCCAGGCCGCCCCCGACGACCTGATCCGCCCGATCCAGGACCGTTGGGCAGAAATCAAGTACCGCCAGCCGGAAGACCGGCAAGCCGACCTCTATCGCGAACTCGCCGTCCAGGCCAGGCAGGTCGCCAAGGCCAATCCGAATCTTGCCGCCGCACTGATCTGGGAAGCCATCGTCGTCTCCAGCGAAGCCGGTGTCCGTGGCGGCCTCGGCGGCCTGTCGCTGGCCAAGGAAGCCAGGGCCTTGCTTGAAGAGAGCCTGAAGCTCGACGAGAAATCGCTCAACGGTTCCGCCTACACCAGCCTGGCCACGCTCTACGCCAAGGTGCCGCGCTGGCCGCTCGGCTTCGGCGACAAGGAGAAGGCCGAAGCACTGTTCCGGAAATCGCTGGCCGTCAATCCGGACGGGATTGACCCGAATTTCTTTTACGGCGAGTATCTGATCGATCAGGATCGCGTTACCGAAGGCCGCCGCTACCTGGAAAAGGCCCTCGTCGCGCCAGCCCGTCCGGGACGCGAACTGGCCGACCAGGGCCGACGCCAGGAAGCACGTGCCCTACTCGCAAAAACAGCCGGGGATGTACGCTAATTGAGACTTTTGCTGGTTGAAGACGACGCGCTGCTCGGCGACGGCATCCGCGCCGGCTTGATGCTTGCGGCCTACGCGGTCGACTGGGTGCAGGACGGCAAGATGGCGCTGCTGGCACTGGCCGACCACAGCTACGATGCCTGCGTCCTCGACCTCGGCCTGCCCGGCAAGGACGGCCTGACCGTGCTGCGCGAGATGCGCTCGCGCGGCGACCAGACGCCGGTACTGCTGCTGACCGCCCGCGACACGCCGGAAGACAAGATCACCGGACTCGACCACGGCGCCGACGATTACCTGACCAAGCCCTTCGACTTGGGCGAGCTGCAGGCGCGCATCCGCGCCCTGCTTCGCCGTGCTGGCGGCAAGGCCCAGCCGTTGCTCGAACATCGCGGCGTCAGCCTGGATCCGGCCAGCAAGCGGGTCAGCTTCAACGGCCAGGAAGTCCCGCTATCTGCCCGCGAATACGCACTGCTCCACGCACTGATCAGCCAACCCGGTCACATCAGGAGCCGCAGCCAGCTGGAAGAAAGCCTCTATGCCTGGGGCGACGAAACCGGCAGCAATACCGTCGAGGTCTACATTCACCACCTGCGCAAGAAATTCGGCGCCGACTTCATCAGGACGGTGCGCGGTCTCGGTTACCAACTGGCCGACGACGCATGACATCGACGATTTCGCACGACCGCATCCATTCGCTGCGCTGGCGCCTGCTCGCCGCGATCGGCGCAGTCGTCATGACGACCTGGCTGCTGACCGGCTGGTTCAGCTACACCAAGGCCCAGCACGAAGCCGAGGAACTGATGGACGGCAGCCTGGCGCAAACCGCCCGCATGCTGCTGGCGATCATCCACGACAACGAGGACGACCTGATCGAACTCGCCGGCCGCCTGGCCACCGTCCGCGGGGCCGAGGACATTTACGAGCCACCGCTGGAATTCCAGATCGGACGCGGCGACGGCAGCATCCTCGCGCGCTCGCCGGATGCGCCGGAGCTGCCGATCCTCGGCGTTGCAGGCTACAGCGACATCATCCGCCACGATGAATCCTGGCGCTTGCTCAATGCGGTTTCCGACGACGGCCTGTATCGCGTTCAGGTCGCCCAGTCCATCAACCTGCGCGACCGGGCGGCGCTGGAAGTCGCCATCCAGACCCTGTTGCCGCTGGTATTGATCGTGCCGGTCCTGATCCTGTTCATCTACCTGTCGATCAAGCGCGCCCTGCGACCGCTGGAGCGCCTGGCCGGCGAAGTCAGCGCGCGTACCCCGGACAATCTGGCCGCACTGCCCGAGCAACGCATTCCGACCGAGGCCCAGCCGCTGGTCAAGGCCATCAACCGGCTGTTCGTGCGCGTCGGCCGGACACTCGACAACGAACGCCGGTTCACCGCCGACGCCGCGCATGAACTGCGCACCCCGCTGGCCGCGCTCAAGGTCCAGGCCCAGGTCGCGCTGCTCAGCGGCGACACGCCGGCACGCGAGCGCGCACTGCAGCAGATCGGGCTCGGGGTGGACCGCGCCGGGCACCTGATCGACCAGTTGTTGCGCCTGGCCCGCCTGGACCCGCTGAACGCCCCGCCGGAAAATCAGGCCATCGATCCCAGGCGGCTGATCGACGACTGCGTTGCCGCCATCGCTCAGGCCCTGCCGGGATCGACGCGGATACATGTCGAACTGCCCGAGACGCCACGGGCGATCATGGGTGATGCCAGCCTGCTGGACATCGCGCTGAGAAACCTGCTCGATAACGCGCTGCGTTACACCCCGTCCGACAGCACCATCCGGATTTCGCTCCGACAATCGGGAACATCCAGCCACCTGCAGGTCAGCGACAACGGCCCCGGCGTCCCGGCCAGCGCCCTCGAGCGACTGGGCGAACGTTTCTTCCGCGCCGGACAGGCAGCCGGCAACGGCAACGGCCTCGGCCTGGCCATCGTCGCCCGCATCGCCGAATTGCACGGCGCCCGCCTGGCGGCCGAAAATCTTCCCGGCGGCGGTTTTTCCGTCACCCTCCAGAACCTGCGGAATACGGACGGGTAAAGCGATAAAACAGGTTAGGCTCGCTGACGACGTAAAGGCGTCCCTGGTCGTCCATGGCCATGCCTTCGGCCTGGGGAACGGTCGCCTGCAGACCGTGACGGCCGCCGCGCAAGCTCAGACGGCTCACCGGGCGCCCTTGGCGATCGAGTTCGACGATCTGGCGCGACTCGTCGGACAGCGCCAGCAGGTGCCCGCTGGCGGCGTCGAAATGCAGTGACGACAGGTCCTTGAGCGGCAGCGCATCGTCGCGCATGGGATCGTCGGCGACGCGCAAGCCCGTTGACGCACCGGACAGCGCCGGGAATCCTTCGACCTCGAATATCTTTCGCGGATCGCGCTCCTTGGCGACGAACAGCCGGCCTTGCCGATGATCGTAAGCCAGCCCCTCGAAACCCTTGTTGCCGTTGCGGCCGATGCCGATGGCCAGTTCCGGGATGCCGGAGAAATCCAGGCGGCTGGTCTGCGCGTCGATGCGCACCGCAAACAGGGCCTGCTTGCGTTCGTCGGCAACGACATAAAGGGACGGCGCAAGATATTCGATGGCTTCCGGATCCTCCAGGCCAGCAACGGGAATCCGCCGCAGCACCCGGCCGTCCAGATTCAGTTCGAGAATTTCCGGATGACTATTGGTAATCGCGAACAGGGTCCGACGGTCGGGATCGAAGGTCAGCCCGGACAAGTTGGCCAGGTCGGCGGCAACCGGCAGGGCATCGATGTCGACCTGGAAATCCGGCAGCCACACTGCCGCCTCGCGCAGTTGCGCCGAAGCGAAGTTCTGCTGCCAGAAAAGCTGCCAGCCCGGCAACAGCGTTCGGCCAGCCCAGAACATCAAGGCCAGCAAGAGCGCTGCCCCTGCCAGCAGCAAGCGTTGGCGCACGGGAAACAAGACTTGATCCGCCAGGTGCATTGACACTCCGTAATCCGTAAAGAACTTTGACGAAGCGGATTCTGGGCAAGGCCGCTTAAACGTATCCTGACGCTACAATTCATGAACCGTTTAAGATCATCCTGCCAGCATGACGTCCCCATGCGTTCTCATCTCCTTGCCCTGTTCCTGATCACCCTGCTGCCACCAACCCTGGCCGCTGAAGAGCAATACGTGATCCGTCGTGCCGTCGAGGCCGGCGAATTGCAACCGCTGTCCGACATCCTGAGCAATATCCAAGCCCGCCACGCCGGCAAGGTGCTTGATGTCGATTTGGAAAGGGACCGCAGTGGGCGCCGGGTATACGAAATCACCCTGCTCAAGCCGAACGGTCAACGCGCCAAGCTCTATGTCGACGCGGTCAATGGCCAGGAAGTCCTGGTTGACGACAATTCGTTCAAACCCCGGATCAACTTGTCGCAGGCTTTACGCAAGCTGCTGGCACGCTATCCAGGCAACATCCTCGAACTGGAACTCAAACCCGGTGCGGCGCAGCGGATGATTTATGAAATCCAGGTCATACAACACGACGGCCGCCTACGCGAACTGGTCATCGACGCCAACAGCGGGGAATTGCTCAGCGACAGCGGGCACCGCCAGGAAGTGCTCAAGCGCCTGCGTCCGCTGCCGGAATTGCTCGACCGCCTGCCCGCCCGATATCGCGGCGTGATCCGGGAGATCGAACTGGAATACGACCAGGATGGCCGTTACTTCTACGAAATCGAAGTGAGCCTGCCCGACGGCCGGGTTTACGAACTGGATATCGACGCCATCACCGGTGCCGTGCTCAACGGCGAGGAGGTCGAGCGTTGAGGGTTCTGGTCGTCGAGGACGACGCCCAACTCGCCCGGAGCATCGCCGACAGTCTGGCGCAGGCGGGCATGATTGCGGAGATCGTCGGCGACGGCGAGCAGGCTGGCTTCCTCGGTTGCACCGAGGATTACGACGCAGCCATCCTCGATCTCGGCCTACCCGGACAGGATGGCATTTCGGTCCTGCGACACTGGCGGGAAAGCGGCCGCCACCTGCCGGTCCTGATCCTCACCGCACGCGGCCGCTGGAGCGACAAGCTGGCCGGTTTCGACGCCGGCGCCGACGACTACCTGACCAAGCCCTTCCTGCACGAGGAAGTTGTCCTGCGCCTGCGCGCCCTGCATCGCCGGGCGCTGGGCCACAGCGTGCCCCATATCGAAGCGGGTCCCCTGCACTACGATACCAACAGTGACCGGTTTACCCTGAACGGCGCACCGCTGGTGCTGACCGCCCAGGAACAGCGCATCCTCGCCTACCTGATCCAGCGCAAGGGACGGGTGGTGACGCGCAGCGAGATCAGCGAACATGTTTACGCCCGCGACCTTGACCCCGACTCGAACACCGTCGACGTCCTGATCGGCCGCATCCGCCGCAAGCTCGGCCTGCCGCTGATCCATACCGAACGCGGCCGCGGCTTCTGCCTCAGGGAAGCCGGCGATGGCGACTGAGCAACGCTGGCAAGCCGGGCTGGCGCTACGCCTGTTCGCGCTCGGCGCCCTCGCCGCACTGCTGATTACCGCCGTCGGCGGCAGCCTGTTGCGGCAAAGCGTTCAGGCCAGCTTGCTCAATAGCCACCAGCAGCGCCTCGAGGAAAAACTGGAACGGATCCAGGCCGGCTTTTTCCGGTCCGCCGATGAAACGGCAATCCGCTGGGTCGGCAGGAGCAACGATGAGTTCGGACGCATTTTCTCCGGCTGGTACTGGCAGCTGGAATACGCCGACGCGCTGCTGGCGTCGCGCTCGCTCTGGGACAGCACACTCGACACGGCCAGGACAAGCGGCATCGACGGCTCGACGCTGCTCGGCTTGCCAGGGCCCCAGGCACAGCAACTGATCGGCATCCGCCAGACGATCGAGATTGACGGATTGACCGCCGTCCTGCACCTGTACGGCCCGGCCGGGGAGATCACGACGGCACTCGACCAGTTGGATCGAACCCTGTTCATCACTCAGATGGCATTGCTCGCCGGGCTCCTGATCAGCAGTGCGGTGCAGGTGCATCTTGGCCTGCGCCCCTTGCATCGCCTGCGCGAACGTCTCGGCCTGGTCAGTCAGGGCCGCAGCGACAACGTCGGCGATGGCTACGGACCCGAGCTCGACCCCCTGGCCAGGGAGCTGGATACCGTTCTCGCCCGCAATGCGCGCATCGTCGAAAGAGCCCGCGGGCACGCTGCCGACCTCAGCCACGCCCTGAAAAAACCGCTGACGCTGCTGCACGCGGAAAGCACGATCCAGGACCACCCCATGCTCCGGCAACAAGTCAATCACATGACCCAGCTGATCGACCGCCATCTGGCCCGCGCCGGCAGCGGCGCCGGTGCCATCCGGGCGATTGCCGTCGGCGAGCGCGTCAGCAGCCTGCTGGCCCTGATGCAGCGTCTGCATGCGGGTCGCCAGTTGACCTGGCAGGCAACGATCCCGCCCGAGCTTCACTGGCGCGGCGAAGCCACCGACTTCGAGGAAATGCTGGGCAACCTGCTGGACAACGCCGGCAAATGGGCGACCAGCACGGTCTGCATCCGTGCCGGCATCGATGCCGGCAATCTGGTGGTCGATATCGACGATGACGGCCCAGGCATGTCGCCGACCCAGTTGCTCGCCTGCATGAGACGCGGCCAGCGATTCGACGAGAGCGTCGAGGGCAGCGGCCTCGGCCTGGTCATCGCCCGGGACATCGCCGAAACCTACGGCGGTGAAATCAAGTTGAGTGCATCCGGACGCGGCGGACTGCACGTCTGCCTGAAACTGCCGGCCTGAATCTTCCCGTTTAAGTTCCGTTTAATCGACTTGCGCCAGACTTCGGGTCTGTTCATTTGCCGAAGTCCGCATGCGCTCCAGTTCTTCCGTTTTCCAACGTATCGATCCCTGCGGCCCCTACGCCGGAATCGCCATGCTTTTCCTGCTCGGCCTGCCCATGCTCACGCTGTCGCGCAGCGCGCTGATGCTGTGGCAATCGGAACGCGTCGCTGCCACCGGCATCTGGCCGACCATGCTGCTGCAGGGCATCCGTGTCGACATCATCCAGCTTTCGCTGCTCGCCCTGCCGCTGCTGCTGCTTGCACCATTGCTCGCCGGCAAGCGCCTGTGGCCGGCATGGCGCCGCTTGAACGTCGCCTGGATCACGCTCGCAATCGCCGCCCTGACCTTGCTGGAAATCGCCTCGCCGGCCTTCATCAGCGAATACGACAGCCGGCCGAACCGGCTGTTCGTCGAATACCTGAAGTATCCCAACGAAGTTGTCGCCATGCTGTGGAACGGCTTTCGCCTGCACCTGGTCGGCGGACTGCTGGTCACCGGCCTCGCCGGCTGGATCGCCTGGCGGGTGATGCGCAACTGGCAGCAACGGGAAGCCCCCTGGTCGGGATGGAAACTCTGGCTGACCTGGCCGATCCTGTTCCTGATTTGTGCACTGGCCATCCGCTCCAGCCTCCAGCACCGCCCGGCCAACCCGGCGATGTTCGCACTGACCGCCGACCCGATGGTCAATACGCTGATCCTCAATTCCGCCTGGTCGGTCACGCACGCGATCTACGGCATGCAGCATGAAGCCAATTCCAGCGACATCTACGGCAAGATGGAACCCGCCGACATCCTTGCCGAATTCCGTCAGGCCCGCGCCAGCTTCGGCAGCCCGCATCCGCTGCTCGACGATGCGGAGATTCCGACCCTGGTTGACCAGAAGGCGACGGTGCGCCGGGCCAAGCCGCTGAATCTGGTGATCATCCTCGAGGAAAGCCTGGGCGCGACCTTCGTCGAATCGCTGGGCGGCGTGCCGGTGACGCCCAACCTGGAAAAACTCAAGCACGAAGGCTGGTGGTTCGAGCAGCTCTACGCCACCGGCACGCGCTCGATCCGCGGCATCGAGGCGGTCACCACCGGCTTCCTGCCGACGCCGGCGCAGGCTGTGGTCAAGCTGTCGCTGGCCCAGCGCAACTTTGCCACGCTGGCCGGAATTCTCGGCCAGCACGGCTACGAATCCGAATTCATCTACGGCGGCGAAGCGCATTTCGACAACATGCGCAGTTTCTTCACCGGTAATGGTTTTTCGTTGATCACCGAGCAGAAGGACTATAAGAACCCGAAATTCGTCGCCAGCTGGGGCGTTTCCGACGAAGACCTGTTCGACAAGACGCACGAGCGCTTGCAGGCCAAGCACACCGAGGGGCAACCCAGTTTCACGCTGGTATTCACCTCGACCAATCACGCCCCCTTCGAGTTTCCGGACGGCCGCATCGAACTGCACGAGCAGCCCAAGCAGACCGAAAACAACGCCGTCAAATACACCGACCACGCACTCGGCGAATTCATCGCCAAGGCCAAGGCCAGCAGCTACTGGCAGGACACGATCTTCGTCGTCGTCGCCGACCACGACATCCGTGTGCGCGGCGACAGCATGGTACCGGTCGAGCGCTTTCACATCCCCGGCCTGATCCTCGGCGCCGACATCCAGCCCAAGCGGGTGAAAACGGTCGCCAGCCAGATCGACCTGGCACCAACGCTGCTCTCGCTGATTGGCGTCGATGCCAAACACCCGATGCCCGGCCGCGACCTGACCCGCGAAGCCGACAACCTGCCGGGTCGCGCGATGATGCAGTACGAACAGAACTATGGCTGGATGGAAGGCAACCAGGTCGTCGTCCTGCGCCCGGAAAAGGAACCCGCCTTCGCCCACTACGACCGCCAGACGAAGCGCCTGAGCGCCGCCGAGGCCCCGCCCACCGACGGCGAGGCACTCGCCAGACGGGCATTGGCGCACGCGCTGCTGCCGGCCTGGCTATACCGCGAGCAGCGCTACCGGCTGCCCGAAGAATAATCGAGCCGGGTCAGGCTGCCATACTCCGGCGCCGGCCGATTCAGGGCCGCCGCCAGCGTCTCGCCGGCCGCCGCCACGAGCAGCGCACGGATCACGCCAGCGTGGGTGACCAGCAGATGCGCTCCGGCCGGTAGTTCGTCGACGAAGGCAAGCACGCGCTGCTGCAACCGACGCGGCGACTCGCCGCCGGGCGGCGCGTAGCCGTCGATGTCGGCAGCCCAGGCATCGAGTTCGGCACGCGCGATGTCGTCCCACGAACGACCTTCCCAGGCACCGAAATCCAGTTCCATCAGCCGCGCGTCGAGGCGCGGTGCCGGCTGCAGGACTTCAGCCAACGTCCGGCAGCGTTGCAACGGACTGCTCCACACCGGCAATTCGGGTGGCAGTTCGCGACGCAGGCGCTCGGCGACAGGCACCGAATCTTCGGCCGCGACGTCGAGTTGACCGTAACAGACGCCGGGCGCGATCAAGGGTCGCGGGTGGCGCACCAGGTACAGCGTCAGCGCGGCCATTGCGCGAGCAGCCCCAGGTAGAAGGCGATTTCGGCAAGCTGCTGGGTGGCGCCCAGGCAGTCGCCGGTATAACCGCCCAGCCAGCGGCGGAACTTGGCCGCCAGCCAGGCCGTGGCCAGCAGCGCCAGCACAAGCCCTACCACTGCCTGTTGCCAGGGCAGCCAGAGTAGCGGCGCCAGCGCGAATGCCAAGGCGAACAGCAATGCCCCCGGCGCCAGCCGCTGGGCCAGCGGCCTGGCCTTGGACTGCGCGTCGTCGCGCGCGTAGTCCAAGGTTGCCAGCAGCAGTGTCGCACAGCCGCGCGACCCGGCATGCCCGGCGAGCAGCGCCGCCGGCACCAGTGCCGGATCGAGCGCCGCCAGCAAGACGAACTTGCCGGTCAGCCCCAGCCATAACGCGACAACGCCGTAACTGCCGACCCGCGAATCCTTCATGATCGCCAGGATGCGCGTCTTGTCCCAGCCGCCGCCGAGACCGTCGGCGGTATCGGACAGGCCGTCCTCGTGGAAGGCGCCGGTAGCGTAAAGCGTTGCCGCCATCGCCAGCAGCACGGCGACCGGCTGCGGCCAGAACTGCAGCGCGGCCAGGCAGACCAGCGCGGCAATGCCGCCGACGACCAGGCCGACCGCCGGAAACCAGCGCGCCGAATGGTTCAGTGCTTCAGCCGAATGGCCGACCCAGGCCGGCACCGGCAGCCGCGTGAAGAAACGCACGGCGCCGAGGAAGTAGTCGAGCTCGCGGCGCAGCATGGCTAACCGGCGACGCCGGCCGACTCGAAGCTGGCCATTTCGTTGAGGAAGGCGACCGCCGCCTGGACCAGCGGAAAAGCCAGCGCGGCGCCGGTGCCCTCACCCAGGCGCAGGCCCAGATCAAGCAGCGGCTCTGCCTGCAACGCCTGCAACTGCGCGCGGTGGCCGGGCTCGGCCGAACGGTGGCAGAAGACGCAGTAGTCGAGCAAGGCCGGTTCGAGGCGCGCGGCGACCAACGCCGCGGAACCGACGATGAAACCGTCGATGAGCAGCACCATCTTCGCTTCCGCCGCCGCCAGCATGGCGCCGACCATGGTCGCGATCTCGAAACCGCCGAACTCGGCGAGCACGGCAAAGGCGTCGTCGGCCCCGCCGGCGTTGCGGTAGCGGGTCAGCGCCTGCTCCAGCAGCGCCTGCTTGCGCGCCAGCCCGGCGTCGTCGAGACCGGTGCCGCGACCGACGCAATCGGCCAGAGGCACGCCGGTCAGGCAGTGGGTGATCAAGGACGCCGAGGCGGTGTTGCCGATGCCCATCTCGCCGAATCCGACCACCTTGCAGCCGGCTGCCGCCAGGCCGAAGACCACGCCGGCGCCCTGCTCGATGGCCTGCGCGCACTGCGCCGCCGTCATCGCCGGGGATTCCAGGTAATTGGCCGTGCCCGGCGCCACCTTGAGATCGATCAGGCCTTCACGCGGACCGCCGAAATCATGGGCGACTCCGGCATCGACCACCGACAGGCCGAGACCGTTCTGGCGCGCGAAGACGTTGATTGCCGCGCCGCCGGCGAGGAAGTTCTCGACCATCTGCCAGGTCACATCCTGCGGATAGGCCGAGACGCCGGCCTTGGCCGCGCCGTGATCGCCGGCGAAGACCAGCATCTGCGGCCGGTCGAGCGACGGCGTCAGCGTCTGCTGGATCAGGCCGATGCGCACCGCCAACGCCTCCAGCTGGCCGAGCGAGCCGGGCGGCTTGGTCTTGCGGTCGACCTTGTGCTTGAGCGAATTTTCCATGCCCCGGTCCGGGGCGGTGATTGCGAACGAATGCATCCGATTCTCCAAAAGCGAAAGGGCCTCGCGACGACGTTTGGCCAACGCAGTCGCGAAGCCCTTGTCCACAGGCTTCAAAATGAAGATGTCCGACAGGTCTTCTGGCTTCCGGATCGTCCGATCCGCTGCGCCTTCCCGGCAGGTCTGTTTCCCTGCGTAGTGGCATCGTGCAGCGGCCGTCCCCGGTTACAGCGGCGGGCCCGCCCCGGAATAGAGTTGTCTCGCACCGGGTTCCGTTTTGTCGAACGCGCTGATTATACAATGGCGGCCATGAATGAACTGATCCTCGGCGGCGCCCGTTCGGGCAAGAGCCGCCATGCCGAGCAACGCGCTCTCGAATCCGGCCAGCGGGTCGTCTATGTCGCCACCGCCGAATCGCGCGACGGCGAGATGGCGCGCCGCATCGCCCACCACCGCGAACGCCGCCCGGCCGACTGGGGCTGCGTCGAGGAGCCGCTGCACCTGGCCGCGCGCCTGCGCGAACTGGCGGCGCCCGACACCTGCATCCTGGTCGATTGCCTGACGCTGTGGCTGTCCAACCTGCTTTTCGCCGGCCGCGCTGCCGCCCAGGCCGACGCCGGCGAGGCCGTCGACTGCCCGCTGTTCGCCGGCGAGACAGCGGCACTGATCGAAACGCTGCCGCAACTGCCCGGGCGGATCATCCTGGTCTCCAACGAGGTCGGCTGGGGCATCGTGCCGATGCACCCGGTCTCGCGCCTGTTCGCCGACGAACAGGGCCGGCTCAACCAGCACGTCGCCGCAGTCTGCGATCAGGTGACGCTGGTCGCCGCCGGCCTGCCGCTGACGCTGAAGTAGTCAGGCGCGCTTGCGCAGCGTATAGACCCGCCACATCGCATAGCCGGGCAGAAAATCCCTGTAGCCGACGATGTCGAAGCCGGCCGTGGCAAACTCGGCCTCAATGACCCGGCGCGGCACGACGAAGCGGTTGTTGTTAACCGGCCGCCTTGCCTCCAGCCGGGCCCGCCGCCAAGCCTTGAAATTGCCATCCGCCCACAGCGAAAGCACGACGGTTTGACGGGAAACCCGGTAAAACTCGCGCAACATCGCCAGCCGATGCGCCGGCTCAGCGATATGATGCAGCAGACGCATGCTGAACACGCAATCCACGGCATCGCCGGCTAGATCGATGGCGAAGGCCGAAGTCTGGAAGGCCTCGACGCGGCCAACGATCTCCGGGGCCTGCGTGGCGCGGGCCACGTCAATCATGTCGGCCGAGTTATCGGCAGCGAGAATGCGGCGATCCTGCCTTTCCGACAGCATCGGCCAAAAACGCCCTGCGCCGCAAGGCAGATCAAGGACGCTCGCCGGATCGCCGGCCATCGCCAACGCCGCCCGCGCGATCTGTTGCTCGCGCCAGTCGGAAAGACGACGCATCAGCCCGGACCGATGCTTGTAAAAATAGTGCTGCGCGTGCTCGCGGTCATACTTGCGTGAAAACTCGAGTTCGATTGGTGCTTTCCCTGCCATGGCCTACTTCCTCCTTTAGGAAGCCCTATTGTCGGCGGTACTGTCTAAACAGATTCTTAACGCAGGCTAACGGCGGCCAGCCAGGGCCTGAGCTTTTCCCAGTCGAACGCCGCCTCGACCGAATCGGCCAGGCGGTCGAGATCAGCTTCGCGGCGGGCGGCGAAATCGACGCTGTCGACCTCGCCGGCACCGGCCCAGTTCAACAATGCAGCCAGGGCCTCGGGATGGTCGAAAACGCCGTGGCAGTAGGTGCCGAGCACCTGGTCGTCAGCCGAGATGGCGCCGTCGGCACGGCCATCGGCCAGCTGCACGGCGGCCCGTGTCAAGCCATCGCCCTGGGTGACGCCGAGGTGAATTTCGTAGCCGGTCATCGCCGGTTGTCCTTCGAGATGCAGATGACCGCTGACATTGCGCAACTGCTTTTCGCTTTCCAGCGTCGTGTCCACCGCCAGGAAACCGAGGCCCGCCGTCGTTCCCGGCTGTCCTTCGAGACCGAGCGGGTCGGCAATGCTGCGCCCGAGCATCTGGTAGCCGCCGCACAGGCCGATCACCTTGCCGCCGTAGCGCAAGTGGCGGGCGATGGCCTGATCGTGGCCGTGGGCGCGCAACCAGTCGAGGTCGGCACGCACTGCCTTGGAACCGGGCAGGACGATCAGGTCGGCCGGCGGCAAGGCTTCGCCCGGCGCGATCCAGCGGAAATCGACCTGCGGATGCAGGCGCAACGGATCGAGATCGTTGTGGTTGGAGGTGCGCGGGTAGGCCGGCGCGACGACGCGGATTCTTGCCGTTTTCTTGCCGTCGACCGTGGACGTCGCGATCGCGTCCTCGGCGTCGAGCATCAGCCCGTGCAGGTAGGGCAGCACACCGAGCACCGGCTTGCCGGTGCGCTGTTCGAGCCAGTCGAGACCGGGTTCAAGCAACGCAATGTCACCACGGAAACGATTGATGACGAAGCCGACGACGCGCGCCTGCTCGGACGCTGACAGCAGTTCCAGCGTACCGACCAGATGGGCGAAGACGCCTCCGCGGTCTATGTCGGCGACGATGATCACCGGGCAATCGACCGCCTCGGCAAAGCCCATGTTGGCGATGTCGCGGTCGCGCAGGTTGATCTCGGCCGGCGAGCCGGCGCCTTCGACCAGCACGCAGTCGTAGTGCGCGGTCAGCCGGCCCCAGGATTCGAGCACCGCGCCCATCGCCCGCGGCTTGTAGTCGTGGTAAGCCTTGGCGTCGAGGTCGGTGGCGACCTTGCCGTGGATGATCACCTGCGCCTTGCGGTCGGTGGTCGGCTTCAACAGCACCGGGTTGAAATCGGTATGCGGTTCGAGACCGCAGGCCAGCGCCTGCAGCGCCTGCGCCCGGCCGATCTCGCCGCCATCGACGGTGACCGCCGAATTGAGCGCCATGTTCTGCGGTTTGAACGGCGCCACGCGCACCCCGCGACGCTTGAGAATCCGGCACAGCGCCGCGACCAGCGTCGATTTGCCGGCGTCGGACGTCGTTCCCTGAACCATCAGCGCGTTGCCTATCATGCGTGCAAACCCGTGAAAAAAGGCCGTAATTATGGCACCATCGCTGCCTTCCGATGCGAATCGGAAACTTGTCTCCCGGTGCCTTCCGGCTTTGCCGGCAGGAGAATCGGGAAGGCGGTGCGATTCCGCCACGTGCCCAACGCTGTGAGGATGACGGGCGATGCACAGGCCACTGCTGCGGCGGGAAGGCGCATCGTCCGGGTGAATCCGAGTCAGAAGACCGGCCGGGAGACGTAATTCGGCACCGTGGACGGGTGCCTTCGCGTTTCCAGAAGGGGAATCCATGGAAAACCAGCACGCTTTTTCCGACGCCGAACGGGCCGCCGTCTATCACGCCATTTTCAGCCGCCGCGACGTGCGCGGCCAGTTCCTGCCCGACCCGGTCGCCGACGAGCAACTCGCGCGCATCCTGATGGCGGCGCACCACGCGCCATCGGTCGGTTTCATGCAGCCGTGGAATTTCCTCGTCGTCCGCTCGGCGGACGTGAAACAGCGGGTTCATGACATCTTCCGCGAGGCCAATGCCGAAGCCGAGCGGATGTTCCCCGACGAGAAGCGCGAGATCTACAGCAAGCTCAAGCTGCAGGGCATCCTCGACGCGCCGGTCAACCTGTGCATCACCTGCGACCGCTCGCGCAGCGGCCCGGTGGTGCTCGGCCGCACGCACATGCCGACCATGGACCTGTACAGCAGCGTGTGCGCCGTGCAGAACCTGTGGCTGGCCGCCCGCGCCGAGGGCCTCGGCGTCGGCTGGGTCAGCATCTTCCACGAGAAGGCGCTGCAGGACGCGCTCGGCATTCCGCATCACATCGTGCCGATTGCCTATCTGTGCATCGGCCACGTCAGCCATTTCAACGACCGTCCCGAACTGGAGAAAGCCGGCTGGCTGCCGCGCCTGCCGGCCGCCGACCTGCTCTATTTCGAACAATGGGGGAGCAGCGACCCCAAGCGGGAAGACAGCCTGAGCGCCACACTGGCCGACATGCACCGGATTGCCCAGGAACAGGGGCGCTTCCCCGGATGACCCTGATCGACGGCCCCTTCGCCATGCCGCTGGCGGCGCTCGCCGCCGTGCTGCTCGACCGCCTGTTCGGCGAAGTCCGGCGCTTTCACCCGCTGGTCGGCTTCGGCACGCTGGCGGCAGCGATCGAAAAACGACTGAACCGGCGCACGATTCCCGGCGGCGTGCTCGGCTGGGCGCTGGCGGTGCTGCCCTGGGTGGCGCTGGCACTGGCTTTACGGCCATTGGCGCCGTTCGCGGTCGACGTACTGCTGCTCTATTTTTCGCTCGGCGCGCGCAGCCTGTGCGAACACGCAGAAGCGGTCGCCCGGCCGCTGAGCGAGGGACGCCTTGATGAGGCGCGGCAGCGCGTCGGCTGGATTGTTTCCCGCGATACCGCAGCACTCGACGAGGCCGGCGTCGCCAAGGCCGGCGTCGAATCGGTGCTGGAAAACGGCAACGACGCGATCTTCGGCGCGCTGTTCTGGTTCGCCCTGCTCGGCGGCCCCGGCGCCCTGCTGTTCCGGCTGGCCAACACGCTCGATGCGATGTGGGGCTACCGGACCGAGCGCTACAACCTGTACGGCCGCTGGGCCGCCCGCGTTGACGATGCGCTCAACTGGCTGCCGGCCCGGCTGACCGCGCTGACTTACGCCCTGCTCGGCCGCTGGCGCGACGCGCTGGCTTGCTGGCGCGCCCAGGCGCCCGGCTGGGAGAGCCCGAACGCCGGCCCGGTGATGGCGGCGGGCGCTGGCAGCCTCGGCGTACAGTGCGGCGGCGCCGCCATCTACCACGGCCGCGAGGAAATCCGCCCACCGCTCGGCTGCGGCCCGGCGCCGGTCGCCGCCGACCTCGGCCGGGCGATCACGCTGATCCGGCGCAGCCTGTGGCTGTGGCTGGCCGTCCTTTTCCTGATCGGAGCCCTGCATGCTTGACCATGGCGGCCGCCTGCGCGAAGCCGCGGCCCACTACGACATCCCGCTCGCCGACTGGCTCGATCTGTCCACCGGCATCAACCCGCAGGGCTGGCCGGTGCCGCCGCTGCCGGCCGCAGTCTGGCAACGCCTGCCGGAAGACAACGACGGCCTGGAGGCCGCCGCTGCCGCCTACTACGGCAATAGCAACCTCCTGCCGGTCGCGGGTTCGCAGGCCGCCATCCAGTGGTTGCCGGCGCTGCTGCCGCGCGCCGCCGTGGCCTGCATCGCGCCGCTCTACAACGAACACCCGCAGGCCTGGCAGCGCGCCGGCCACAAGCTGCGCTTCCTGCAGAACGCGACGCTGCCGCGCGCGCTGGCGGCGGCGACGCCCTACGTGCTGCTGTGCAACCCGAACAACCCGACCGCCGACCGCCACCCGCGCGAACTGGCGGTCGACGCCGCGGCGCAACTGAAAAAGCGCGGCGGCTGGCTGATCGTCGACGAAGCCTTCATCGACGCCACGCCCGAGCACAGCCTGACGCCGCTGGCCGGCACGGCGGACGCGCCGAACCTGATCGTCTTCCGTTCGCTGGGCAAGTTCTTCGGCCTGGCCGGGCTGCGCGTCGGTTTCCTGTTCGCTGCCCCCGAACTGCTGACAAAGATGGCCGAGGCAATCGGCCCGTGGAGCGTCGCCGGCCCGTCGCGCGCCGCGGCAACGCTGGCACTGGCCGACAGCGCCTGGCAGGCGGCGACGCGCCAGCGCCTGCACGCCGACGGCGAACGCCTGCGCCAGTTGCTGGCACCGCTCGGCGAGGTCAAGGCAACGCCGCTGTTCGCGACGCTGAACGCACCGGCCACCGCCGAACTGCACGAATACCTGGCGCGCCGCGCCATCCTCACCCGCCGCTACGAATCGAATCCGCTGCTGCGTGTCGGCCTGCCACCCGACGAGGCCGGCTGGCAGTGTCTGAAGGCAGCCCTTGCCGACTGGAAGCCCGCATGAAAATCCACCTGCTTGCTGTACTGGCAGCCTTCGCCCTGAGCCCGATGGTCCACGCCGAACTGCTGATCAAGGACGATACCGGCCGCGAAGTCAGGCTGACCAAACCCGCGCAGCGCATCGTCGCCCTCGCCCCGCACATTGCCGAAACGCTGTTTGCTGCCGGTGCCGGCGACAAGCTGGTCGGCACCGTCGAGTACAGCGACTATCCCCCCGCCGCCAAGCAGGTCAGACGGGTCGGCGGCTATTCGCGCATCGACCTGGAAGCGGTCGTCGCCCTCAAACCGGACCTGGTGCTGGCCTGGGAAAGCGGCAACAACATGGCGCAGGCCGACAAACTGCGGGCGCTCGGCCTGACCGTTTTCGTTTCCCAGCCCAACCACATGGAAGACATCGCCGGCCAGGTCGAACGCTACGGTCGGCTGGCCGGCACGGAAGCCGTTGCCAATGCCGAGGCGCGGCGTTTCCGCGAACGCATGGCGGCCTTGCGCACGGCCAACGCCGGCAAGCCCAAGGTGCGCACCTTCTACCAGATCTGGAAGGCACCGCTGGTCACCGTCGGCGGCCCGCAGATCATCAGCGACGCGATGCGCATCTGCGGCGGTGAAAACATTTTCGGCCACCTGACGCAGATGGCGCCGCGCGTCGGCATCGAGTCGGTGATCGAGGCCGACCCGGAAGCCATCGTCGCCACCGGCATGGGCGACGCCAAGCCCGAATGGCTGGACGACTGGCATCAGTGGAAACGCATGACCGCGGTCCAGCGCGGCAACCTTTTCCACATCAATCCCGACATCATGCAGCGGCACACGCCGCGCATCCTCGACGGCACGGCGAAACTTTGCGACCACCTCGATGTCGCACGCAGCCGTCGCCCCAAGTGAGAACACCATGCCCCGCCTGCCCCAACGCATCGTCTGCCTGACCACCGAAACCGTCGAAGTCCTCTACGCCCTCGGCGAGCAGGACCGCATCGTCGGCATCAGCGGCTACACCGTTCGGCCGCCGCAGGCGCGCAAGGAAAAACCCAAGGTCTTCGCCTTCACCACCGGCGACATCGAGAAGATCCTCGCCGTCAAACCCGACCTGGTGCTGACTTTCTCCGACCTCCAGGCCGACATCGCCCGTGACCTGATCAAGGCCGGCATCGCGGTCTACGCGCTGAACATGCGCAGCGTCGACGACATTCTGGCGATGATAGAAACGGTCGGCCGCCTGGTCGGCGCCGAGGATCGCGCGCAGGCGCTGGTCGCCGGACTGGAAGCGCAGATCGCCCAGGCCCGGGCAATTGCCGAAGCGCGTATCGCCCAGCACGGCCGCCGCCCACGCGTCTATTTCGAGGAATGGGACGATCCGCTGATCAGTGGCCTGCGCTGGGCGTCCGAATTGATCGAGATCGCCGGCGGCGAAGATGTCTTCGCCGAACGCGCACGCTCGCCGTTGTCCCGCGACCGTCGGCCGACCTCGGAGGAAGTGATCGCGACGGCGCCGGAGATCATCATCGGTTCCTGGTGCGGCAAGCATTTCCGCCCCGAACGCGTCGCCGCCCGGCCTGGCTGGGAGGCCGTTCCGGCGGTCAGCCAGGGGCGCATGCACGAGATCAAGTCGGCGATCATCCTGACACCGGGACCGGTTGCCATCAGCGAAGGACTGCCTTTGCTGCTCGATATTCTCTGGCCTGAAGCTGCCTAGGGCAAACGCGTATTGCCCTGGCATGTCGCCAGCCCCTATAGTGACGGGCATGCTGCGGCTCGCACTGACCCTCCTGCTGTTTTTCCTGCTCCATACGAAAGTCTGGGCCGGCGAAATTGCGCTCATCGTGGCCGATGACAGTGCGCCCTACCGCGAGTTCGCGGGCAGCCTGCAAAAAAACCTGCAGGCCGGCTGGAAAATTGCTTACACGGACAACAGCCTCCGGCCGACCGACCGGCCTCCGGTCGACCTCATCGTCACCGCCGGTAGCGGCGCCCTGCGTACTGCCCTCGCAGCCAATCCGAAAACACCGATCCTGGCCACCCTGCTGCCCGAATACAGTTACAAGGCCGCACTTGTCGAAGCACGTGCGCCACCGCTGGTTTCGGCAATCTACCTGGACCAGCCGGCCAGACGTCAGGCGCGACTGTTGCGGCTGCTGTTCCCGGAGTTGCGCAGCGTCGGTTTGCTGGTCAGCGACCAGTCGCCCCAGCAGATTGCCCCGTTCCGCTCGGCCATGGTGCTCCAGCGCATGCAGTTGCTCACCGAGCAGGTCAGTAGCGAACAACAAATCCTTCCCGCCCTGGAAAATCTGCTGGCCCGCAGCGAAGTCCTGCTCGCCGTCCCCGATGCACTGATCTACTCGCGCAGCAGCATCCGCCCGCTGCTGATCACCGCCTACCGCTTCCAGCGCCCGGTCATCGGCTTCTCCGCCGCACTGGCCAAGGCCGGGGCGCTCGCCGCACTGTATTCGACCCCGGCCCAGATCGGCCGGCAGGCCGGTGCGCTGATCTCGACCCATGGCAATCGCCTGCCGTCGCCACGACCGCCTGCCGAATATTCGCTGACCATCAACCAGAGCGTCGCCGATGCCTTCGGCCTGCGCCTGCCGGATGAAACCGATCTCTTGCAGAAACTGCTCACCAGCGGGACTGAAGAATGAACAACCTGACATTACGCCAGCGACTACTGATCCTCACGCTGCTGCCCAGCGCCCTGATCACCACGCTGCTCGTGCTCTATTTCTCGATGACCGGCATCAACGCCATCGAAGACCAGTTGCGCGGCAAAGGCCTGGCCACCGTCCGTTACCTCGCGCCGGTCAGCGAGTACGGCATCATTGCCGGGCAGATGGACGGCATTTACGGCCTGGTCCAGGCCGCCATGCAGGAACCCGGCGTCAAGGCCGCCATCATCGTCAACCCGAAGGGGCGTACGCTGGCAGTCAGCGGTCGCGTCTCGCTGCCCGCCGAAATCATCCGCCAGCACCTCGACAAGCCGGCTCTGGTCGCCGAAACCGAAACCTGGATCGCCTTTGGCGCCCCTGTCATCCGCACGCAAAGCGACAGCGACCCGCTGTTCGACATCGCCGGGCTCGACGAGGAGAACCCGCAGGAAACCATCGGTCATGCCTTCATCGAACTCGACAAGCTGGACCTGATCGAGCGTCAGCGTGACCTGATCCTGCAAGGCCTGATCGCCGTCCTAACCGGTCTGGGCTTGATGGGCGCGCTGGCCATTGCCATGGCCGATCAGTTGGCCAAGCCCCTGCAACGTCTGACTGCCGCCGTCAGGCAGATGTCGGCAGGCCATTTCGGCACCCGTATTCCGGCCTCATCGAGCGGCGAACTGCGCATCCTTGAGGATGGCTTCAACGACATGGCCAATCACATCGAGAGCGCCCACCAGTCGATGCAATCGCGCATCGAGGAAGCCACCGCCCAGCTTGTCTTCCAGGCTCGTCACGATGCGCTGACCGGATTGGTCAATCGTCGCGAGTTCGAGCTCCGACTCGACAAGGCGCTGGCCAACGTCCATGCCGGCGGCGACGAATTCAGCGTCCTGTTCATCGACCTCGACCGCTTCAAGGCCGTCAACGATGCCTGCGGCCACCTTGCCGGCGACGAACTCCTGCGCCAGATCGCCCTGCTCTTCCAGGGACGGCTGCGCGAAGAGGACACGCTGGCGCGTCTGGGCGGCGACGAATTCGGCATCATGCTGGCCAATTGCGGCCTGACCAAAGCCCGCCAGGTCGCCCAGGATCTCTGCGCCCTGTCGGCGGAGTACCGTTTCGTCTGGCAGGACCGGATTTTCGCCATCGGCGCCAGCATCGGATTGACCCCGGTCAGCCGCGACGTGCGCGAGGTCCAGGACATCTTCGCGCTCAGCGATGCGGCCTGCCTGCGCGCCAAGGAACTCGGGCGCAACCAGGTTTGCGAAATGGCCCCGGCCACCCAGACCGAACGTCGGCGCGATCGCGGCAACTGGGCCGGACGCCTGGCCAACGCCCTGTCGGAGGGGCGCCTGACGATCGAGGCCATTCCCATCCGGGCCCTGCAGCCAGGCATCCCCGGCGGACCGATGGCCGAACTGAGTGCCCGTCTCAACGAACCCGGCCAAGCACCGATTGCCCTCAGTGCCTTGATCGATGCCGCCGAGCGCTACGACATGTCGAGCAGCTTCGACCAGCATTTCCTGGATACGGCGATCCGCGCCCTGGCGCGCGCCAGCAGGCAGAATCTACCGATGTCCTGCATGATTCCGCTATCCCGCGCCGCCATCAGCACCCCGGAAACCGGCGAGTACATCGCCGCCCGCCTCGCCGAACACGCCATCACCGGCGACGGCCTGTACCTGATGTTCTCCGAGGATGTCAGCACTCACCAGACCAGCCAGTTGATCGAATTTTCCCGTCGCATGCGCGAACTGGGTTGCCAGATTGTCCTGACCGAATTCGGCGGCGCGATTTCCTCATTCACGCAACTGCGCACCGTGGCCCCCAGCCACGTTCGCCTGAGCCAGAGCCTGACCCGCGACATCGGCGACGGCATGACCTCGACCGCGCTGCTGCGGGCCATCCTCGAAATCACCGGCGAGCAGCAGATCTACCCGATTGCCGAGGCAGTCGACGACACGCCCTTGCTGGAACATCTGCATCGACTGGGAATCGCCTACGCCCACGGCAAGGCCATCGCCCCGCGCGAACCTTTCGACGCCTGGTTCGAAGGCGTGGTGATGCGCGGTAGCAGGGGCTGACACCGCGTCAGCGCATCAAAAATCGAGACGCAGCGAGACCCAGTGGCGTCGGTCAACGAAACGGCCATTCGGCCTTCTGGAACTGTGCTTGCGCTGTTCTGCATGACTCCCGTCCAGTGACTGGACAGTGTAAGCCAGTTCCCCTTTCTGTCCGCCGAACCTGAAGTTGTAGCCCAGACGCGCGTCTGTGCGCCGATAGCCCTCGGATTCCGTGTTGCGGGTCCATTTGATGGCATCGACCCAGTATTTCATCAGCGAAAAGTCCAGTCCGCCCGGCAGTTTCTGCATCCACATCAACGACGTCGAACGCCGCGGCGCAGAGGATTCGGCCAACCGTTGATAGACCTCGTACTCAGGCTCCAGCACGCCAGTGGCCCCGACGGCCACCCCCTCAAAATGACTGCCGGGCGTGGCGGCAAGCATCCAGCCATTCCCCGACAGGCGACTATCCACATTGATGCTGGCATGGTTCAACAGCAAGCGCGTACCGTCGAGCGGCTGCCATTTCCACTGAAATTCATAACCTTGGATATGCAAGTCCTGAATAGACTGCTCTGAGTCCGCGGCCCCCGCGGCCGTTCGCACCGCCATCAGACGGTCCGTGATGACCTCTTGAAAATGCCGCACGTCCAGACTCATCCGCCAATCCTGCCAGTTGCCGAGATATGCGATCTCCCAGCTGTCCAGACGCTCTGCCGGCAAATGGGGATTGCCCGCCAGTTCAGGACTTCCGTCCGCTGCCAGATGATTGGCACGATAAGCGAGGATACTCGCCGTCCGCCAGGACTGGGTGTAACCGAAACGTACGGTATTTTGCGGGTTCAGGTGAAATGCCACGCTGGCACGCGGCGACAGGTGGTTGCCCGCCAGGGTATCGTATTCGCTGGAAGTGCCCAGATTGGCCGTCAACCAGACGACCGGCTTCCACTCTCCATTGGCAAAGGCTCGCCACACCTGGCGCGATTCCTTGCCCCTGCCCCGCATCATGGTCTCGGAAGCCATCGCATCGTATCGCCAGCTCACCCCCCAGACCATACGGGTATTCGGCATCGGGACAAAATTGTGGGTAGCCTCGATTTCATGTCGCCGGCCCCAATCGCCGGCCTCGTTCACATCGGGATAGGGCTCCGCGCCACATCTTGCCGGATCGATGCGATAAGCATTGTCGCCTCGATCCTCGCTGAAGGTGTAACGCAACGAAAAGTCGGCGGTTCCGGAGAGCGAGCGCAACCAGCGCCCCTGCAGCCATGTCGACGACTCATCACGATTGCGCAGCGGGTCATCGCAGGGGTCGGACAAACGCGTCACCCGATCCAGCGAACCGGACAGGAAACGCCCCTGCACCTGGCCCAGCGCAAGCTCCAGGTTGTCCCGTGAATTGAGGGCGTAACCGAGGCGTGCCTCGAAGCGCCGGTTGAGGTAACTGTCCTCCCAGTCATAACTTCCATCGAGTCCATCATCACGGACCTGCTGGTAGGTCAGCCGGAAATTCCCATCGTCACCAAACTTGCCACCGCCGCGCACGGTGTAATCCCTGACCCCCTGGCTACCGCGACCGGCGGAAACCGAAACGCCCCGCACCAACGAAGGATCGATCGTGATGATATTGACCACGCCAAGAAAAGCATTCGTGCCATAGGACACGCTGTTACTGCCACGGACCACCTCGATCCGTTCAATATCTTCAAGCGCTACGGGTATCAGCGCCCAGTTGACCCCGCCACGGAACAGCGGCGAATGCAGCGATCGTCCATCAATCAGCACCTGCGCCCGAGGAGAAAAATCGTTGTCGTCGGTAATCCCGTGATAATTGACCCGGGCAGGGACGTCACTGTGCGCGAAAGTCTGGAAGCCCGGAACCAGTCGAAAAATATCGTTCAACGAACGGGCGCCGGAAGCGCGGATCATTTCCCGGTCAACCACCGTCACCGACGCCGGTGCGTCATCCAGTCGTTGAGGAAGGCGACTGACCGAGGCGACCACGGGGAGATCGGCGAAGAACAGTTCGTCGTCGGCGATTGCCGAGGACAACAGCGCAAGCAGGAGAAGCGGGGTGAAATGAGGCGATTTCATCAGCGCGATTCTACGCAGTCACGCTACCCGGCCGCACCTGGGCCATTTTCCAGGCCTCGGCGAAACACGCCGATTGCTCGCCAATATTTGCGCCATGCCGTTCCGTCGCCACCACGCACAAGGCCAGTCCGGCCTGTTCGACCTGGGTGACACCGGCCAGGTCGATTTCGTCGATGCCGACGCGCGTCAGCGCATGCATGAAATCGTTGCGCAAGGAACCGTTGAGACCGCCGGCAATGCGCATGACCTTGCGCCCGCAGACTTCGTGCACCGACAGTATGGAAGCCTTGCCTGAGGCCAGCGCACCGCGGATGGCATCCTCGATCACCACCTGGTTGATCAGGCCGGCCTGGAAACGGGCGCCGTAAAGATCGCCGAGACGGCTGACCACGGTCACCGAGACATCCATCACCGGCGAGCCGAACAGCGAGAACTCACAACCGGCGGATTGTCCGATCTCGAGCGGGATGTCGCAGTGCATCATCAGGCCGGACATCGACAGGTTTTCGATGCAACCTTCCCCGATCTTGCCGCCGAAACCCACCTTGACCCTGGGCTGAACCCCGAAACGGATGCGTTGATGTCGTCGCTGTTCGAGCATGCCAGCCCCTTGCTATTGTTCGTTTGACTAGCCCGAATAGTACCAAAGTCCCATTTACATTCGCAGGCCGATGGCACGAATTGACTTTTCGACGACCGCTGGGTATCTTCAAGGCCGTCGGAAACCTCCGGCGGCGCCGATTTATCTCAGATTGCGGGCGCCTTAGAAATGCCGCTAAAGCGGGGACCCCAGTTCGCGTTTTGGCCAACTGGGTTTTTTGTTTCTGGAATCATCATGCCGGGTATTGGCGTCGTCGAATCACAGCGCATCCACTTCAGCGAACCGCTCCATCTGCGTAGCGGCGGCATCCTGCCGGCCTACGACCTGGCCGTCGAAACCTACGGTACGCTCAACGCCGCCCGCTCCAACGCCATCCTGGTCTGCCATGCACTGTCCGGCCACCATCATCTGGCCGGACATTACGCCGATGCGCCGGACAATATCGGCTGGTGGGACAACATCATCGGCCCGGGTCGGCCGCTCGACACCGACAAGTTCTTCATCGTCGGCCTGAACAATCCCGGCGGCTGCCACGGTTCGACCGGCCCGTCGTCGATCAACCCGGCCACCGGCAAGCCCTGGGGTGCCGATTTCCCGATCATTGCCGTCAGCGACTGGGTCAACGCCCAGGCCCGCCTGGCCGACAAATTCGGCATCGACAGCTGGGCCGCCGTCATGGGCGGCAGCCTGGGCGGCATGCAGGCGCTGCGCTGGGGCATTTCCTACCCGGAACGGGTGCGCAACGCGCTGATCATCGCTTCCGCACCCAAACTCACGGCGCAGAACATCGCCTTCAACGACGTCGCCCGCCAGGCCATCCTGACCGACCCCGATTTCCACGGCGGCCATTACTACGAACACGGCACGCGCCCCGTCCGCGGCCTGCGCCTGGCCCGCATGCTCGGCCACATCACCTACCTGTCCGACGACCAGATGGGCGAGAAATTCGGCCGCGAGCTGCGCAACGGCTCGTTTGCCTTCGACTACGACGTCGAGTTCGAGGTCGAATCCTACCTGCGCTATCAGGGAGACAAGTTCGCCGGCTATTTCGACGCCAACACCTACCTGCTGATGACCAAGGCGCTCGATTACTTCGACCCGGCCCGGCTTGACGACGGCGATCTGGTCAGGACGATGGCCCGCACGCATCCGGACACCAATTTCTTCGTCGCCTCGTTCACCACCGACTGGCGCTTCTCGCCGGCGCGCTCCCGGGAAATCGTCGCGGCGCTGCTGGCCAACGGGCGCAAGGTTTCCTACGCCGAGATCGACCTCAACTTCGGCCACGACTCCTTCCTGATGGAAGACCCGCATTACCACGGCCTGGTTGCCGCCTTCCTGGGGAACATCGCCTTATGACCAATACGCTGGGACGCCCCGATTTCGACGTCATCGCCGGCTGGGTCGAGCCGGGACATCGCGTGCTCGACCTCGGCTGCGGCGACGGCGCATTGCTCAAGCGCCTGATCGAGACCCGCAACGTCAAGGGCTGGGGCGTCGATATCGAGGACGCCAACGTGCTCGCCGCCATGCGCAACGGCATCAACGTGATCCAGAGCAACCTGGAAAAGGGGCTCGCCGACTTCGCCGACGATGCTTTCGACCATGTCGTGCTGTCGCGCACGCTGCAGACGGTGCGCCACACCGAGCACATCCTGCGTGAAATGCTGCGCGTCGGCCGCGAAGCGGTCGTGTCCTTCCCCAATTTCGCCTACTGGCAAAATCTGCGCTCGGTGCTCGACGGCCGCATGCCGGTGTCGGAAGACCTGCCCTACCAGTGGTACGACTCGCCCAACGTCCGCTTCTTCACCCTGCTCGATTTCGAAGCGCTGTGCGCGCAAATGGGACTGACCATCGTCGAACGCCGCGTGCTCGACGAAGCCGGCGAAATCGTCCAGGCCGAGTCGCCGCGCGACCTGAATTTCCTCGGCAGCCTGGCCGTCTACCGCCTGACCCGTCCGCGCTGATGCCCGCCTGGCTGAACGCGATGTGGAACCGCCGGATGCTGATCTGCATCTTCACCGGCTTTGCTTCCGGCCTGCCACTGTACCTGCTGCTCAATCTGGTGCCGGCCTGGCTGAAGACCGAGGGCTTGTCGCTACGCGCCATCGGCGCCTTCGCGCTGATCCAGTTTCCCTACACCTGGAAATTCCTGTGGGCGCCGCTGCTCGACCGCTACGGCATCCTGCCCTGGCTCGGCCGTCGGCGCAGCTGGATGTTCGTCTCGCAGATCGGCCTGGTCGCCGCCATCGGCTGGCTCGGCCAGTTGTCGCCAGTCGATCACCTGTCGCTGGTCGTCGGCCTGACCGCCCTGCTCGCCTTCCTGTCGGCCACTCAGGACATCGCCCTCGACGCCTTCCGCCGTGAAATCCTGCCCGACCATGAACTCGGCCTGGGCAACGCCATTCACGTCAACGCCTACCGGATCGCCGGTCTGATACCAGGCTCCCTGTCGCTGATCCTGGCCGATCATCTGCCGTGGAACCAGGTCTTCGTAATCACCGCTGCCTTCATGATTCCCGGCCTGGCAATGACCTTACTGGTGAAGGAGCCGCTGGCCGCCACCGGGACCCCGCGTACGCTGCGCGATGCCGTGGTCGAACCCTTCCGCGAATTCTTCGGCCGCCACGGCGTGCAATCGGCGCTGCTGGTCCTTGCCTTCCTGTTCTTCTACAAGCTCGGCGACTCACTGTGCACCGCGCTGGCCACCCCGTTCTACCTGGACATGGGCTACAGCAAGACGGAGATCGGCATCATCGCGAAGAATGCCGGCCTGTGGCCGATGGTCATCGGCGGCATCCTCGGCGGCATCTGGATGCTCAAGCTGGGCATCAACCGGGCGCTATGGCTCTTTGGCGTCGCCCAGATCGTCACCATCCTCGGCTTCGTCTGGATGGCCTGGATCGGCCCCGGAGAATCGACGCCGCTGCGTCTGGCGACCCTGGCCATCGTCATCGCGGGCGAAGCCGTCGGCGCCGGACTGGGTACCACGGCCTTCGTCGCCTTCATGGCGCGGACCACGCACCCTGCTTACACGGCCACGCAACTGGCGCTATTCACCAGCCTGATGGCGGTGCCGCGCACCTTCATCAACGCCACCGCCGGCTGGCTGGTCGAGGCCATGGGCTGGACGCAGTTCTTCTGGCTGTGCTTTTTCCTCGCCGTACCTGGCATGCTGCTGCTGCTCAAGGTGGCACCGTGGCGGGAGAATGGCGAACGGACTAGTCCTGTCGCCTGAGACGGCGGCGGTCCAGCCACCAGGCATAGGCCGGCAGGATCAATACCGAGCCGGGCAGCAAGAGGACGATCAGATAGGGCGACAGATGCGCGATCCGGCGTAGGTGGATCAGCAGTTCGCGACGCTCTTCGGCAGTCCACTGCCCGCCGTTGCGGGCCTTCATCAGCAGCGGCATCATGCCGCGAGTGGCCATCACTTCGCCGAGCACCCGCTGCACTTCGCGCCGCTGCGACGACAGCAACTGCCGCCACCAGCCGGGCAGGGGCAGAACCAGGCGATCCATGCTAGAGGCGGGAAAGCGTGTTGCGCATCGCCCGCCAGCCACGCCAGACGAAGAAGCCGCGCTGGGCCCAGCGCAAGGCCCGGCGGGGCCGGACAACCACGGCACCGGCAACGGCAGCACCGACGGCCAGCGGATGTTGCTTGAGCCAGTCGACGCCGCGCAACACGGCATCGCCGGCAGAAAACACGCCGCTCAGCGCGTCGGCTTCACGCGCCAGCTTCTGCCGCTGCGCGGCGATGCGAGCGCCAAGAGCGCCCCGCCTAGCGGCAAGTTCAAGTCGTTTTTCGTTCATTCGCGCGTACTGCCGCGCAATTCCGCAATGTCGGCGTCCAGCTCCGCCAGGCTGCTGCGGAACAGCCGGCTCGGCGCTTTTGCCTGCTGCCGCAACGACAGCACCAGCACGGCGGCACCGACGAAGAACAGGGCGGCGAACAGCCCGAAAACCAGCACCCGCTGCTCCCAGAAGGCCAGCGCCAGGCTGAACACGGCCATGATGACACCCAGCGCGATCAGGAATGCCGCGCCGATGGCCTTGGCCCACATCGCGATCAGGCGATATTTCTCCTCCTCGATCTCGACGGCGAGCAATTCCGCCCGCGTCCTGCCAATCGACAGGAGCGTGGCGAGAATGTTCTTCAGCGCGGCGAAGAGCCCCGGACGCCCGGCGTCTTCGGGCGGCAACTGGGTGCTCATCCGCTTAGCGGCGACCGATCAGCACACCCAGGGCAAGACCGACGATGGCAGCAACGCCAACGGCCTTCCACGGTTCGTCATGGACGAAGTCGTCGGTGGCACGGGCGGCAGCCTTGGTCTTGTCGATGACGACATGTTCGAGATCGATGATGCGCTCCTTGGCGTCGCGCAGTCGAACCGACAGGCGCTCGCGCAGTTCGCCGACCTTCTCCCCGGCAACGCCGGTGGTGGCACGCAAAAGCTCCTCGGTATCGGCAATCACGACCTTCAGGTCGGAAACCAGCTTGTCCTTGTTGGCGGCAGTCATTTGTTCTGACATTTTGTAACCTCGTCTGCGAGCGGTTGTTCAGGGATTACAGGTTAGCCCTTCCAGCGGCGTAAATCAATTCGCATTGGTGGCCAGAAGATAGTCGTAGTCGATGATCAAGGGCGCGTGATCGGAGAAGCGGCTGTCCTTGTAGATTGACGCCTGCCTAGCCGTCGCTGCCACACCGGGGGTGGCGATCTGGTAATCGATGCGCCAACCGACATTGTTCGCCCAGGCCTGACCGCGATTGCTCCACCAGGTGTAGGCCTCGCCGGTCGCCTGCGGATGAAGCTGGCGATAGACATCGACCCAGCCCAGTTCATCGAACACCCGGGTCATCCAGGCACGCTCCTCAGGCAGGAAACCCGAATTCTTCTGGTTCGACTTCCAGTTCTTAAGATCGATTTCCTTGTGTGCGATGTTCCAGTCGCCACACAGCACGATTTCCCGACCTTCGGCACGCAACGCCTGCATCCGGGGCAGGAAGACATCGAGAAAGCGGAACTTGGCTTCCTGCCGCTCCGGCGACGACGAACCGGACGGCAGGTAAAGCGAGATCACCGACAGATTGCCGAAATCGACGCGCAGATAGCGGCCTTCGGCATCGAACTCACCACCATCGAACCCCTCGGTCACGACTGCCGGCGCCATCCGACTCCAGACGCCGACGCCGCTGTAACCTTTTTTCTCGGCATAGTGATAGGCGGCGTGCATGCCATCGGGGGCGCGCATCTCGGCATTCAGGTCGGCTGCCTGGGCTTTCAGTTCCTGCAGACAGACGATGTCGGCCTGCTGTTGTTGCAGCCAGGGCAGCAGATTTTTGCTCCAGGCCGAGCGGATGCCATTGAGGTTCAGTGAGATGATGCGTAACATTGCGCGAATATCAGTCGTTTTCCAGACAAGAACTGGGGATTTATGGATTTTCGTCAGGATTTCATCGAGTTCGCCCTGAAATGCGAGGTGTTGCGTTTCGGCGAATTCAAGACCAAGGCCGGGCGGCTGTCGCCCTACTTCTTCAACGCCGGCCTGTTCAACGATGGCGCGTCCCTCGGGCGTCTCGCCGGATTCTACGCGAAAGCGGCGAAGGCCGGCAGCGTCCAGTTCGACATGCTGTTTGGCCCGGCCTACAAGGGCATTCCGCTGGTCGCCGCGATCGCCATCGCCCTGGCCGCTGAAGGCAGCAACTATCCTTTCGCCTTCAACCGCAAGGAAGCCAAGGATCACGGCGAAGGCGGCACCATCGTCGGCGCCCCGCTGAGCGGCCGCGTGCTGATCGTCGACGACGTGATTTCGGCCGGCACTTCGGTGCGCGAGTCGGTCGAACTGATCCGTGCCGCCGGCGCCACGCCGGCCGGCGTCCTGATTGCCCTCGACCGCCAGGAGCGCGGCCAGGGCGAGCTGTCCGCCGTTCAGGAAGTCCAGCGCGACTACGGCATTCCCGTGATCGCCGTCGCCGGACTGCGCGACCTGATGACCTACCTTGAACACCACGCCGAGTTCGCCGGGCATCGCGACGCCGTCGCCGCCTACCGCGAACGATACGGGGTCGATGTCTAGGGCCGTCGCCACACTCGTGTTGAGTCTGCTGACCGCCCCAGCATGGGCGGCGGCGGGAGAACTTTTCTGTTGCACCGACCCCGCCAGCGGTCGCCGCATCTGCGCCGACATGCTGCCGCAACAATGTCGCGGCCTGGCCTACCGGGTCTTCGACCGGGCCGGCAACCCGATCCGCAACGTGGCCGCACCGCTGACACCGGAGCAGAAGGCAGCCGCCGCTGCCGAAGCGCAGCGCAAGAAAGAGGAAGAAGAAAAGCGCCTCGAACAACGCCGCATCGACCAGGCCCTGCTAACCACCTATGCCACGGCCGAGGACATCGACCTGGCCCAGCGCAAGGCCGAAGGCGATGTGCAACTGACCATCCAGAATGCCACGGCCAAGATCACCGAGTTGCAGAAAGCGCAACGCAAGCTGGCCGAAGAAGCCGAGTTCTACAAACGCAAGGCGATGCCGCCCGAACTCGATACCAAGCTGCGCACCGTCGGCCACGAAATCCGGCTGCAACAGGAATTGATCCAGCTCAAGCGTAAGGAGCTGGAAGCCGTCCGCACCAAGTACGACAACGACCGCCAGCGCTACTTCCAGCTGACCGGGCGCTCAAGCGCCCAGCCCGTCGAACCTTAAGCCTCCAGCTTCTTCTTCAGCAGTTCGTTGACCTGCTGCGGATTGGCCTTACCCTTCGCGGCCTTCATCACCTGACCGACCAGCGCGTTGAACGCCTTTTCCTTGCCGGCGCGATATTCGGCGACATTGGCCGCATTAGCCGCGAGCACCTCGTCAACCAACGCTTCGATGGCACCGCTGTCGGTAATCTGCGTCAGGCCCTGCTTGTCGATGACCTCGTCGGCACTCGCGCCCTCGCCATTCCACAGCGCTTCGAAAACCTTCTTGGCGATGTTGTTGGAGATGGTGTTGTCGGCGATGCGCGCCACCAGGCCGCCAAGTTGCTCCGGGGAGACCGGTGACTGGGCAATTTCCAGGCCGTCCTTGTTCAGGCGGGCAGCAAGATCGACCATGACCCAGTTGGCACAGGGCTTGGCCGCGCCCTGCCCGGCAACACCGACGGTCGCCTCGTAGAAATCGGCGATTTCCTGGCTGGCGGTCAGCGTCGTCGCATCGTAGGCGGACAAGCCGAACTGGTCCATGAAACGCTGACGCTTCTGCACCGGCAGTTCGGGCAATTCACCCTTGACCCGCGCGATCCAGTCATCGGTGATGACCAGCGGCAGCAGATCCGGGTCGGGAAAGTAACGGTAGTCGTGTGCGTCTTCCTTGGTCCGCATGGTGCGCGTCTCACCGCTGTCCGGATCGAACAACACGGTTGCCTGCTGGATCGTGCGGCCTTCCTCGATCTCGTTGATCTGCCACTGGACTTCGTAGTCGATGGCCTCCTTGAGGAAACGGAAGGAGTTCAGGTTCTTGATCTCGCGGCGGGTACCGAAGGGCGCACCGGGACGACGCACGGAAACGTTGGCGTCGCAGCGGAACGAACCCTCCTGCATGTTGCCGTCGCAGATGCCGATCCAGCGCACCAGCGCGTGCAGGGCACGGGCGTAGGCGACGGCCTCGTCGGACGAGCGCATGTCGGGCTCGGTGACGATTTCGAGCAGCGGCGTGCCGGCACGATTGAGGTCGATGCCTGACTTGCCGTGGAAATCCTCGTGCAGTGACTTACCGGCATCCTCCTCGAGGTGGGCGCGGGTCAGGTTGACCGTTTTTTCGTAAGCCTTGTCGCCGCTGCCGACCTGGACGGTAATCGCGCCGCCCTGCACCACCGGCAGTTCGAACTGGCTGATCTGGTAGCCCTTGGGCAGGTCGGGGTAGAAGTAGTTCTTGCGCGCAAACACCGACTTCGGCGCAACGTGGGCACCGATGGCCAGGCCGAAGCGGATCGCACATTCGACGGCCTGACGGTTGAGCACCGGCAGCACGCCGGGCAGGGCCAGGTCGACCGCGCAGGCCTGGGTGTTCGGTGCAGCGCCGAAGGCAGTCGAAGCGCCCGAGAAAATTTTCGAGACGGTCGCCAGTTGTGCGTGCGTCTCGATGCCGATGACAACTTCCCATTGATTCATGGTTTCATCCGTTCAATGACAGCGCCCGGTCTTCGCGTCGACGACGACCGGCCACAGATAATCGAAAGCCTTGCCTTCGCAGGATTGCTGGCAACTGTTGAAGGCGATGGTGACTTCCTTGCCCTGTTCCCACATGCGCACGGTGCAAGCGCTTTCCTTCTTGTGCCGGAGCAGGACCTGCGGCAGCTTCGCGTCCTGCGCGAAGTCCTTGATGTTGAAGTTGCAGACACCGCGCCCCTTCATGCTGACCTGAGCATCGAAGCTCTTGACCTCGGCCTCCTTGACCAGCAGGTTGAGCCGGGTGACGGTACCTATCGCATCACGGTGAGAGCAGCGCGAGCGGACGTTGAGCGGCCGGGTCGGCTGCGGCTTCAGGTTGCGGTTGGCCAGGTACTTCAAGGTCGAGTTCTTGAATTTCGGCGTCTCCTCGGCCACCGGCGGCGCCGGTTCCGGCACCGGCTCGGGCGCCGGCGGCGGCGAGGCACAAGCTGCCAGCAGGGCGGCGCCGATCAGCGCGAATATGGTGCTGCGCATTTACTCGATGCCCTGAGGACGCCGCTGATGCCAGTCGGTCGCCTGCTGGTAGCGGTGCGCGACATTGAGCAGGCGGGCCTCGTCGAAGTAATTGCCGATCAGTTGCAGGCCGACCGGCAGGCCGCCGGCGAAACCGCAAGGCAGGGCCATGCCGGGCAGGCCGGCGAGGTTGACGGCGATGGTGTAGATGTCGGAGAGGTACATCTGCACCGGGTCGGCAGACTTTTCGCCAAGCTTGAACGCGGTCGTCGGCGAGGTCGGCCCGAGGATCACGTCGCAGGACCTGAAGGCGTCGACGAAATCGTTGGCGATCAGCCGGCGGATACGCTGCGCCTGCAGGTAGTAGGCGTCGTAGTAGCCGTGCGAGAGGACGTAGGTACCGATCAGGATGCGGCGCTTGACCTCTTCGCCGAAACCCTGCGCCCGCGTCTTCATGTACATGTCGTCGAGGTTGCCGTAGTCCGGCGCGCGGTAGCCGTAGCGGACGCCGTCGAAACGGCTCAGGTTCGAGCTCGCCTCGGCCGGCGCAATGACGTAGTAGGCCGGCACCGAGAGGTGCGAGTTGGGCAGCGAGACGTCGACGATGGTCGCGCCGAGCCGGCGGTATTCGTCGATGGCTTCCTGCACTGCGGCCATCACCCCGGCGTCGCAACCGGCAGCGAAGAACTCCTTGGGCAGGCCGATGCGCAGGCCGGCCAACGGCTGCTCGAGGCTGCGCGTGTAATCCTCGGCCGGGCGTTCGAGCGAGGTCGAATCGCGCGCGTCGAAACCGGCCATGGTGTTGAGCAGCAGCGCGCAATCCTCGGCGGTGGCGCCCATCGGGCCGCCCTGATCAAGCGACGAGGCGTAGGCGATCATGCCGTAGCGCGAGACGACGCCGTAGGTCGGCTTGAGGCCGGTCAGGTTGCACAGCGCCGCCGGCTGGCGGATCGAGCCGCCGGTGTCGGTGCCGGTCGCCGCCGGCGCCAGGCGGGCGGCGATCGCCGCCGCCGAACCGCCGGATGAACCACCGGGAACGCGTGTACGGTCCCAGGGGTTCTTCACCGGGCCGAAGAACGAGGTCTCGTTCGACGAGCCCATGGCGAACTCGTCCATGTTGGTCTTGCCCAGCGAAACCAGGCCGGCATCGCGATGCATCTTTTCGATCACCGTCGCGTCGTAGGGCGCAACGAAGTCGGCAAGCATCTTCGAGCCGCAGGTGGTGCGCCAGCCTTCGGCACAGAAGATGTCCTTCTGGGCGATGGGGATACCGGTCAACGGACCGGCCGTGCCGGCAGCAATGCGGGCATCGGCCACAGCGGCCATGGCCAGCGTTTTTTCGCGGTCGACGGTGACGAAGGCGTTGATGTCGGGGTTCAAGCGCTCGATCCGGTCGAGGAACAGCGTGCTCAGTTCAACGCTGGAGATTTCCCTGGACGCCAGTGCCTGCGACAGTTGCTTGAGTGTCTTGTCGATCATTCGATCACCTTCGGCACGAGATAGAGACCGGCCTCGGTTTCCGGGGCGACGGCCTGGTAGGCGGCACGCCGGTCGACCTCGCTGACGGCGTCGGGACGCAGGCGTTGCGAGACGTCCTGCGCGTGCGCCATCGGCTCGACACCGGTGGTGTCGACGGCCTGCATCTGCTCGATCAGTTCGAAGATGCCGTTGAGATGACCCTGGGTGGTCAGGGCCTCGGATTCGCTGACCTCGATGCGGGCGAGATGGGCAATCCGTTTAACCTGTTCTGGAGTAAGCGACATGGCTTGAAAAAGACTTTTTGCGGCGCACAAAGTCTTAAAAACGAAAGCGTTGTAAGGTATCATAAAAGCTTTACCTACCGCATCCCCCGCGCGGAGCTCAACAGATGTTCGGATTCCTCTCCAAGTATTTTTCCAACGACCTCGCCATCGACCTCGGCACGGCCAATACGCTGATTTACGTGCGTGGCCGCTCGATCGTCCTCGATGAGCCTTCGGTCGTTGCGATCCGCCTCGAAGGCGGCCCCAACGCCAAGAAAACCATCCAGGCCGTCGGCAAGGAGGCCAAGGAAATGCTTGGCAAGGCCCCCGGCAGCATCACCGTCATCCGGCCGATGAAGGATGGCGTGATCGCCGACTTCACCGTCACCGAGCAGATGCTCAAGCAGTTCATCAAGAAGGCGCACGATTCCAAGCTGTTCTCGCCGAGCCCGCGGATCATCATCTGCGTGCCGTCCGGCTCGACCCAGGTCGAACGCCGCGCGATCCGCGAATCGGCCCTCGGCGCCGGCGCCAGCCAGGTGTACCTGATCGAGGAACCGATGGCTGCCGCGATCGGTGCCGGCCTCCCGGTTTCCGACGCGACCGGCTCGATGGTCGTCGATATCGGCGGCGGCACCACCGAAGTCGGCGTCATCTCGCTCGGCGGCATGGTCTATGCCGGTTCGGTGCGCGTCGGCGGCGACAAGCTCGACGAGGCGATCATCAACTACATCAGCCGCAACTACGGCATGATGATCGGCGAGAACACCGCCGAAAACATCAAGAAGACCATCGGCTCGGCCTTCCCCGGTGCCGAAGTCAAGGAAATGGAAGTCTCCGGCATCAACAAGGCCGAAGGCATCCCGCGCAAGTTCACGATCTCGTCGAACGAAATCCTCGAAGCGCTGACCGACCCGCTCAACCAGATCATTTCCGCCGTCAAGTCGGCCCTGGAAAAGACGCCGCCGGAACTCGGTGCCGACATCGCGGAGAAGGGCATGGTCCTGACCGGCGGTGGCGCCCTGTTGCGCGACCTCGACCGCCTGCTGATGGAAGAAACCGGCCTGCCGGTGATCGTCGCCGACGAACCGCTGACCTGCGTCGCCCGCGGTTGCGGCATGGCGCTGGAAAAGATGGACAAGCTGGGCAGCATCTTTGCCTCGGATTAACGCGTCGACCGCAACATTGCAGGATTGATCGCGATGGCCGGCACCGACCACGCTCCACCGCCTTTCTTCAAGCGAGGGCCAGCACCGCTGGCCCTTCTGACTTTCTATGTCGCCATCTCGCTGGCGCTGTTCGTCGTCGACCTGCGACTGAAAAGCCTCGACCTGCTGCGCCAGAGCATCGCCCTGGTCACCGACCCGATCCAGCGTATCGCCCAGACACCGGGCAGTCTGGTCGACAACGCGCTCGGCTACCTGCGCGGGCTGGACGACCTGCTTGAAGAAAATGCCAGCCTCAAGCAGACGCAATTGCAGACCGCGCCGAACCTGCAGCGCCTGGAACACCTGGAAAGCGAGAACGAGCGCCTGCGCAAGCTGCTGGCGGTCAAGGAGCGGGAAAAAGCCAAGGGCGAAGTGGCCCGGATCATGTACACGGCCCGCGATCCCTTCTCGCACAAGATCATCGTGGACAAGGGCCAGCAATCCGGCATCGTTGCCGGCCAGCCGGCCATCGATGAATCCGGCGTGGTCGGCCAGGTAACCCGAACCTTCCCGTTCTCGTCGGAAATCACCCTGATCACCGACAAGGATCAGACGGTGCCCGTCCAGGTCGTCCGCAGCGGTCAGCGCTCGGTGGTCTTCGGCCTGGGCAAAGGTCAACTCGAATTGCGCTACATTCCGGCCAACGCCGACATCCAGGAAGGCGACCTGCTCGTCACCTCGGGACTCGACGGCGTCTACCTGCCCGGTTTTCCGGTTGCCCGCGTGGTCAGCATCGAAAGGGAACACTCCTACGCCTTCGCCCGCATCCTGTGCGCCCCCGTTGCCGCCGTCGAGAACTTCGGCGAAGTCCTGGTCCTGTCGCCGCGCCAGGCACAGGCGCCGCGCCCGCCGGAAGCCTCGGGACGCATCGGCAACACCGGGGCGCCGGTCAAGTCCGGAGATAAATGATGCAGCCAACGTTCTCCTCATCGCGCATCCTGCTGCCGGTCCGGCCCTGGTTCATCGTTTTCAGCCTGCTCGCAGCCCTCTTGCTGAATTTCCTGCCGACCGCCCACTGGCCCGGCATTCCCGACTGGGTGGCACTGGTGCTGTGCTTCTGGAGCATCCGCGAGCCCCGTCGGGTCGGCATGGGCTGGGCTTTCGTCCTCGGCCTGATGATGGATGTCGCCGATGGCGCCGCGCTCGGCCAGCATTGCCTGGCTTACGTCCTGCTGGCCTATATCGCCGCCAGCCAGTCCCGGCGCATCCTGTGGTTTCCGCTGGCCCAGCAGGCCCTGCAGGTGTTGCCCATGCTGCTGGCCAGCCAGTTCATCCAGCTCGCCATGCGCATGCTGGCCGGCGCCGACTTCCCCGGCTGGGGTTTCCTGATCGGTCCGCTGATCGCCACCTTCCTGTGGATTCCCGCCACCTTCCTGCTGCTGCTGCCGCAATACCAGCCAGTCGAGCGGGACGAAAACCGTCCGCTCTGACCGCCGTCGGCAATGAACGACTTCCATCACAGCGAACAGGACTCGGATCGCTTCCGCAACCGCCTCGTCATCGCCGGCAGCTTCGTCCTGCTATGTTTTGCCCTGCTCTTCGGACGCTTTTTCTATCTGCAGGTGCTGCAGCACGAGTATTACGCGACGCGTGCCGAAAGCAATCGCATCTCGCTGGTGCCGGTGATGCCCAACCGCGGCAATATCGAGGATCGCAACGGCGTCATTCTGGCGCGCAATTATTCGGCATTCACGCTCGAAATCACCCCGTCGAAAACCCTGGGCCTCGAAGAGACCATCGACCAGCTGGGCGAGATCGTCGAAATCCAGCTCAAGGACAGGCGGCGCTTCAAACGCCTGCTTGAGGAGTCGAAAAACTTCGAATCCATTCCCATCCGTACCCGCCTGACCGACGAGGAAGTCGCCCGCTTTGCCGCCCATCGCTATCGCTTCCCCGGCGTCGAGGTCAAGGCCAGGCTGTTCCGCCAGTATCCGGAAAACTCGCTGGCCGCGCATGCGATCGGCTACATCAGCCGGATCAACGCCAAGGACAAGGAGATGATCGAGGCCAGCGGGCATGACGCGAACTACAAGGGCACCGAGCATATCGGCAAGATCGGCCTGGAAGCCCATTACGAATTCGAACTGCACGGCACCGCCGGTTACGAACAGGTCGAGGTCGATGCCGGCGGGCGCGCCGTGCGCGTCCTCTCGCAAACGCCGCCGACCCCCGGCAACAACCTGAAACTGACGCTGGATGCCGAGTTGCAGCGGGTCGCCGAGCAGGCTTTCGGCGGCCGCCGCGGTTCGCTGGCTGCCATCGATCCGAGCAACGGCGCGGTTCTCGCCCTCGTCTCCTCGCCCGCCTTCGACCCCAACCTGTTTGTCGACGGCATCCGCTTCGACGATTGGGATGAACTGAACAATCATCCGGACAAACCCCTGCTCAACCGCGCCATCTACAGCACCTACCCGCCGGGTTCGACCTTCAAGCCGCTGATGGCGCTGGGCGCGCTGACCACGGGCAAGCGCACCCCCGGCCAGGCCATCGCCGACCCCGGCTTCTTCAACTTCGGCAACCGCCGCTTCATGGACGACAAGGTCGGCGGTCACGGCATGGTCGACATGCACAAGTCCATCGTCGTCTCGTGCAACACCTATTACTACGTCCTCGCCAACGACATGGGCATCGACAACATCGCCCGCTTCATGGGCGACCTCGGTCTCGGCCGGCGGACGGAAATCGACATTCCGGGCGAAGCGACCGGCATCCTCCCCTCGCCCGAATGGAAGCAGCGACGCTTCAAGAAACGCGAACAACAGAAATGGTATCCGGGCGAGACCATTTCCATCGGCATCGGCCAGGGTTACAACGCCTATTCGACCCTGCACATGGCCCATGCCCTGGCCAATGTGCTCAATTACGGCCAGGTCTTCCGGCCGCATCTGGTCCATTCGATCACCAATCCGACGACCGGCGAGGTACGCATGGTCGAACCGCAGCCGATTCGCCAGATCGCGCTCAAGCGCGAGCATGTCGAGGTCGTCAAGCGCGGCATGGCCGGGGTCGTCAAGGAGGGCACCGGTGCCCGCGTCTTTGCCGGCGCCGCCTACGAATCCGGCGGCAAGACCGGGACGGCCCAGGTATTCAGCCTGAAGAGCGGCCAGAAATATGTCGCCGGCCAGGTCCGCGAACGCCTGCGCGACCACTCCTGGTACGTCGCCTTCGCTCCGGTGGACGATCCCAAGATCGTCGTCGCCGTGATGGTCGAAAACGGCGGTTTCGGTGCCCAGTCGGCGGCACCGATCGCCCGCCAGTTGTTCGACTACCACCTGACCGGAAAGCGGCCGGGCGGCCCGGCGCCTGAAGTCGACAGTCCGGACGAAGAGGAAACCCACGAACTGATCCAGGAGGGCACCGATGAAGCTGATTAAGCGCATCATCCAGAATATCTTTGCCCACCTCGACATGCCGCTCTTCCTGATCGTCATGGCATTGATGGGTATCGGCCTGATGACCATCTATTCGGCAACATCGAGCGACGGTTTCTGGAAGCTGGACAAGCAACTGATCAACATCGCCGCCTCTACGGCCGTCATGCTGCTGGTAGCCCGGACGCCGCCCCAGACGCTGATGCGCTTTGCCGTTCCGCTTTACGTAATCGGTGTCGTACTGCTGCTCGGGGTCGCGCTGTTCGGCATCGTGGTGAATGGCTCGCGCCGCTGGATTTCGCTCGGCCTGATGCGTATCCAGCCATCCGAGATCATGAAGATCGCCATGCCGCTGATGCTGGCCTGGTACTTCCACAAGCACGAATCGATGCTGAGGGCCCGGCATTTCGCCATTGCCACCGCCATCCTGCTCGTCCCCATCATCTTCGTGCTCAAGCAACCCGACCTCGGCACCTCGCTGCTGATCGGCGCAGGCGGCTTCTTCGTCATCTTCTTCGCCGGTCTGCCGTGGAAGATCATGCTCGGCCTGGGTGCCGCTGCCGGCGCCGCCATGCCCTTTGCCTGGAACATGCTGCACGACTACCAGCGACGTCGCGTGCTGACCTTGCTCGACCCAACCTCGGACCCGCTTGGCGCCGGTTATCACATCATCCAGTCGACGATCGCCATCGGCTCGGGCGGCGGGTTGGGCAAAGGTTATCTCAACGGCACCCAGACCCACCTGGAATTCATCCCGGAAAAACACACCGATTTCATCTTCGCCGTTTTTTCCGAGGAATGGGGGCTGCTCGGCAACGGCATCCTACTGATCCTGTTCACGCTGCTGATCGGCCGCGGGCTGATGATCGCCGCCGCTGCGCCGACCATGTTCTCGCGCCTGCTGGCTGCCGCCCTGACCCTGGTCTTCTTCATCTACGCCTTCGTCAACATGGGCATGGTCTCGGGTATCCTGCCGGTGGTCGGCGTTCCGCTGCCCTTCATCAGCTATGGCGGCACGGCACTGCTGACCCTGATGCTGGGCGTCGGCATCCTGATGAGCATCCATACCCACCGCATGCTGGTAAAGAAATGACCGCTTCCCTTCGCCTGCTGGCCCCCCTGACTTTCACCCTGTTGCTGGCCGCCTGCGGCAGCCAGCCGGAGCGGCCGGCAAGCGGCACGCCGACTGCCGGCACCAGCCGCCCGGCAGCCCCGCCCCCGGTTGCCACCCCGCGCGGCGGCGGTTATTACAAGGATGACGGCCCGGCCAGCGAGATCCCGGATAACCTGGACCAGATCCCCGACGCCGTGCCGCGCTGGGAACCGCTGCACCGGCCTGCGCTGCGGCCGTATGAAGTATTCGGCAAACGCTACGAACCGAACACCTCGGTCCGCCCGTACAAGGCCCGCGGTCTGGCCAGCTGGTACGGCAAGAAGTTCCACGGCCAGAAGACCTCGATCGGCGAACCCTACGACATGTTCGCCATGACCGCCGCCCACCCGACGCTGGCCCTGCCTTCGTACGTCCGCGTCACCAACCTGCGCAACGGACGCTCGGTCGTCGTTCGCGTCATCGATCGCGGCCCCTTCCACGCCGGACGCATCATCGACCTCTCCTACACCGCCGCGCACAAGCTGGACATCGTCCGCAACGGCAGCGCCGAGGTTGAAGTCGAGGCTATCGTCCCGACCGGCAGCAGCACCAGCTATGCCCAGGTAGCACCGCCGCCGCAGCCGGCAGTGGCTCAACCTGTGGTGGAAAACACCCTGCCGGCAGGGGTTTACCTGCAGCTCGGCGCCTTCGCCAACGCCGACAATGCCGACAACCTGAAGCGCCACCTGGTCGGCGAACTCGACTGGGTCAGGGAAGAAATGCACATCGTCCGGGCCAATGGCCTGCACCGTCTGCAGCTTGGCCCCTATGCCACGCGCCCGGCGGCCGAAAACGTCGCCGAACGCATCCGCAACGCCCTCGGCTACAAGCCGACCGTCGTCCTGCGCTGAGAAATATCAGGGCCGCGGCGACAGACTGACGCTGGCCGTCACGACGTTGCCGCGGCCTTCATATTCAAGGCTAGAAAAACTGGTCAGCCGGGCCATGGCGATGCCGCGCCCGTTCGGGTCGAACGCCCGCTCGGGATCGAAATCGAGGAATTTTCGCCAGTCGAAGCCCTCGCCCTCATCGGTGATGCGGAAACTGATCGCCTCGCTGTTGCGGGTCACCCGAATCGTCGCCCGCCGACCGCTGAACGGCGCGATATTGAGCCGGCGGCGGATTTCCGCCTCCCAGTCGCCATCCCATTTGAGCAGCGACTTCTCCCGGTAGGTGATGCCCAGGTTGCCATGCTCGACGGCATTGAGCATCAGGTCCGAGAGGCCCGGTGCCACGCGGTCCGGATCCGGGCACAGGGCGGCCAGGACCGGGACCAGACAGGAGACTTCCTCCAGCGTGGCAAAACCGTACTCGGCACCGAGCAGCAGCTTCTGCGCTTCCTCCAGACGGGCCGCCCGGGTACGCAACGAAGCCCGGGCCCGGCGATCGTCGAGCGCGGCACGGACGATGGAAATCAGCGCTTCCGGCGCATACGGTTTGGTCAGGTAGTAGTAGGCGCCGGCCTCCAGCCCCTCGCGCACCTGTTCCGGTGCCGACGCTGCCGTCTGCATGATCACCGGCACATCCTCGAAGCGGCGGTCGGCCTTGATTCGCCGCAACAGTTCCATCCCGTCCATGCCGGGCATCATCCGGTCGAGCACCACCAGCGAAAAATCGCTGTTCGGCTCGGCCAGTCGCTGCCAGGCCTGCAAGGGATCGCTGAACAATTCCAGCGCCAGTTTTTCCTGCTCGAGGAAATCCTCGATCAGCATCAGGTTGATGGCTTCATCGTCGACTACGAGGACATGATTCTGGGACATGGATGCTGAATGCCGGTACGGGAATGTTGCCGGAATCCTAGCACGAGCCGGGGTTTTGATGAGGATCAATGGCTGCCCCGACGCACTGGCTATACTTTCCCCCTTCTCCGGAATGAATGTTTCTCATGCCCACTTTGCCCGATCTCGTTTGCCCCGCCGGTAGCCTGCCGGCGCTCAAGGCAGCCGTGGATAATGGCGCCGACGCCGTCTATCTCGGATTCAAGAACGATACCAATGCGCGTAATTTCGCCGGCCTGAACTTCGACCAGAAAGGCATGAGCGAAGGTATCCGCTACGCCCATGGCAAAGGTCGCGAGGTCCTGCTGGCGATCAACACCTTTCCGCAGGCCGGGCGTACCGACGACTGGCGCAAGGCGGTCGACGCCGCGGTCGACCTGGGCGTGGACGCGATCATCCTGGCCGACGTCGGCCTGCTCGATTACGCCACCCGCCGTCATCCGCAACAGCGCCTGCACCTCTCGGTCCAGGGCTCGGCGACCAGCTACGAGGCGATCAATTTCTGCCAGCGGGAATTCAACATCCGCCGCGCCGTCCTGCCGCGCGTGCTGACGCTGGCCCAGGTCGAACACGTGATCCGGAACACCAGCGTCGAGATCGAGGTCTTTGGTTTCGGCAGCCTGTGCGTCATGAACGAGGGTCGCTGCTGGCTGTCGTCGTACGCCTGCGGCGAGTCGCCGAATACCGTCGGCGCCTGCTCGCCGGCCAAGTACGTCAAATGGGACAAGCAGCCCGGCGCCATGGAAACCCGGCTCAACGGCATCCTCATCGACCGCTTCGGCGACGACGAACCGGCCGGTTATCCGACGCTTTGCAAGGGCCGCTTCGACGTCCAGGGCGAAACCTATTACGCGCTCGAGGAGCCGACCAGCCTCAACGTCCTCTCCATCCTGCCCGACATCCTCAAGATCGGCGTGCGCGCGATCAAGATCGAAGGCCGGCAGCGCAGCCCGACCTACGTCACCCAGGTAACCCGAACCCTGCGCGCCGCACTCGATGCGCTGCGCGAAGGCGACGCGCGCTACCACGTCAAACCGGCCTGGCAGAGCGAACTGGCCAAGGTTTCCGAAGGCAGCCAGGCGACGCTTGGCGCCTATAACCGGCCGTGGAGGTAAGCATGAAACTGTCGCTCGGCCCCCTGCTCTACTTCTGGCCCAAGGCCGAAGTCATGGCCTTTTACGCGGGAATGGCCGAAAACCCGGCCCTCGACATCATCCATGTCGGCGAAGTCGTCTGCTCGCGGCGCCAGCAATTGCGCACCAGCGACTGGATTGGCCTGGCCCGCGACCTGACCGACGCCGGCAAAGAAGTCATCGTTTCGGCGCAGGCCCTGCTCGAATCGGAAAGCGACCTTAAGGCCCTGCGCCGCCTGGTCGACGACGCCGGTTGCAAGGTCGAGGCCAACGACCTCGGCGCGGTCAATCTGGTTTGCGGCAAGCCCTTTGTCGCCGGGCCGCACCTGAACATCTACAACGAGGAAACGCTGGCCACCTTCGCGCGCTACGGCATGTGCCGCTGGGTACCGCCGCTGGAAGCCTCACGCCAGATGATCGAGCACCTGCATCGTTACCGGCCGGCTGGCGTCGAGACTGAGGTCTTCGCCTTCGGCAAACTGCCGCTGGCCTTTTCCGCACGCTGCTTCACCGCCCGTCATTACGACCTGAACAAGGACGACTGCCAGTTCAAGTGCCTCGACCATGAAGAAGGCCTGACCCTGCGCACCCGCGAAGGCCAGGATTTCCTGACCATCAACGGAATCCAGACGATGTCGGCGCAGACCTACAGCCTGCTCGGCGAGATGCCGGCACTGCGCGCGATCGGTATCGACATCGTCCGCCTCAGCCCGCAGAAGAAGCACATGACCGAAATCATCGCCGCCTTTGCCGCCGCCGGAACCGGACAGGCCACCGCCCCCGACACCTCGGCCTGGAGCGAAAGCGGCCTGGTCAACGGCTACTGGCACGGCGACGCCGGTATTGCGGTACATTCCGCCAACGAACTTCCCGGAGTCATCGCATGAGCCCGAACTTCGTCATTCCCCGCTTCCGCCTGCCCGCCTTCATCGCCCGCGTCGGCCACAAGCTGCCGCAATGGCCGCACACGCTGGCCCTGGTCGGCGCACTGAACGCCGCCCTCAAGCTCAGGCTGCTGCCGGAGAGTGAACTGAAAGCACTGGAAGACAAGCTGTTCCGCGTCCGCGTCCTCGATACCGGCGGTGAAGCCAGCTATACCTTCCGCAACGGTCTGTTCCGCCCGGTGTTCCAGGCCCAGCGCGAACCCGACCTGGCCTTTGCCGCCAACCTGTCGGCCTACCTGCAACTGCTCGCCCGCCAGGAAGATCCAGATACCCTGTTCTTCAACCGCGAACTGGAAATTACCGGTGACACCGAGCTGGGCTTGATCGTCAAGAACATGCTCGATGCCGTCGAATGGCCGGCCCTACCGCAACTGCCTCTGCCCGGACGTTAAAAAGCCCGCACTCGGCGGGCTGGATGGGGTGAGGCCGAATCAGTTGGCGCTGGTTTCGGCGATGAAAATCTCGACCCGGCGGTTCATCGCCCGGCCTTCGGCCGTCGCGTTATCGGCAATCGGCTCACGCGAACCGCGACCATCGATGGCAATCCGCGACGATGCCACACCGCGCGGCACCAGATAATCGCGCACGGCGGCCGCGCGATTCACCGACAGCGGGTTATTGACCGCATCGGACCCGACGCTGTCGGTATGGCCGACAACGGTCACCCGGGTCACCGGATGCTGGGTCAGCCCCTGCGCCAGTTTATCGAGCACCGGACGCAAGGACGGTTTGATGTCGTAGCGACCGGAATCAAAGGAAACATCGCTGGGGATTTCCAGCTTCAGGCGATTGTCGGCCGTCTGCGTCACGTCGATACCGGTGCCCGCGGTCGCCTGCTCCATCGCCGCTTTCTGCTCCTGCATCCGTTTCGACCACAGATAACCGCCGCCGGCGCCGATGGCCGCGCCCGCTGCCGCACCGATGGCCGCCCCCTTGCCGCGATCAGACTTGCTGGCCGTGGCTGCGCCGATGACCGCGCCGGCAACCGCACCAATCGCCGCACCGGTTCCGGTGTGACGCTGGGTTTCATCCATGTTGGCGCAGCCCGTGAGCACCAGAGTGGCTGCACTGAACATCAGAATCGTGTTTTTCATTTTCTCTCTCCTTGCTTGTTCGACGAGTACCGAATCAGGTTAGCACGCGCTACGGAAAGCCACGCCGGAGATATGTAACAAATGGCAAACGCCTTTTCACAATGAAAAAAGGGAGGGCCGCAGCCCTCCCCATGATCTCGGCAGAAAACCGGTCAGTCCTTCTTCTGGGCGTCCAGACGGAACTTGACGTAGCTGCCTGGCGCCGGTTCGATGACCTTGAGCGTGCCGGCTTCCGGCTGACGGGCCGGCACCTTGGCCGAACCACCCGGCAGGCTGGTCACCCACTCATGCCAGTGCGTCCACCACGAACCGGCATTCTGGGTGGCGCCGGCCAGGAACTCTTCCGGGCTTTCCGGCAGGTTGCCGTCGGTGGCATCGTTGGTCCAGTAGCCGTACTTGTTGGCTGCCGGCGGATTGACGATGCCGGCGATGTGGCCGGAGCCGCCGAGCACGAACTTGGTCTTGCCGGAAGGCAGACGGGCGCCCATGTAGGTGCTCTTCCACGGCGCGATGTGGTCTTCGATCGTGGAGATGAAGTAGCACGGGGTCTTGACCTTGGAGATGTCGATCTTGACGCCGCCCAGCGTGATGCCACCGGGTTCCTTGAGCAGGTTGGCCAAATACATGTTGCGCAGGTAGAAACTGTGCATCGCTGCCGGCATACGCGTCGAGTCCGAGTTCCAGTACAGCAGGTCGAACGGGAACGGATCCTTGCCCATCAGGTAGTTATTGACCACGAACGACCAGATCAGGTCGTTGGCGCGCAGCATGTTGAAGGTGCCGGCCATTTCCGAACCTTCGAGGAAGCCGCGTTCGGCCATCTTCTTTTCCAGCCCGGCGACCGCGCCTTCATCGAGGAAGACACCGAGTTCGCCCGGCTCGGAGAAGTCGAGCATGGTCGTGAAGAAGGTGGCCGAGTTGGCGCGCTTGTCCTTCTTGGCGGTCATGTAGGCCAGCGTGGTCATGGTCAGCGTACCGCCCAGGCAGTAGCCGGCCAGGTTGACGCTGTCTTCGCCGGTGTGGGCGCAGACCTGGTTGATGGCTTCCAGCGAACCTTCGAGCAGGTAGTTCTCGAAGGACTTCTGTGCCAGCTTCTCGTCCGGGTTGACCCAGGACATGATGAAGGTGGTGTGGCCCTGGCTGGTCGCCCAGTTGACCATGGAGTTCTTCTCGCGCAGGTCGAGGATGTAGTACTTGTTGATCCACGGGGGCACGATCAGGAAGGGCTTCTTGTACTGATCCGGGGTCTTCGGATCGTACTGGATCAGCTGGAACAGTTCGTTCTGGAAGACCACCTTGCCCGGCGTCGTGGCAACGTTCTTGCCCATTTCGAAAGCCGAGGTGTCGGTCATCCGGATGCGCAGCTGACCGTCGCCGGCCTCGACGTCGTGCAGCAGGTTGTTCAGGCCCTTGATCAGGTTCTGACCGTGACTCTTGACCGTTTCGCGGAAGACTTCCGGGTTGGTCAGCGCGAAGTTCGACGGCGACAGCGCGTCGATGTACTGGCGGGTGAAGAAATTCACCTTCTGCTGGGTCGCTTCGTCCAGACCGTCGGTATCGGCCACCGTGTCATGGATGTGACGGGCGGCGATGAGGTAGGACTGCTTCATGAAGTCGAACAGGAAATGCTGTTCCCATTCCTCGTCCTTGAAGCGGTTGTCGCCCTTTTTCGGCTCGGCAACCGGCGCGGCGCCCGGCATGCCCATCATCTTCATCATGGAACCCTGCCACAGCGAGAAGTAGTCCCACATCATGTTCATCTGGGTCTGCGCCAGCTTGTACGGGTTGGCCATCAGCCGCGCCGACAGGTCCATGAAGGCCTTGGCCACGCCGAGTTCGTCGGCCGGTGCCTCGACGCCGTCCTTGGCCTTCTTTTCCATGTACTGGGTGATGATGCGCGAGGCGCGCTGTGCCACCTCGGCATAGGTCTTGGCCATTTCGGCCGGGTTGGGCAGGTTCAGGCCCTGGTCTTCGGTTTGCTGCGACATCTTGAAACTCCCTCTGTCAGTGCGCGGCGGGTTGGTGCTGCAACCGCGAATAGCGAATCACCCCGTCGGCGTCGATGCTACGCGACAGCCGACCGGCTTGTTCCAGATAGTTCAGGTGGGCAATTGCTTCGCCCATCGCGAACATCGTTTGGTGTGTATCGAGCACCCGACCAAACAACACGTCGAGCAACCCGGCTGCGCTCTGCGGCGCGTGTTCACAGCTGTTCTCAAGCGCATGCAATCGTTCTTCGTGGTGCGCATGCAATGCACCCACCCGCGCCTGCACCCCGGTGAAGGGCAGGCCGTGTGATGGTAAAACCAGGGTTTGCGGCAGAACTTCCTCAGCCATCCGGTCCAGCGACGCCAGATACCAACGCAGGGCGTCGGCGTCCGGCGTCGCCGCAAAAACGCTGATGTTGGTGGAAATTCTTGGCAACAACATGTCTCCGGAAATTAACACGCCGAGTTCGGCACAGTAAAGCGCCAGATGCTCCGGCGCATGACCATAACCGATGATTGTTTTCCAGGTGTGACAGCCAATCCGGATCGCATCGCCGGACTTGATCCGCCGATAGTGTTCCGGCAAGCCGGGCACCGCCTTGCGATAACCCGAACCGCGCTTCTCGAAACGGGCCAGATGCTCGCCGTCGAGCCCGTGCTGGCGGAACTGTTCGACCATGAAACGCGCGCCGTGGCCACCGACTTCGTTCCACACGACATGGGCGGTCAGAAACTCGCCGGCGGTCATCCACAGCTCGGCACCGGTCTCGGCCAGCAGCCAGGTCGCCAGTCCGAGGTGATCGGGATGGAAGTGGGTAACGATCAGGCGTGTCACCGGCCCGTCGAGTCGGTCGAGGATGGCGCGCCAGGCTTCGCGCACGGCATCGTCGGGGAAACCGGTATCGACGATGGTCCAGCCGGCGCCGTCGCGCATCAGCCACAGGTTGATGTGATCGAGCTGAAACGGGAGCGGCATGCGCAGCCAGAAAATGCCGGGCGCGACTTCGCGCACTTCCCCGGCGGCGGGAATCTCTGTGAAGGGATAATCGAGGGACATGCTGTTCCGTTTCGTTTTTTGTACAAGTTACCATACGGTAGCGGATTGAAAAAAGCCCCGTCATCTGCTTAACTTCGCGGCAATCTTGGAGACATCATGAGCCAGCCGGCCACTTTCAGCATTTCCGACCTTGCCCGGGAATTCGCCATCACCCCGCGCACCATCCGCTTCTGGGAAGACCAGGGCATCCTCGCCCCGCAGCGCGAGGGCCAGAAACGCATTTTCACCCGCCGCGACCGCGCCCGCCTGAAAATGGCCCTGCGCGGCAAGCGCCTGGGCCTAAGCCTGGCCGAGATCAAGGACCTGATCGGCATGTACAACTCGACCGAGGACGAGACGCCGCAACTGATGGAATGCCTGCGCGTCATGTCCAAGCGGCGGGAAGCCCTGGAACAGCAGCGCGAGGACATCGAAGCGATGCTCGCCGAAATCGGCCAGTTCGAGCAGCAGTGTGAAAAGGAACTGACGCGCAGGAAAAACGCGTGATTTTTTTTGCCGATTGGTTTACGTTAACGTCAACGTAAGATAAATCGACTGCCATGCACAAGCCCACCGATCCCGATTTCGCTGCCCGCGTCCTCGCCAGTTTCCAGCGCCAGAGCGCGATGGCGCTGATCCGCGCGGCGCTGCCGCGGATCGAATACGGCATCACGGAAATCCACGTGCCGCACTGGGACGGGATCGAACAGCAGCACGGCTACGTGCACGGCGGTGTCGTCGGCATGATTGCCGATTCGGCCGCCGGCTACGCGGCGATGACCACGGTACCGGCCAGCGCCTCGGTGCTGACCGTCGAATACAAGATGAACCTGCTCGCCCCGGCCGACGGTGAAAAACTGATCGCCCGCGGCCAGGTCGTCCGTGCCGGCCGCACGCTGATCGTTACCCAGGCCGAAGTCTTCGCCGTCAAGGACGGTAAAGAAACCCTGTGTGCGCTGATGCAGCAGACGATCATGGCGATGCACGGAAAAGCGGACAGCAAGACAACCAACAACAAACCGGAGACAAACCAATGAACATTCCCAGCCTCGACTTCGCCCTTGGCGAAGACATCAACCTGCTGCGCGACGCCGTCAAGGCGTTTGCTGACGCCGAGATCGCGCCGCGCGCCGCCGAGATCGACCGCGTCAACGAATTCCCCGCCGACCTGTGGCGGAAATTCGGCGACATGGGCCTGCTCGGCATGACCGCCGGCGAGGAGTACGGCGGCACCAACATGGGCTACCTGGCGCACATCGTCGCGCTCGAGGAAATCTCGCGCGCCTCGGCCTCGGTCGGCCTGTCCTACGGCGCCCACTCGAACCTGTGCGTCAACCAGATCCGTCGCAACGGCAGCGAAGCGCAGAAGCAGAAATACCTGCCCAAGCTGATTTCCGGCGAACACGTCGGCGCGCTGGCGATGTCCGAGCCGAATGCCGGCTCCGACGTCGTCTCGATGAAACTGCGCGCCGAGAAGAAGGGCGACCGCTACGTGCTCAACGGCGCCAAGATGTGGATCACCAACGGCGGCGACGCCGATACCCTGGTGGTCTACGCGAAGACCGATCCGGAGGCCGGTGCCAAGGGCATGACCGCCTTCATCGTCGAGAAGGGCATGAAGGGTTTCAGCCACGGCACCCATCTCGACAAGCTGGGCATGCGCGGTTCCAACACCTTCCCGCTGTTCTTCGATGACTGTGAAGTGCCGGAAGAAAACGTGCTCGGCGGCGTCGGCAACGGCACCAAGGTACTGATGTCCGGTCTCGACTACGAGCGCGCCGTGCTTTGCGGCGGGCCGCTCGGCATCATGGCCGCCTGCATGGACGTGGTCGTGCCCTACCTGCACGAACGCAAGCAGTTCGGCCAGCCGATCGGCGATTTCCAGTTGATGCAGGGCAAGGTTGCCGACATGTACTCGACTTGGCAAGCCACCCGCGCCTATGTTTATGCCGTCGGCCGCGCCTGCGACAGCAGCGATCATTCGCGCACGCTGCGCAAGGACGCCGCCGGCGCCATCCTCTACTCCGCCGAAAAGGCGACCTGGATGGCCGGCGAGGCAATCCAGACGCTGGGCGGTGTCGGCTACACCAATGAGTACCCGACCGGCCGCCTGTGGCGCGATGCGAAACTCTACGAGATCGGTGCCGGCACTTCGGAAATCCGCCGCATGCTGATTGGTCGCGAACTGATGGCGGAGACACGCTGAATTCATAATTACCGGCACAGGTAGAATGCGCGATTGTCCCCGGCCACCCCGGGGACAACGTAAAAAATGCGAAGCGGTATCCCGCCTTCGCCTACCAGGAGCCACACAGCATGAAGATCACCCTGCGCACGCTTTCCGCCGCCGACACCGAGGCCATCGAACAGGTCCGCCAGTATTTCCGCAATTACGCGGCCTGGCTGGGCGTCGACCTCTGTTTCCAGAACTTCGACCAGGAAATGGCCTCGCTGCCCGGCGCCTACGCGGCGCCGGCAGGCCGGCTGTTCTTCGCCGAGGTCGACGGCCGACCGGCCGGCTGCGTCGGGGTGCGTCCGTTCTCCGAAGGCGTCTGCGAAATGAAGCGCCTTTACGTCGATCCCGAGCGACGCGGCCTCGGCGTCGGCCGGGCGCTGGCACTGGCAGCAATCAAGGCGGCCAAGGAAATCGGCTACAAGCGCCTGCTGCTCGACACCCTGCCGAACATGCGCATGGCGGTGAAGCTCTACCGCGAACTCGGCTTCAACGAAGTGCCGGCCTATTACCCGACGCCGGTCGAGAACACCATCTTTCTCGCCCTCGACCTCGATAACTGGTCGGAAGAGGAAAACTGCAACGAGAACCTCTGCCACCTGTTCGACTACAACCGCGCCTGGGCGCGCCAGATGCGCGAGATCGACCCGACCTACTTCGACAAGCTGGCGCAGTTGCAGAACCCGGAATTCCTCTGGATCGGCTGTTCCGACTCGCGCGTACCGGCCAACCAGATCGTCGGCCTGCTGCCGGGCGAGGTCTTCGTCCATCGCAACGTCGCCAACGTCGTCGTGCACACCGACCTCAACTGCCTGTCGGTGATCCAGTACGCGGTCGACGTGCTCAAGGTCAAACACATCATGGTCGTCGGCCACTACGGCTGCGGCGGCGTGCTTGCCGCCTTGAACCGCGCCCGCGTCGGCGTCGTCGACCTGTGGCTGCGCCATGTGCACGATGTGCACAACAAACACCTCGCCGCCGTCGATTCGCTGCCGCCGGAAAAGCGCCACGACCGTCTGTGCGAACTCAACGTCCTCGAACAGGTGGTCAACGTCTGCCACAACCCGGTCGTCCAGGACGCCTGGCAGCGCGGCCAGAAACTGACCGTGCACGGCTGGATCTACGGCCTCAAGGACGGTCACATGCACGACCTCGGCATCACCATCGACACCCCGACCGACCTGCCGACCCGCTACGAGGCGGCGTTGCTGGCACTCGACGCCTGAGCCCCCTTAACCCCATTCCCATAACAAACCGCAAGGAGAAAACAGCATGCAAGACCCGATCGTCATCGTTTCCGCCGCCCGTACCGCCATGGGCAGCTTCCAGGGCGGCTTCGCCGGCCTGACCGCCGCCAATCTCGGCGCCGAAGCCATCAAGGCCGCCGTCGCCCGCGCCGGCATTGACGCCAACCTGATCGAAGAAGTCCTGATGGGCTGCGTCCTCCAGGCCGGCCAGGGCCAGGCGCCGGCCCGTCAAGCCGCGCTGCAGGCCGGCCTGCCGCTGTCGGCCGGCTGCGCCACCATCCACAAGGTCTGCGGTTCGGCAATGAAGGCCACCATGCTCGGTCACGACGGCATCCTCGCCGGCTCCTACGGCGCCGCCGTGGTCGGCGGCATGGAGTCGATGACCAACGCCCCCTACCTGCTGCCCAAGGCACGCGGCGGCTACCGCCTCGGCCACGGCCAGTTGCTGGACCACATGTTCCTCGACGGCCTTGAGGATGCCTACGGCAAGGAGACCCGCGGCCGCCTGATGGGCACTTTTGCCGAAGAGTGTGCGGCCACTTACGGCTTCACCCGCGAAGCGCAGGATGCCTACGCCGTGCAATCGACGACCCGCGCCATCGAAGCCAGCAACAACGGTTCCTTCGACTGGGAAATCACGCCGGTCACCGTCGCCGGCCGTAAAGGCGATGTCGTCATCGACAAGGACGAAGGCCCGTTCGCAGTCAACGTGGACAAGATTCCGACCCTGAAGCCGGCGTTCAAGAAGGACGGCACGGTCACCGCCGCCAACTCTTCGTCGATTTCCGACGGCGCCGCCGCCATGGTGCTGATGCGCGAATCGCAGGCCGCCAAGCTGGGTCTGGCGCCGGTTGCCCGCATCGTCGCCCACACCACCCATGCCGGCGTGCCGGCACTGTTCCCGTCGGCCCCGGTCGGCGCCATGCAGAAGTTGTTCGCCAAGACCGGCTGGAGCGCCGACAGCGTCGACCTGTTCGAAGTCAATGAAGCCTTCGCCGTCGTCGCCATGGCCGCGCTGCACGACCTCAAGCTCGATCCGGCCAAGGTCAACGTGCATGGCGGCGCCTGCGCACTGGGTCACCCGATCGGCGCTTCCGGTGCCCGCATCGTCGTCACCCTGCTCGGCGCGCTGAAGAAGTACGGCAAGAAGCGCGGCGTCGCCTCGCTGTGCATCGGCGGTGGCGAAGCCACGGCCCTCGCGGTGGAAATGCTCTAAGTGCCGCAACAGGCCCGGACCCTGACCTACGCCAAGCTGGTGGCAGCAATGGCGATGTGGGGCGGCACCTGGATTGCCGGGCGGGTCATCGCCCAGGAACTCAGTGCGCCGCTCGCCGTCGCCTCGCTGCGCTTCGTCATTGCCGGCCTGGTGGTCGGCAGCGTCATGCTGATATCCGGTGGCGGCATCCCGCTGCCCCAGGGTCGGCAGGAATGGGCGCTGGTCTGGGCGCTGGGCTTTTTCGGCATCTTCCTTTACGGCCTGTGCTTCTTTTTCGGGCTGCAGCACATCCCGGCCGGACGCGGCGCGCTGGTCGTCGCGCTCAATCCGGTGGTCATCGTGCTGCTCGCCTGGCTGACCGGCAAGGAAGGCATGAACCCGCGCAAAGCGGTCGGCAGCATCATCGCGCTGGCCGGCTGCCTGACGGTGATCGGCAACGGCGATCCGCTGGCCCTGCTGCAAGGCGAGGTCGGCATCGGCGAATGGCTGATCATCGGCTGCGTGTTGAGCTGGACCGCCTACACCTTCATCGGCTGGCGCGCCACCGGCCGCTTCTCGGCGCTGGCGACCACGCTCTACGCCTGCCTGACCGGCGCCATCCTGCTCGGGCTGGCAGCGCTGGTGCAGGGCGACATCGATCCGGCCGCCTGGTCGTGGCGGGTGTGGACCGGCATGCTCTTCCTCGCCGTCTTCGGCACCGCCATCGCCTACACCTGGTTCACCGCCGCCGTGCAGCAACTCGGCGCCGGCCACGCCTCGGTTTTCATCAACCTGGTACCGGTCTTTGCCGTGCTGCAGGCCGCCGTCCTGCTCGACGAGCGCCTCGGCCTGCCGGTGCTTTTCGGCGGCCTGCTGGTGATTGCCGGCGTCTGGCTGACCACCCTACAAAAAACAACTCTGGAGAAAACAGCATGATTCTGACGCAAGAACAGGAAATGATCCGCGACACCATGCGCGCCTTCGCACAGGAGCGCCTCGCGCCCTTCGCCGCCGAATGGGACCGCAACCACACCTTCCCGGCCGACGCCCTGAAGGAACTCGGCGAGCTCGGCGCCATGGGCATGTGCGTGCCCGAGGAATGGGACGGCGCCGGCATGGATTACATGTCGCTGGTGCTGACGCTGGAAGAAATTGCCGCCGGCGACGGTGCCACCTCAACCATCGTTTCGGTGCAGAACTCGCTGGCCTGCGGCATCACGCAGAAGTACGGCACCGACGCGCAGAAGGAAGAATGGCTGAAGCCGCTCGCCCGCGGCGAAAAACTCGGCTGCTTCTGCCTGACCGAACCGCACACCGGCTCCGACGCCGCCGCCATCACCACCCGCGCCGACAAGGATGGCGACCATTTCGTGTTGAACGGCGTCAAGCAGTTCATCACCACCGGCAAGCACGCCCACATGGCCATCGTCTTCGCGGTGACCGACAAGGCCGCCGGCAAGAAGGGCATTTCCTGCTTCCTGATCCCATGCAATACCCCGGGTTTCATCGTTGGCCGCACCGAAGACAAGATGGGCCAGCACGCGTCCGACACCGTGCAGATCATCCTGGAAAACTGCCGCGTGCCGGCCTCGGCGCTGCTCGGCAAGGAAGGCGAAGGCTACAAGATCGCCCTCTCCAACCTCGAAGCCGGCCGCATCGGCATCGCTGCCCAGAGCATCGGCATGGCGCGCGCCGCGTTCGAAGCGGCTGTGCGTTACGCCAAGGAGCGCGTCACCTTCGGCCAGCCGATCATTGAGCACCAGGCGGTCAACTTCAAGCTGGCCGACATGAACACCCTGCTCGACGCCGCCCGCCTGATGGTCTGGCGCGCCGCCCAGTTGAAGGACGCCGGCAAGCCCTGCCTCAAGGAAGCGTCGATGGCCAAGATGTTCGCCTCCGAAGCCGCCGAGAAGATCGCTTCCGACGCCATCCAGATCCACGGCGGCGTCGGCTACACCAGCGATTTCCCGGTCGAGCGCATCTACCGTGACGTACGCATCTGCCAGATCTACGAAGGCGCCAACGACATCCAGCGACTGGTGATCGGTCGTTCGATCGCTGCCGAGTAAGCCAACCCGCGGTCGACCGGACAGAGAATTCCGGCGACCGCCCCCAACCCCGAGGAGACAAAAATGAGCGAAACCACCGACAAGAACCCGATCGATTTCTGGTTCGATTTTTCCAGCCCCTACGGCTACCTGATGGCCGAGAAGATCGACGATGTCGCCGCCCGCTTCGGTCGCAAGGTGCGCTGGCACCCGATCCTGCTCGGCGTCATCTTCCAGGCCACCGGCTCGCGGCCGCCTGCCGACGGCAGCAGCGCCAGGGCCAGATACGTCTATCGCGATTTCCATCGCTCCGCCCGCCACATGGGGGTTCCCTACAATCCGCCGAGCCGCTTCCCGCTGCCGACGCAGAACGCAGCCCGCGCCTACTACTGGCTGCACGGTCAGGATTGCGCACTGGCCCGCCAGTTCGCCCATGCCGTCTATCGCGGCTTTTTCGTCGACGACCTCGACATTTCCTCGCCCGACACCGTGCTCGACATTGCCGGAAAACTGGGTGTCGACCGTGAAACCCTGGCCGCCGCGCTGCAAAGCCCGGAAATCAAGGCCCGGCTCAAGGACGAATGCGAGCAGGCGCTGGCGACCGGCGTCTTCGGCTCACCGCACGTGATCATCGACGGCGAACACTTCTTCGGCGCCGACCGCCTGCCGCAGATCGAGCACTGGCTGGAAAGCGGCGGTTTCTGAATCAAGCCAAGAGAAACATGAAAAGAATCTGCGTCTTCTGCGGCTCGAACGCCGGCAGCCAAGCAATCTACCGCGCCGAAGCCGAAAAGCTCGGGCGACTGCTCGCCGCGCGTGGCATCGAACTGGTCTATGGTGCCGGCAACATCGGCCTCATGGGCGCCGTCGCCGATGCCTGCCTGGAAGCCGGCGGCACGGTCATCGGCATCATTCCGGAAGCGCTGGTGGGCAAGGAAGTCGCCGGTCGTGCCGTCGATCACCGGGCGCTGACCCGGCTCGAAGTCGTCGATTCCATGCACACCCGTAAAGCACGCATGGCCGAGTTGTCCGACGGGTTCGTCGCACTGCCCGGCGGCTTCGGCACCTTCGAGGAATTTTGCGAAATCCTCACCTGGGGGCAACTCGGGTTCCACGTGAAACCGATGGGCCTGCTCAACGTGAATGGTTTTTACGACCCGCTGCTGGCGATGTTCGACCGCGCCGTCAGCGACGGCTTCCTGCGCCCGCAGAACCGGGCGATGGCACTGGCCGACACCGATATCGAAAGATTGCTGGCGACGATGGCCGATTACCGGCCTGAACCGGTCAGCAAATGGCTCAAGGAGGAAAGGCAGTTGTAGGGCCTTCCATTTTTCCGTTTTCAGGTAACGCACACACAAAAGAAGCGAGGAGACATGACCATCCTGAAATCCCAATTAAACCCGCGTTCGGCCGACTTCCAGGCCAACGCGGCGGCCATGCAGGCGGTCGTTGCCGACCTGCATGAAAAGGTCGAGAAGATCGCTCTCGGCGGCCCGGAAGCGGCCCGCCAGAAGCACCTGGCACGCGGCAAGCTGCTGCCGCGCGAGCGGGTCAGCGCCCTGCTCGATCCGGGCACGCCCTTCCTCGAGATCGGCCAGTTTGCGGCCTACGGCATGTACGGCGGCGACGTGCCGGCAGCGTCGGTAATCGCCGGCATCGGCCGCGTCGAGGGCGTCGAATGCATGATCGTCGCCAACGACGCGACGGTGAAGGGCGGCACCTATTACCCGCTGACCGTCAAGAAGCACCTGCGCGCCCAGGAAATCGCGCTGGAAAACCGCCTGCCGTGCATCTATCTCGTGGACTCCGGCGGCGCCTTCCTGCCCATGCAGGACGAGGTCTTCCCGGACAAGGAACACTTCGGCCGCATCTTCTTCAACCAGGCCAACCTGTCGGCCCAGGGCATCCCGCAGATCGCCGCGGTCATGGGTTCGTGCACGGCCGGCGGCGCCTACGTGCCGGCGATGTGCGACGAGTCGATCATCGTCCGTGATCAGGGCACGATCTTTCTCGGCGGTCCGCCGCTGGTCAAGGCGGCGACCGGCGAGGTCGTCACCGCCGAAGACCTCGGCGGGGCCGACGTGCATACGCGCATCTCCGGCGTCGCCGACCACCTGGCCGAGAACGACGCGCACGCGCTGGCCATCGCCCGGCGCATCGTCCGCGACCTGAACTGGAAAAAGACGCCGCCGGTCACCCTGACCGCCCCGAGCGCCCCGCTGTTCAGCCCGGAAGAGCTCTACGGCGTCATTCCGACCGACACCAAAAAGCCTTTCGACGTGCGCGAGATCATCGCCCGCATCGTCGATGGCTCCGACTTCGACGAGTTCAAGGCGCGCTACGGCACGACGCTGGTCTGCGGCTTCGCCCGCATCTTCGGCTATCCGGTCGGCATCGTCGCCAACAACGGCATCCTGTTCAGCGAATCGGCGCTCAAGGGCGCGCATTTCATCGAACTCTGCGCCCAGCGCGGCATCCCGCTCGTCTTCCTGCAGAACATCACCGGCTTCATGGTCGGCCGCAAATACGAGAACGGCGGCATCGCCCGCGACGGCGCCAAGATGGTGACCGCCGTCGCCACCGCCAAGGTGCCGAAATTCACCGTCGTCATCGGCGGCTCGTTCGGCGCCGGCAACTACGGCATGTGCGGTCGCGCCTACAGCCCGCGTTTCCTGTGGATGTGGCCGAACGCGCGCATCTCGGTGATGGGCGGCGAACAGGCCGCCGGCGTGCTGGCCACGGTCAAGCGCGACGGCATCGAAGCCAAGGGCGGCAACTGGTCGCCAGCAGAGGAAGAAGCCTTCAAGGCGCCGATCCGCGAGCAGTACGAGACGCAGGGACACCCCTACTACGCGTCGGCGCGGCTGTGGGACGACGGCATCATCGATCCGGCCGATACACGGCGCGTGCTCGGCCTGGGACTGTCGGCGGCGATGAATGCGCCGGCGCAGGAAACGAAGTTCGGCATTTTCCGGATGTAAGGAGCCACCATGTTTACTTCCCTGGAAATCGAACTCGCCGGCCCGGTCGCCACGATCTGGATGAACCGGCCCGACCTGCATAACGCCTTCGACGAAACCCTGATCGCCGAACTGACCGCCGCCTGCATCGCCCTCGACGGGGATGCCGATGTGCGCGTCGTCGTCCTCGGCGGGCGCGGCAAGAGTTTCTCGGCCGGTGCCGACCTCAACTGGATGCGCCGTGCCGCCAACAACGGCATCGATGAGAACCTCAACGACGCCCGTGCCCTGGCCGGCATGCTGCGCACCCTGGCCGAAATGAAGAAGCCGACCATCGCCCGCGTGCAGGGCGCCGCGCTCGGCGGCGGCATGGGCCTGGCATCGGCCTGCGACATCGCCGTCGCCTCGACCAAGGCCGTGTTCGCCACTTCCGAGGTCAAGTTCGGCATCATCCCCTCGGCGATTTCGCCCTACGTGCTGCGCGCCATCGGCGCCCGCCAGGCGACGCGCTACTTCCAGACCGCCGAGCGCATCGATGCCGCCCGCGCCCGCGAAATCGGGCTGGTGCATGAGGTCGCCGAACCGGAGGCACTGGATGCCAAAGTCGCCGAGATCGTCGCCGCCCTGCTCGCCGGCGGCCCCAACGCGCAGGCCGCCGCCAAGGACCTGATTCGCGCCGTCGATCACCAGCCGGTCAACCACACCCTGGTCGAGGAAACCGCCCACCGCATCGCCCATCTGCGGGCGACGCCGGAGGCGCGCGAGGGTATTGCCGCCTTCCTCGAAAAACGTTCGCCCAACTGGATGGAGGCGTAAAACGATGTTCACCAAGATTCTGATTGCCAATCGCGGCGAGATCGCTTGCCGGGTAATAAAAACCGCCCGCCGCATGGGCATCCGTACCGTCGCCGTCTATTCCGAAGCCGACGCCAACGCCCGTCACGTGCGTCTGGCCGACGAGGCCGTGCTGCTCGGCCCGGCGGCGGCGCGCGAGTCCTATCTGGTCGCCGACAAGATCATCGAGGCCTGCCAGCGCACCGGCGCCCAGGCCGTGCATCCGGGCTACGGTTTCCTGTCCGAGAACGAGGACTTCGCCGAAGCGCTGACGGCGGCCGGCCTCGTCTTCATCGGTCCGCCTGCTTCGGCGATCCGTGCCATGGGCTCGAAGTCGGAAGCCAAGAAGCTGATGGGCACAGCCAAGGTGCCGCTGACGCCGGGCTACCACGGCGACGACCAGCGCCCGACGCTGCTGCACGCCGAGGCCGAGAAGATCGGCTACCCGGTGCTGATCAAGGCGGCGGCCGGCGGTGGCGGCAAGGGCATGCGCCTGGTCGAGAAATCCGAGGACTTCCCCGACGCGCTGGCGTCGTGCAAGCGCGAAGCGCTGTCGAGCTTCGGCGACGACCATGTGTTGATCGAGAAATACATCACCAAGCCGCGCCACGTCGAAATCCAGGTCTTCGCCGACACGCTGGGCAACTGCGTCTATCTGTTCGAGCGCGACTGTTCGGTGCAGCGCCGCCACCAGAAGGTGCTCGAAGAAGCCCCGGCGCCAGGCATGACCGAGGCGCGCCGCCGCGAGATGGGCGAGGCAGCGGTCGCTGCGGCCAAGGCCGTCGGCTACGTCGGCGCCGGCACCGTCGAATTCATCGCCAACCAGGACGGCAGCTTCTTCTTCATGGAGATGAACACCCGTCTGCAGGTCGAACACCCGGTGACCGAGATGATCACCGGCCAGGACCTGGTCGAATGGCAATTGCGCGTCGCCGCCGGCCAGCCGCTGCCGCTCCGTCAGGAACAGCTGGAAATCCGTGGCCACGCGCTGGAAGCGCGCATCTATGCCGAGGACGCGAACAAGGGTTTCCTGCCTGCCACCGGCAAGCTGGTGCGCCTGGTGCCGCCGGCCGAATCGATCAACGTCCGCGTCGATACCGGCGTCGAGGAAGGCGACGAAATCACGCCCTTCTACGACCCGATGATCGCCAAGCTGATCGTCTGGGACGAAACCCGCGACGGTGCCCTGGCGCGCATGCGGAAGGCGCTGGCCGATTACCGCGTCGCCGGCCTGACCACCAACATCGACTTCCTCTCCCGCCTGGTCGCCTGCCCCGCCTTCGCCAAGGCCGATCTGGACACCGGCCTGATCGAACGACAGAAGGATTTCCTCTTCCCCGCCGCCCAGCCGGTGCCGCGCGACGCGCTGCTGGTCGCCACGGTCGGCGAACTCCTCTGGGAACAGCACGCCGCCAAACAGGCCGCGCAGCACAGCGGTGACCCGTTCTCGCCCTGGCACGCGCGCGACGGCTGGCGCATGAACCTGTCGGCGGCTCGCACGATCAGTTTCATGGACGGGGAGACGCTGGTCGAAGCCCGCGTGCGCTATCTCGGCGAACGCTGGGAAATCTCGCTCGGCGGCGAAACGACCGTGGCCAGCGGCAGGAAGCTGGAAGGCGACCGCTTCGCCGTCGAACTCGACGACCGCCGGCTGATCGCCAGCGTCGTCGCCGTCGACGACAAGCGCACAGTGTTTTTGCAAGGGAGCACGTACTCACTCCTGCGCGATGACCCGCTGCACCGCGTCGATGCCGGCGACAGCCACGGCGGCGGCCTGACCGCGCCAATGCCCGGCAAGGTCGTCGCCCTGCTCGCCCAGCCCGGCCAGAAGGTGGAAAAAGGCACACCGCTGCTGATCCTCGAAGCGATGAAGATGGAACACACCATCACCGCCCCCGCCGCCGGCACGCTCAAGGCCTTCTGCTACGCCGCCGGCGAACAGGTGACCGACGGCGCGGCGCTGGTCGAGTTCGAAGGAGACGCCTGATGCTGCCAGGCAAGGTCAAGATCGTCGAAGTCGGCCCGCGCGACGGGCTGCAGAACGAAAAGCAGGTCGTCCCGAGTGAAACCAAGATCGAACTGATCGAACGCCTGGCCGATGCCGGGCTGCCGGTGATCGAGGCGACTTCCTTCGTGTCGCCCAAATGGGTACCGCAGATGGGCGACAACGCTGCCGTGCTGGCCGGCATCAAGCGCCGGCCGGGTGTGACCTACGCCGCGCTGACGCCGAACCTGCAGGGCTTCGACGGCGCCGTCGCGGCGCGCGCGGATGAGGTGGCGATTTTCGGCGCCGCCTCGGAAGCCTTCTCGCAGAAGAACATCAACTGTTCGATTGCGGAGAGCCTGAAGCGCTTCGAGCCGGTGGTTTCAGCCGCTTCGGCGCTGGAAATCCCGGTGCGCGGCTACGTGTCCTGTGTCGTCGGCTGCCCGTATTCGGGCGAGGTGGCGCCGGAGAAGGCGGCCGAGATTGCCGGCATCCTCTACGGCATGGGCTGCTACGAGGTCTCGCTCGGCGACACGATCGGCGTCGGCAATCCCCGCTCGATTGCCCGGATGATCGAAGCCTGCGCCCGCGTCGTCCCGATCGAAAAGCTCGCCGGGCATTATCACGACACCTACGGCATGGCGATTGCCAACATTTACGCGTCCCTGATGCAGGGCATGGCGGTTTTCGACGCCTCGGTCGCCGGCCTCGGCGGCTGTCCCTATGCGAAAGGCGCCTCCGGCAACGTCGCCACAGAGGACGTGGTCTACCTGCTCAATGGATTAGGCATTGAAACCGGCATCGATCTGGCTAAACTGGCGGCTACCGGCGACTGGATTTCCCGCGCCCTCAACCGACCGAACGGCGCCCGCGCCGGCCGGGCCTTGTGTACTGCCGACGAGTGAGCTTTCTCAGCGCCATCACCGATCTCCTGAAACCGGCCGCACCACCCGACCCCGCGGTGGCGGCCGCGCTCGACCGGGTGATCGGGATGGTGGACCCGCTGGTCCGCGCGGCGCCCCGGCTGGACAAACATCTGCTGGGCGCCGTCGAACACGCGCTGGGCTACTGCCAGGGACTGGTCGCCGCACTGCCCGGCCCGATCCAGATCAACCGCCAGGCTTTCGGCCGCGATGCGCTGGTCCATGCGCTGTTCGCCACCGCCAACGACATCGACGACATGCTCGGGCGCAGCCAGGCGGTCCGCGATTTTCTCGAGAAGCCGGAATGCTGGCGCAGCGACTGCTTCTGCGCGATGCTGGCGGCACGTCGCCAGCAGAAGAAGCATTTCGGCATGGCCCAGCAGGGCAACATCATCCGCGCCGACGTGCCGCAGGAAGTCCTCTATTTCTCGGACCAGACACTGATCGAACCCTGCTGCGACCTGGAAATGACACGTTCGCGGCTGCAAGCGCGGGCACTGGAAAGCCTGCTGCAGACCTTCAACGCCCATGTCGAGGCCCTGCGCCGCGAACGCCAGGGCCTGCGCGCCGACCTGTCGGCGGAGCACGCCCAGCTGGCGGCCTGGCAGCAAGCCCACCCGTTTGCCGAACACGAGCAACATACCCGGCATCTGGTCGAACTGGACATGCAATTGCGCCGGGACGACGAGGCGCTGATGCCGGAAAACCTGGTCGAATTGCTCGCCGATTTCCTGCGCCACCCGGAAAGCGCACTCAGCTTGACCCCGGTCAGCATCCGCATCGACCGCCTGGGCATCGTGCACGACGCCAACGCCGACGACGATGCGCAGACCATCAGTTTCCCGGAACTTTCCAGCCGCGACCGGCGTCAGCATCTGGCGACCCTCGTTCGCGTCTCGCGCGACGAAGCCAGGGCAGCCGTCGAGAGATCCCGCAACAACCAGCAGCGCTACATCATCATCTAATGAGCACGCCCCCCGCCTCCCCCTGCATCAACGTCTGCCGCATGGACCCGCACAGCGGACTGTGCATCGGCTGCCTGCGCACCATTGAAGAAATCGCCGGCTGGGCCGCTTTCGACAACGCAACCCGGCTGACGGTCCTCGAACGGGTCGCCGAACGCCGGCAGGCGCCCGCCGCTGCAGGAAAGCCATGAACGAGGCAAACGAACCCCGTTACCAGTGCGTCGGCATCTGCATGACCGACCCGGATTCCGGCTACTGCCTCGGCTGCGGGCGCCCACCGGAAAGCGTTCCGGACGTCGTGGTCGAACTCCAGCCGGTCGTGGTCGCCACCCAGCCGAGCGGCTTGACCGACCCGGATACGCCAGCGTGACGCTCCGGCTTCCGGACAGCCTGCAGGTTCTCGAACGCGGCTGGCTGTCGGCCAACAACGTCCTGTGCATCGATCACGACCGGGCCACGCTGATCGACAGCGGCTACGTCACCCATGCCGAACAAACCCTGGCCCTGGTCCGGCAGGCGCTGGACGGACGGCAACTGACGCGGCTGGTGAACACCCACTCGCATTCCGACCATATCGGCGGTAACGCCGCGCTGAAAACGGCATTCGATTGCGAAATCGTGGTTCCGGCCGGCATGCAGGCGACCATCGCCGAATGGGACGAAGCCGCCCTGCTGCTGTCGCCGCTCGGCCAGCAGGCCGCGATCTTCCGCCACGACGCGCTGATCCACGCCGGCGACGAACTCGAACTCGGCGGCCTCAACTGGGGGGCCATCGCCGTTCCCGGACACGACATGGATGCGCTGGCTTACTACAACCCCGAACGGCGCATCCTGATTTCCGGCGATGCGCTCTGGGAAAACGGCTTCGGCGTGGTCTTCCCGGAATTGCTCGGCACCGCCGACGGACTGGCGGCCACGCGGGCAACGCTGGAAGCGCTGTCGCGGCTGGCGATCGACATCGTCATCCCCGGCCACGGCGCCCCGTTTGCCGATGCGGCCGGCGCCCTGCAACGCGCTTTCGGCCGACTCGACCATTTCAGCGCCAATATCGACAAGCTCGCCTGGCATGCCATCAAGGTGATCACCACCTTCGCCCTGATGGAACGGCAGCCCATGCCGGCCAGGGACTTTGCCGCCTTCGTCGCCAGCCTGCCCATCGTCATCGATCTGAACCAGCGTTACCTGGCCATTGCCGATGACGAACTGTCGGCGAGGCTGCAGCAGGAACTGCTGCAAGCCGGCGCCATCCGCCGCATCGACGAGATGCTGGCCAGCCGCTGACAAAAAAAACGACAGCCGATTACAATGAAACCCTTATAGAACAATAAGGGGGGAATTCAATGAGCTTTCGTAACCGATTGATGCTGGGCATGGCCCTGATCATCGCCGCCTTCGTCGCGGCCATCGTCGTCGCCTACAGTGGCCTGCGTGCCACCTCGAGCAGCTTTGGCGACTTTCTCGACGGCACCGGGGCACTGCGCCAGGATTACAGCGAAATGTACGCCCAGGGGCTACAGATGGGCCAGGCGCTACGCAACATCACGCTCGACCCGGAAAACCCGCGGGCCTACAAGAACCTCGAAAAAGCGCGCGAGGATTTCGCCGCCGCCCGGCAATCGGCATTGGCCAGCGCCAAAGCCGTAGACGGCTTCAGCGCCTCGCTGGCCGCGCTGGAAGCCCTGGCCGCCGAACAGTCGGAAGCCCAGAAACTGGTCATGGCGGCGCTCAAGGCCGGCAACGTCGAGGAAGCCAAGACGCTGATCAACAGCAAGGAAACTCCAGCCTGGCGCAAGCTCAAGCAGGCGCTGCTCGACGATCTTGAAGTCCTCAAGCAGAAGACCCAGGAAGAACGCAGCCGGGTCGCGGCCGCCGCAGAAAATCGCCAGATGATCACCCTCGCGCTGACCGCCCTCGCCATCCTGATCGGCGCCGTCAGCGTCTTTTCCACGCTCGCGTACGTCCGTCGCGAGCTTGGCGGCGAGCCGGCCTACGCCCGCGAAGTCGCCAGCACCGTGGCCACCGGCGACCTCAGCCAGACCATCCATGTCGATGCCGAGCAGCAGAACAGCCTGCTCGCCGCGCTGGCCCGCATGCAGTCGCAACTGCGGCAACTGGTCGGCACCCTGGCCGAACATGCGCGCGATGTCGAGCGCAGTGCCGGCCAGGTCGGCAAGGCCACCCAGCAGGTTGCCGAAGGCAGCCGGCAGCAACTGAACTACGCCCAGGACATGGTCGACAATGTGCACCAGCTCGCCGCCGGGCTGGGCAGCGTCATGCAGGCCGTCGGCGAAGCCGAGCGCATCGTCGGCGAGTCCAGCGAGACTTCCGGCAGCGGTGCCGAGCTGGCCAGCCGTGCGGCGGCCGAAACCGAGGCCATGGCAGGCTCGGTCAAGGCAACGGCGGCCCATATCCAGGATCTGGGCGCGCAGTCGGCGAAGATCAGTTCCATTCTCGGCGTCATTTCCGACATTGCCAGCCAGACCAACCTGCTCGCCCTCAACGCCGCCATCGAAGCAGCACGTGCCGGCGAACAGGGCCGCGGTTTTGCGGTGGTTGCCGACGAAGTGCGCAAGCTGGCCGAACGGACCGCGCAATCGACGGCCGAAATCTCGGCCATGGTCGAGAGCATCCAGTCCGGTACCCAGCGCGCGGTGCAGGGCATGGAATCCGGCCTGCTGCAGGTCGGTGAAAGCGTCGAGTTGTCGAACCAGTCACGCGAAGCCTTCGACCGGATGAACGCCGGTTCGCAGGAGGTCAATGCCGTGGTTCGCCGGATCGCCCAGGCCGTCACCGTCGAGAACGAAAACGAGCGGCTGATCGAATCGCACGTCGAGCAGGTGCGCAACCTGATCGCGCAAAACGATCAGGCACTGAACGATGTCGTCGACAACGCTGCCCGCCTGAACGCCGTTTCGCGGGCGCTCAACGAATCGATTTCCCGCTTCCGGCTGTAAGCCTCAGCTTTTCGGCAGGGCGCGCCGGACCAGGTGCGCCCAGTAGGCAACGCCCAGTTTCAACAGTTCATCGTTGAAGTCGTAATGCGGGTTGTGCAGGGTGCAACCGCCCGTCCCCGGGCCGTTGCCCAGCCACACGTAGCAGCCCGGTTTTTCCTTGAGCATGTAGGCGAAGTCCTCGGCGCCCATCGACGGCAGGGTGTCGCGCAAGACCTTGTCCTCGCCGAACACCTCGGCCGCCACCTGCTGACAGAAGCGGGCCTCGGCTGGGCTGTTGACTGTCGGCGGATAGCGATGGTCGAAACGCACGCTGATCTGCGCCCCGTTGGCCGAGGCGATACCGCTGCACAGGCGTTCGATGGCACGCTCGACGGCCTCCTGGACTTCGGGCTTGAAGGTGCGGATGGTGCCGCGCATCACCACTTCTTCCGGGATGATGTTCCAGGCCTCGCCGGCATGGAACTGGGTGACGCTGACCACGGCGGCGTCGCAGGGATGCAGCGTGCGGCTGACCACGGTCTGCAGCGCCTGCACCAGTTGCGAACCGGTGACGATGGCGTCGATGCCCTGGTGCGGCATCGCCGCGTGGCAGCCGTGACCGCGCACATGAATCTCGAATCCGCAGGTCCCGGCCATCACCGGCCCCGGCATCGCCATCATCTCGCCGACCGGGATTCCCGGCCAGTTGTGCAGGCCGAACACCGCCTCGACCGGGAACTGCTCGAACAGACCGTCCTCGATCATGACCGCCGCGCCGCCCTCGGATTCCTCGGCCGGCTGGAAGATGAAGACGACGGTGCCATCGAAATCGGGATGACTCGCCAGGTAACGGGCCGCCCCGAGCAGCATTGCGGTATGGCCGTCGTGGCCGCAGGCGTGCATCTTTCCCGGGTGCTTGGAGTGATGCGGGAATTCGTTCATCTCGGCCAGCGGCAGGGCGTCCATGTCGGCGCGCAGGCCGATCATCCGCGACGAGTTGCCGGCCTTGAGCACACCGACCACGCCGGTACGGGCCAGGCCGCGATGCACCGCCAGGCCGTAGCGCTCAAGCTCGCGGGCGACGATGTCGGCGGTACGGTATTCGTCGAAAGCCAGTTCCGGATGCGCATGGATATCGCGGCGCAGGGCCGTCAGTTCGGCGAGGAAAGGCAAATCGGGAAGGGGGATGGTGGGGGTCATGCCTGTCTCCTTTTTTTCCTATTATGCCGCGGCTTGCCGGCTGCCGCCCCGTTGATTATGCTCTGTCTCCATGGAACTCATTCTCATCAGCGGCCTGTCCGGTTCGGGCAAGTCCGTCGCCCTGCACCTGCTCGAGGACGCCGGTTACTACTGTGTGGACAACCTGCCGGTGGTGATGCTCACGGTGCTCGCCGGCATGTTGCGCGAGGAGAAGGTGCGCAAGGTGGCGGTGGCCATCGATGCCCGCTCCGGCGGCGGCATCGGCCTGCTCCCGGAGAAGCTCAAGAAACTCACCGAGGACGGCGTTCGGCACAATTTCCTGTTCCTGCACGCCAGCGAGGAAACGCTGCTCAAGCGCTATTCGGAGACCCGCCGCCGCCACCCGCTGGGCGGCGACAACCGCACGCTGGCTGAGTCGATCCGCCTGGAAAGCGAGATGCTGGCGCCGATTTCCGACCTCGGCCACCGCATCGACACCAGCAACCTCAAGGCCAATGCGCTGCGCGAGTGGGTACGCCAGTTCATCGAGACCGAACCCGGCCAGGGCCTGACGCTGATGTTCCAGTCCTTCGGCTTCAAGCACGGGCTGCCGCTCGACGCCGACCTGGTCTACGACGTACGCTGCCTGCCCAACCCGCACTACGATCCCGAGTTGCGCCCGCTGACCGGGCGCGACCGTCCGGTCATCGAATTTCTCGAGGCTCAGCCCGAAGTTGCCCGCATGCGCGACGACATCGCCCGCTTCGTCGGCGACTGGCTACCCAGCTACGTGCGCGACAACCGCAATTACCTGACCGTCGCCATCGGCTGCACCGGCGGTCAGCACCGTTCGGTCTACCTGGCCGAGACCCTGGCCCGGCAATTCGCCGGCCAGGCCCGCGCCCTGGTCCGTCACCGCACCCTGGCCGGCTGATGCGCTGGCTGGCGCTGCTGCTGCCCGGCGACTGGCTGATCATCGGACTGGCCGCCGTGCTGGTCGGACTGAGCATCCCGATGTTCTGGCAGGGCGGCCTGGCCGACCGGGCAATCATCCGCCAGGAGGGCCAGATTTTTGCCGATATCGACCTCAAAGCCAGGAAGCAGATCGAAGTCCCCGGTCCGCTCGGCACCACCTTGATCGCCGTCGAGCCCGGCCGCGCCCGTGTCGTTTCCGACCCCGGCCCGCGCCAGTACTGCGTCAAGCAAGGCTGGTTGATGCGCCCCGGCGAAATCGCCATCTGCGCCCCCAATCGTGTCAGCCTGCAGATCACCGGCCGAACCCGTGTCTATGACTCGATCAGCTATTGAACTGACCGTCACCGCCGAGGACCGGCGCGTCGCCTGGCTGGCCACCGCCGCCGTCGGCCTGTCGCTGGTCGATGCGGCAATTCCCTCGCCGCTGCCCGGCGTCAAGCCGGGGCTGGCCAATATCGTCACCCTGGTCGTGCTGTTGCGCTACGGCTGGGGCACGGCGGTCTGGGTCAGCGTCCTGCGCGTGCTGGCCGGCAGCCTGCTGCTCGGCTACTTCCTCGCCCCCGGCTTCTTCCTGTCGCTGACCGGAACCACGCTCAGCCTGCTCACGCTCGGTCTGGCCCGCCATTTACCGGCCCGCTGGTTCGGCCCGGTCAGCCTGTCGATCCTGGCCGCCTTTGCCCACATCGGCGGCCAGTTGCTGCTTGCCCGCGCCTGGCTGATCCCGCACGACGGCGTCTTCCTGCTCACCCCGGTGTTTGCCGGCGCGGCGCTGGTATTCGGCACCATCAACGGCCTGATCGCGGCTAAACTGCTGGCTGATACGCCTGCCACGGATTCCCCACGATGAGCCAAACCGTCTGCCTTGCCCTGACCGGCGCCTCGGGCATGCCCTACGGCCTGCGCCTGATCGAATGCCTGCTCGCCGCCGGCTGTCGCGTGCAGTTGCTGTATTCGCAGGCGGCGCAGATCGTGGCCCGTCAGGAAATGGATTTCGAGCTGCCGTCGCGGCCTGCCGAGGCGCGCACTGCCCTGCTCGCCCGCTTCAACGTTGCCCACCCGGAAAACCTGCAGGTATACGGCCGCGAGGAATGGTTTGCGCCGGTCGCCTCCGGTTCCAACCCGCCCGACGCGATGATCGTCTGTCCGTGCACGATGGGCACGCTGGCCTCGATTGCCCAGGGCCTTTCCGACAACCTGATCGAACGCGCCGCCGACGTCGTCCTCAAGGAAGGCCGCAAGCTGGTGCTGGTTCCACGTGAAACCCCGTTCTCGGCGATCCATCTGGAAAACATGCTGCGCCTGTCGCGCGCCGGTGCCGTCATCCTGCCGCCCAGCCCCGGCTTCTACCAGCACCCGCAGAGCGTGCAGGACATCGTCGATTTCGTCGTCGCCCGCGTCCTCGACCAGATAGGCGTCGGTCACACGCTGATGCGGCGCTGGGGCGAGGCCGACTGAGATGGGCTGGTTCGATTTCATGCGTTCGCCCGACGGCGCCGCCATCGAAACCCTGCGCATCCCGCTGTTCCCGCTCAACACCGTGCTCTTCCCCGGCGGCGTGCAGCCGCTGAAGATCTTCGAGCAACGCTATCTGGACATGGCCGCCGCCTGCCTCAAGGAAAACACGCCCTTCGGCATCTGCCTGATCGACGCCGGCGCCGAAGTCGGCGAAGCTGCCGTGCCGCACACTGTCGGTACCCTGGCCCGCATTGCCAACTGGGAAATGGAGCAGCTCGGCATCCTGATGATCGATGCCCTCGGCGGCCGGCGTTTCCGCATCCTCGACCACGAGGTCGGCGCCGACAAGCTGCTGATCGCCAGCGTCGAATTGATCGCCGAGCCGGAGGTGGCGCTGCCGCAGCATCGCGAGCGCCTGCTGCCTTTACTCCAGCGCGTGATCGGCGATCTCGGCCCGGCGCGCATGCCGGAACCGCACCGTTACGACGACGCGGCCTGGGTCGGCTACCGTCTGACCGAAGTGCTGCCGGTGCAGAACCTGGCCAAGCAGAAGCTGCTGGAACTCGAAGACCCGCTGAGCCGGCTGGAAATCCTCGAAAAATTCCTCGATCAGCGCAAGCTGCTGGGCTAGAACTTTTCCGCCCGCAACACCTGTACGTCCGACAGGAAGACGACCAGCTGGTAGCTGGTGAAATACTGCGCTTCCAGGTGGCGGATGACGGTTTCCGCCACCGCCTCGTCGCACAGCACCTCGACCCGGATGTTGGCGCTGGCCGGCCAGGCCGCGTCGCGCCGACCATGAGCGCCGCTGCCGCGGGCGTCGGAAATCGTGTAGCCGTGCGCGCCGAACTGCGGCAGTTCCTTCTCCAGGCGCTTTTCCAGCGCGGCCTCGCAGACGATGGTCAGCAGCTTGCGGGTTTGCAGCGGGCGGTTCATGCGAAAACTCCATGCAGGGTGGTGGCCAGCCAATGATAGGCCGGAATGCCGACCAGCAGGTTGAACGGGAAGGTGATGCCGAGCGCGGCGCCGATCGACAGGCCGGGATTGGCTTCCGGCACGGCGATGCGCATCGCCGCCGGCGCCGCGATGTAGGAGGCGCTGGCGTACAGCGTTGCCAGCAAGGTCGTGCCACCGACCGACAGGCCGAGCAGCAGGCCGGTGGCGATGCCGATGCCGGCCGACACCAGCGGCATGACGATGGCGAAGCCGGCCAGGAACCAGCCGGCCCGGCGCAGGTCCCCGATGCGGCTGGCAGCCACCAGGCCCATTTCGAGCAGGAAGATCGCCAGCATGCCCTTGAACAGGTCGAAGAACAGCTTGTCGAGCGGCTTCAAGCCCTCGCTGCCGGCAACCCAGCCGATCACCAGGCCACCCAGCAGGAGGACGATGCTCTTGCCGGCAAAGACCTCGTGCAGCACCTTGCCCCAGCCTCTTCCATTTTCACCGCCACCCTCGCCCCGGCGAGCCAGCCAGATACCGATCATCAGCGCCGGGAATTCGAGCAGGACCAGGAAAACCGTCAGGTAGCCCTCGGCCTCGACGCCCTGCCCGGCCAGGAAGGTACTGCCGACGGCGAAGGTGACGACGCTCACCGAACCGTAGTGGGCAGCAATCGACGCCGCGTCGGCACGCGCCATCTTGCCGGCGCGCAGCAACACCGGAAAGGCGATCAGCGGAATCAGCGCCCCGGCCAGCACCACGCAGGCGGCCGCGAAAACCAGGTCGCCCAGCGGATAGCGCGCCAGTTCGACACCACCTTTCAGGCCGATCGCCAGCAGCAGGAAGATGCTCAGCGATTCGTAGAGGACGGCGGGAATGCGCAGGTCGGAGCGGATCAGGCCGGCCAGTGCGCCGAGCAGGAAGAAGAGGATGACGGGTTCGAAGGGCATGGAAACATTCCGGCAGGCGGCTGGGCCGCGACGGCGCGACTATCCCTTTTTCGATCGATTAAATCCAATTAAACTTTATCGTCAAACCATTTGTCCGGACTTATATGAACCGCCGCCACATTACCCAGCGCCAGCTCGAAACCTTTGCCAGCGTCGCCCGTCTCGGCAGCTTTTCGCGTGCGGCGGAGACGCTGCACCTGACCCAGCCGGCGGTCTCGATCCAGATCAAGCAGTTGAGCGAAACGATCGGCCTGCCGCTGTTCGAGCAGATCGGCCGCGACATCCGCCTGACCGCTGCCGGCGAGGAACTGCAGGCAACGGTGCGGGCACTCGACGACGAATGGGCGCGTTTCGACTCGGCCATCGGCGCCCTGCAGGGCATGCACAGCGGTCGTCTGCGCGTCGCCCTGGTGACCACCGCCAAGTACTTCCTGCCCCGCATGCTCGGCGCCTTCTGCCGCCGCTACCCGGAAATCGACGTCCAGCTGGAAATCACCAACCGCGCCGGCGTCGTCGCCCGCATGCGCGGCAACGAGGACGACCTCTACATCATGTCGCTGCCGCCGGCCGACATGGACATCGTCGTCCGCCCCTTCCTCGACAATCCGCTGGTCGTCATCGCCCCGCTCGACCACCCCGCCGCCGGCCGGCGCTGCACGGCGGCCGAACTGGCCGGCGAATCCTTCCTGCTGCGCGAACCCGGCTCCGGCTCGCGCGCCGCCGTCGACCGTCACCTGCAGCAACTCGGCCTGACACCGACCGTCCGCCTCACCGTCGCCAGCAACGAAGCCATCCGCGACCTCGTCGCCAGCGGCCTCGGCCTGGCCATCCTGTCGCGGCATTCGCTGGCCGCCGACCCCGCCGAACAAGGGCTGGCCATCCTCGACGTCGAACATTTCCCGATCCGCCAGCCGTGGTCCATCGTCCATCTGAAAGGAAAAGTGCTGTCACTGCCGGCACAGGCCTTCATCCGGGAATTGCTGGAAGCCGCCGGCGAATCCCGCGCTCCCGGGCTTCCGGAAACAAAAAAGCCCTCCGCGAAGCAGGGGGCTGATTGAACCGGTGACTGGAGCGGGCGAAGGGAAAACACTCCAATGCACGCCAAAAAATAAGTCCTTGATTTAACGGAGGTGCCGAAGAGCGTCCCAGTTGAATTGGAGCGGTAATTGTACCGCTCTTCGGACACATGGTGTGGTCCCGAAAAGCCCTGCTGCCCTACCAGAACTAGCCTCGCGAAAGACTGGATTGGACACCTCCAGCGATACCACCATGCGATGACTTTAAATCGGCCCCGTATCCCAAGGCGATGGTGCTGGCGACGTTGCAGTGACCCGCATGGGGCTTGGCGCCGGCAATACCAGCCAATCGTGTCCGCGCAAACGCCGCTGCTCGTACAAATCACCTGTGCGATCGTAGCCAAGCATGTCGAGAAGTTCCTCATTGCTGTACCCCTGACTCAATACGGCACACACCGCATCGAATTCCGTCAATCCCTTGGCGAGTAAGCGATCCCAAGGTGTATCCGCATTCCGGCGGGATTGGCTTGAGGGTTGAGGACTGTGCCCCACCGGCTGTGTCGTTGAACTTTCGGTGACGTGGTGTTTGCGGTGCTTCATGATTGCACCGACAGCAACCGCCACACGAAATGCTGGCCCCTGTCGCAAGTGTCGCGGCCGATGCTTCTGCGCAATGTCTTTCAGCTTTCCCCGTACGCGATCAATCTCCTCATCAATTTGCCGCGCGTCGTTTTTTACCTGAAAAATCGAATTGCCAATCTCACGCCCTGCCTGGAGGGCGGATGTCCATTCACGATCTGCGCGTACCACTTCGTTGTGAGCCAGAGCTTCCGGACTGGGGGTTTTACCTTCATGGCGAAACGGCATTTGAGCGATACCACGTTGGCGGTTGCTGCGGTGATCGATCCGCGTATCACACCCGGCGAGCTGGAGCGCTTGATTGGCCGCTGCCGCCCAGGCTTCCCGATAGAAAAGCAAACGCTCCTGGTTCGCCTGTGGCGTGTTGTCCTTCTTCCCCCAGACCACATTTCCCGAGACATCCCGGTCGACCGGACGATCGGTAATCCAGAGATGGCAATGTTCGTTGCCTTGCTTGTGATGAATGCTCGCGACGACATAGCGACCATCACGCTCGGCAATCGCGGCAGCATAGTTGGTCACCACCGCAATCTGCTGCTGACGATCCAGCTCATGCGGCAAAGCAAACTCGACCTCAAGTCCCAAAGTGGCATCTTTTCGCTTCTCGAAAGCGTCGATGCTCTGGAAGGCCGCCATCGGTGTATCAAAGAAATCCTCCCCACCAGGAAAGAACGTCATTGCCGTGATGTCGTGCCCATGACGACCTCGTTGGCGGTGCCGGCGGCCGTCATACGGATCAACGATCTCAGCGTCGAGCATATAAGCCCCGAGTCCCGACGCAGTACCCCCCTTGCGGCGCTGAATCGGTCGTGCGTTCAGGTGAAAAATTGCCATTTTGCCCCCTCACGAATTCGTGTCGTTTCCCTCCGGCAGGAGCGCACGCATCACTTGTGATGCATAGGTGCGCTCCTGCCGGAGGGGTATGTTGTGGTGACGTTTTTTCTTAATGCCCGGTTTTTGCTCGACAGCATCATACCGATGATGATAGCTTAGTTAAATCGAAAACCACAAATCAATAGTGCGAATATGATCAAATTTCAGGATGTAAAATTTCCAGATTTCATCGATAGCGCCATCGGCAATCAGCTCAAAGCGGATGTCGACCAGTTGATTCAACGCTCCCAGGACGAGAACTGGCCCGATGAAGCAGCCAAGCGGCTCATTACGCTGACGATTCGAAAAGCAATTGCCGCAGACAAGCTGGCCCAACTTGCTCGCCAAAAAGAATCCGCCTTGCTGCGTGTGCAACGCACCGAAGCAGCCCGTCGGCGGGCACTGGACAGCAAGCGGAAGATCATCGCCGGCGCAGTCGTTTTAGGCATGCTCGACGACGCCACCTGGCGCGTACCGCTAATGCAACTTCTTGATCAGAAAGTGACCCACCCAGCCGATCGGTCGCTATTTGGTTTGTAGGTCAATTTTTTGGGCGCTCACGCACAAGTCACGCCCACCCACTCGGTTTGAAGTGCTTGCCGTTACAGGAGGTTTCAAATGTCCCTTATGAAAGAGGATTCAGAGGCAGCACCGCCCCAAAGCGGACGTTTGACACCTTTTGATGCCAACTTGCTTGAACATCCCACTGGCGATGTCTGGGTGCCCTACAGCATCATCGCTTGTTATGACACCGAGTACTGTTCTCACGATGGCTTTGATACGTCCATCGACCCGGAAAAGGTCAATTTCCTGCTCTCGATGCAAATGTCGTTATTCGTTCGCGACGGAAATCAGTGGTCGTATTTTGAGGAATTCAAACGTCCTGATGGCACTCGACCCAAGCTCTCGCAGCTCGCGGGCTGGGCGCTTGATCTGGCGGGAATTCCCCGCCGCACCGACAAACCCGTACCAATGCTGCTGGTTGCCCATTACACAGTCGCTGAGTGGGCGATGCTTGCCGACCGGGACAGGTGGAAAGAAGCGTTCACCGCAATCGGCAAGACACTGATCACCTCCCGCGATCTGCAACTGTCCGCCACCCGCCCCTTCAAGCACGCAACCGAGGTCAGCTTGACCCTCCGGGACACCATGCTATTGACCCCAGGCCGTGGCAGTCTCGAAAAAGCCAGTGCCATTTGTAGCGTCCCCAAGCTGAAGCTGGAAAAATTCGGACACTCACGGACTGACATGCTGCGCCTGTTTCATGAAGACCCGGAACTGTTCCAGGCATACGCCATGACCGATACCCGCGCCGGCCTCGAATACCTGGTGAAAATCGGCAATACGGTCGAACGCATCACGGGGGTGGCGAAGCTCCCGATGACGCTGGGTGGCATGTCGGCGACGGGTTTCCGCGCCTGGCTCGATAATTCGGGTTATGGGTATGACACCTACCACGGCCATGTGGAAAAGGTGGTTCTGGACAAGCGCGGAAAGCAGGAAAAAATCAAGGTCAAGAGCATGAACCGCCAACTCAGCGATACGATCGCCATCAGTTGCTTTCATGGAGGAAGGAATTACGCCGCACGGCATGATCACGTCAAACTGCCCAGCAACAAGATGGTTGTTGATTTCGACTTGGCAGGCGCCTACCCCGCCGCGATGGCAGTGCTGCCAGCCATTGATTTCAGCATTCCGCCAACGCTGGTGAGGCATGAATCAGAGCTGATGTCGTTCTTCGCCGATGCAAACGGCGCCTATCTGCCGATTGGACTGGGCGAGGTGGGATTCGAGTTTCCGGTCGGTGTCGAGCCTTGTCTGCCCGTATCGACGGACTACGGCTTGCTTTACCCCCGAACTGGCATCAGCCATTGCGGGCTTCCGGAATTGCTTTTGGCTAAAGCGCGGGGGGCCAAACTCACATTGCGCTCCTTCTACAAATGGCATCCGCTCACGGATGACGTTTCAGTCACTTCTGCCTTTGGCGACTACCTGCGCGTCATCGTTCAGGAACGCGCAAAATACGACAAATCGTCGATTGAGAACGGTCTATACAAAGAAGCCGCGAACAGCCTGTATGGCAAGCTCGCCCAGGGGAGCAAGGAACGAAATGTGCGCGACCTCGCCGGCAACTATGCCGAGCTCCCCGAATCGAAGATCACCAACGTCGTATATGCGGCGATGACCACCTCCCTGGTACGTGCCGCACTGTGCAGCATGGAAGAGGCAATGCAACTGGCTGGCGCGGAATTGCTGGCAAGCACCACGGATGGCTGCATGGGGGTTTTTGAGGTCACAGACAATCGGCAATTTTCCCCGACTTCCATGCCCTCGTTCGCGGACCTGATTCCTGACTATGGGCAGATCACCCATCGCTACCACGCCATCAAGGCCATGCAGCAGGGACGCATCAATCTAGGCCTTGACCCGGAGGGTTGGATTGAAGCCAAGCACATCGGCGACGAATACGAAGTATTCAAGACGCGGGGTTATTTCCTGGCCCAGAACGGAAAACAGACCTTCATCGCAAAGGGGGGCCACAAAATCGACGGCATGCCCGACGAGGTCAAGGATGTCCTGGAGGAGCTTTTCGCCGAAGAGAAACCTTCCCTGCTTCAATTTCGGCGCTTGATTAGCTGTTATGACATCGCCGACGGGAAAGCGAAGGACCTGGTGAGCAAAGCCGATGCACGACGGGCAAATACCGATTGGGACTGGAAACGCGATCTGCTCGAAGACGGCAGCTCAAAACCCTTTGAGGACATTGGCGAGATTTACCGGCACCGGGAGGCAGCGGCGACTATCCGGAAACGAGGTAACAGGGCGACCCGGGAAGCTGTGAAACTGAACCTGGCAGGCGTCAAAATTCATGGAGGATCGGAGCAAACCATTCGCCGCATGCTGCTGCGAGCGGTAATGCACCACGCGGGCGGATGGTCACCGGGCAAGCTGAAGCATGCGGAAATCGCCAAGAAACTTGGCGTCACGATTCAAGACCTCAAGAACGCCAAACGCAGGGAATTTAGGCCACAAACGCTGCCACGTGGCCCGTTGTTTGAGAAGGTTGCCACTGACATTTGCCAGCGGCTTGGACTGAATCTGAATGACCAGATGCGGAATGCGGTATGTCTGCCAGAGTAGTGTTGCGGATGCCTATCTGAAGCGAGTTGCTAAAAAGTCAGGATACGACCCACAAGAGACATTCATCATCTCGATGGCCTTACGGCAGGTTTCTAAGTTGAGCTGTCATTCAGTACGCGGAACTGAGAGAGTGCCGATTGCCTAAGCTCACCTTTGCCCTGTGGCCAGAAATGGGGCAGCAATGTACCGTTTGCTGCCATACAGCGACTCACTACAACTTTCAGCCCATAGTGCCTCGGTCTGAGTTGGATGGCGTAATCATCTCAGTTCTTCGCTTCGCTCTTCAACGCAGGGCAGGCAGAAAAGAATGCACGGATCGGCATGCAGGCGCTGGCGCTCCAGGTCGTCGCCACAGGCGCAACAAAGACCGAAGCCGCCGCTGTCGATGCGGGCCAGGGCAGCTTCCAGCTTGCGTTTCTGCAATTGCAGGCGCTCCATCATGCTCTGCGCCATGGCCTGCTGCTGCATTGCATCCATGCGCGAAAGACGGCCGACGCTGCTCTGGTCGAGTTCAACTGTCGACGAAGCCTGGCGGGATTCCTCAATCGCCTGGTTGAGCTTGATCAAGTCCAGGCTGATGCGATTGCGGAAATAGGTCAGATCGATTGCCTCGGTTGGCGTCTTATTGTCGGCGTGCATCTCTCTCTTCCTGGCAGTATTCGCAGAACGGGGCTGCGGGGTTGGCTTGCAGGTATGGAATTTCAATATCGTCGTGGCAGGCGCAGCATTTGCCGCAGCGCCCCTGTTCGATTCTCTCCTGCGCCGCTTCGTAACGCCGCTGTTCCTGGGTCAGTATCTCGCGCCGGGAAGCACGCGTTTTGTCATCGTTGAGTTCATCGATCATGTTGGCCAGCGCCAATTCGATTTGAACTTGAAAAATGTCGGTTTCTTGTTTTGTCATCATCGTCTGCTGTTCCCTTTTAGCCACTGAGTCTGGATTGGAAAATCAAGCCGGCGTGTTCGCGCAAGGCGTGAAAATGAATGGTTTTCCAGCGATCCGTGAGATTGAATTCGCTTTGATAAGTCGCCAGAAACCTCGGCGCATCGACTACATCGAAGGCAATCCGGTAGCGGTTGAATTCGATGAAGCGTTTCAGTTCATCGGGGTCGTCCGCCGTGATCCAGCGGGCTAGGCGATATTTACTGGCCACAAAGCGGGCATCGACGCCGTATTCGTGGCGCAGCCGGTGCGCCACGACTTCGAACTGCAGATTGCCGACGGCACCGAGCAGCAAACCGCCGCCATCGTGTGGCCGGAAAACCTGAATGGCGCCTTCCTCGCCCAGTTGCAGCAGGCCCATGCGTAATTGTTTCGCCCGCATCGGGTCTGCCACCTCAACGCCCTGGAAAATCTCCGGGGCGAAGAAAGGCAGGCCGGTGAATTGCAACTTTTCGCCTTCGGTTAGCGTGTCGCCAAGCTGCAGCAAGCCGTGATTGGGCAGGCCGATGATGTCGCCCGGGTAGGCTTCCTCCAATAGTTCCCGTCGCTGGGAGAGGAAGGACATGGCGCTGCTGGTGCGGATAATCGTCCAACCAGACTCTCTCCTGCGGATACCTCAATGACGCGATAAGTGGGCTCACCAAAACTGGGCAATCCGATGGATTTGGGTAGTTGCATCGTATCGTCGCTCCTTTGTTTAGGGTGAGCCCGCCTGACCGTCGTGATTTAGCGCAACAGCAGCGTCGGAACCTTTGCCGAACGCAACAGTTCGGTCGTGCGGCTACCGAACAGCAGGCTTTTCAGCGGCGAGTGGTTGAAAGCGCCCATCAGCAGTAGGTCGATGTCGCGTTCCTGGATGGTCCGGGCGATGACGGTCTCAGTGTCGCCGGGGATGATTTCAGTCGTCACTGAAAAACCGGCTTTTTCCAGCGTCGACCGCGCCCATTCCATTTTTTTCGGCGCTTCCGGGTCCGGTTTGCCGGCCATCAACAGCAGGCAAGGGATGCCCTTTAGCAGCGGGCTGTTGGCTACCATCTCGACCCCACGCTTGGTGACTTCGCCGCCGTCGAAGGCGATCATGAAGCGCTCGGGCGCCTTGAAGTTTTCGGTGACGGTGAGGACGGGTTTATGCAGCGCGCGGACGATGTTTTCGACGTTGCTACCCAGCAGTTTCGTGCTCGTTTCTGCCGATTCGCCACGCCGACCAAGGACGAACAGGCGCACGCCAGCTTCCTGTTCGGCCAGGCTTTCTTCTAGGTGGCCGTAGCGCTGGCGGGTGTCCGGTGCCGGCACGCCGGCGGCGATGGCGCGTTCGCGCAGGCCGTTCAAGAACAGCCGGCCGCTTTCGCGCATGGCCTTGGTCTTTGCGGCATCCTTGTCGCTCAGTTCATGAAGCAGATGCTCCTGAGCATTGAAACCGATGGCACCGGAATGGTCCTCACCGGAAGCAATTTCCGGGTGGCGGTCGAGGATGTGCAGGAATTCGAGCGGTGCGTTCATCCGGCTGGCCGCCCAGGCGGCAGCGTCGGCGATGGTGTCGGCGAAATGTGAGCGGTCGACGCAGGCGAGAACCTTGTTTTCATTTTTGGTCATCATTTTTTCCTCAGTGGCCGGACAGCATGTCTTCGGCGCCGTCCTTGTCGTGGATGGCGAAGCGGTCAAGCATCGTTGAACTGGCTTCGTTGAGGCCGACGATTTCGACCTCGACACCTTCGCGGCGGAATTTCAGCACCACCTTGTCGAGTGCGCTGACTGCGGTGATGTCCCAGAAGTGCGCCTTGGAAACGTCGATGATGACCTTTTCAACCACTTCCTTGAAATCAAAGCAATTGACGAAGCGGTCGGCCGAGGCGAAGAAGATCTGGCCGGAGAAGCGATAAACACGGGCGCGGCCTTCGTCTTCCGAATTCGAACGGACGCGGAACAGCAGTGCGACCTTGTGGGCAAAGAAGAAGCCGGAAAGCAGCACGCCGACGCCGACGCCCTTGGCCAGATCGTGGGTGAATACGGTGACGATTACTGTAGCCACCATGACGACGCTGGAACTTGCCGGGTGTTCCTTCAGGTTACGTAGCGAGCCCCAGCTGAAGGTGCCGATGGCAACCATGATCATTACGGCGACCAGCGCCGCCATCGGAATCTGCGCCACCCAGTCGCCGAGGAAAACCACCATCAGCAGCAGGAAGACGCCAGATGCCAGTGTGGACAGCCGCCCACGGCCACCGGATTTAATGTTGATCACCGACTGGCCGATCATCGCGCAGCCAGCCATGCCGCCGACGAAGCCGGAAGCGATGTTGGCAACGCCTTGGCCGACGCATTCGCGGTTCTTGTTGCTGGTCGTGTCAGTCAGGTCATCGACGATGGTTGCGGTCATCAGTGATTCGAGCAGGCCGACGACCATCAGCGTCAGCGAATACGGGAAGATGATGAGCAGCGTTTCGAAATTGAGCGGAATGTCTGGAATCAGGAAGATCGGCAGGCTGTCCGGCAGTTGCCCCATGTCACCGACGGTGCGGATGTCGAGATCAAGGATTAGGGCGACAGCGGTCAGCACGACGATGGTGACCAGCGGCGACGGCACCGCTTTGGTGATGTACGGGAACAGGTAAATGATGCCGAGGCCAGCAGCGGTCATCGCATAGACATGCCAGGTGACATTGGTCAGCTCCGGCAGTTGCGCCATGAAGATCAGGATGGCTAGGGCATTGACGAAGCCGGTGACCACCGAGCGCGAGACGAAGCGCATCAGCGCGCCGAGATTGATCCAGCCGGCGATGATCTGCAGCACGCCGGTGAGCACGGTAGCGGCGAGCAGGTATTCGAGGCCGTGGTTCTTGACCAGCGTGACCATCAGCAGCGCCATCGCGCCGGTAGCGGCCGAGATCATGCCCGGCCGGCCACCGACGAAGGCGATGACCACAGAGATACAGAACGAGGCGTACAGCCCGACCTTGGGGTCAACCCCGGCGATGATGGAAAAAGCGATGGCTTCGGGAATCAGTGCAAGCGCGACGACGACGCCGGCCAGCAGATCGTTGCGGACGTTGGAAAACCAGTCCTGTTTGATTGTTTGTAGCGACATAAATGTATGTTTGCCTTGGCCTTAATGGCTTAGTTCATAGAAACAAATGGGATAAAGCTCTTGCCGCGCGATAAACGCACGTTCGCAAAAGAAAATAGCTAACCGGCCCTGAATCGCTGAGGATTCAAGGCGCATAACCCGGATGTTTGGAAATGACTAGGGAGGCGTGACTGAGCTGAAGAAGCCCCGCGGCAATGATGAGCCGCGATAGTGGACTTGTGGCGAAACGCTCAAAGCGAAAACGGCGCTAGGTAGGAAGCGTGTTGCAACATTCGGTTTGGCGAAATGTGTAACAGTCATGGCTTTTATTGTGCGGCGCAACATCGATCTAGTCAAGAAAAAGCTGACTTTTGCAGTTTCGCCATTGGTTAGTTTTCTTACGGATTTACCATCGATTGAGGCTCAAGCCTAGTTTTTGGATGAGTTTTGGAAAGTTCTGTTCTGGCAGGTTATGGAACCAAACGGACGTTCAGAAAACCGCCTCGCTAGGATAGGTGACCGTCCGTAGTTGGCCGGTTGCAGCCCTTCGCGTAACGTTTTGGCCTATCTACCGACTGCGGCCGTGCCGCCCATAGTCAGATAGCATCGCCGTCCACTTCCCCGCCAGCGGGGAAAAATCAATCCCCCAAAAATCCAGTCGCTTCAGAATTTCTCGCTGAACAACGGGCATCAAATCCTTGCCATAGAGCGCATACGTGATTGATTCGCCCTGGTGGCCGGCAAGCTCCCGGGCCAGTTCCAGGTCAACACCATTTTGTTTCAGCGCATTGATGAAGGTATGCCGGAATGAATGGAAGGTCTTCTTCCGGGAAGTGATGCCTTGCCGGTCCAGGTATCGCGCAAACCAGTTCGATGCGGTTGCACCATGCCGCCCGGTCCCTGCTCGTACCTTGGTTTCGGGAAACAACCGGATGTCTCTGCGCTGACGTCGATACTCCACGTAGTCAAGGAATCCCAGGTCAAGTACGGTCTGATGGATGGCGCAGACACGCACGGAATCATCATTTTTGAGTAATTTCTCCTGGACGACCGGATTGCCACGTCGGTCAGTCAAGGCGGCGGAAATCTCACGCTTGTCCAACTCGCGGTTGATGTCGAGACACAGGACATCGCCGACCATCACAATATCCTTCGTCCGCAGACTCGTGATTTCCTCAAGACGCGCACCGGCAAACAGCGCCAGGAGCGGCACCCAGAACATGTAGGGGGTGCGGTATTGGCTATAGATGCGGTTACTGACATACTCGTCACACAGAAAAATGGCTTTCAAGTCATCCGCGTCGAAAGTATCGCGCAGTAGCCTGCGCTTGGTTCTATGCGTCTCGCGGATCGTCAGTTTTGGGCAGACACCCTCGGCGACATAACCCTTTGCAGCCGCCCAGGTGAATAGCTGCTGGATGCGCACGAATCGCTTATTGATGGTGTGCGGCGCTGACTGCGGCAAATCTGGCAACTTGAGTAGCTCATCAATGCTCAGGTCTTTGAAGCGCGGGGTTTTATTGCGATTGGGCGGTAAACGCTGGGTTTTTTCGCGATACTCGATCAGCGCATTCTTGCTCAACAGGCCAATCGGCGGATCACCGATGATTTCGAGGAGGTCACGAAAAATCGCCCTATTGTCGATCCGGGTCCGGTGATTCCATTCGCCCTGATGCTCGTCACTGAACAGCGCGATCAACTCCGACAATCGCTTTGCGCCAGCCCCGGAAAATGCAGCCGGGGCGGCCAGCGGCTGCATGAACGACGGCTCGTCGGTGTAGTCTCCGCGCGTTCGCCGCAACTCCATTTCAATGAGCCGGGCATCGGTGCGCAAAATACCTCGCGCCAAAGCTTTTGCCATAGCGGAATCGGGTGCAGGCACTTCGAAGCCGGCATCGCCTGCCACCTTTTTCAGGGTGTCATAGGGTTCATCGGCTCGGTGCAAACTCAAGCGCTCTCGCGTATCGCGTGCCATGAACTCCAACGCGATCAGTTCCGCCTCGACGCCGGCCGGGGTCAAGCCATTGCTTTCGGTGCGCCACTGCTCCGAATCAGCCAGGGCTGTATGGAAATAATGGTTGAGAACGGTCTGGAGGTCGGTCTGTTTCAGTTCGCGCATGTCGCAAGAATCAAGTTTTGTTTCCAAAACCCGGATTTTGGCAGCAATTTCGATGGCTCGGCGAACAGCAACGGCCAAATACCCCGTTCCCAGGGAGCGACGTAGCTCAGCGCGGCCGATCTGTTCAGCCAGGCGCGGGGAACAAGTCCAACGAAAACCGAACAAGCGGCCACGCTGGTAAAGGTAGGGAGCAGATAACGGTTTTCTCGGCATGTTTCGGACACGTCATCGGACACGTCTACGGACACCAGATACCGAAAAACCGAGTTAACTTATTGATTTATATAGCAGATGGAGCGGGCGATGGGAATCGAACCCACGTTATCTGGTTGGGAACCAGGAGTTCTACCATTGAACTACACCCGCTCTGTCCCGGGAGGGAAGACGCACTCGCCCCGCGCGGGGATTGTACATCATCCCCGCCGGATGCGATTTACAGACCTGTCTTGCGACAGATCACCAGATGGAAGTCTGCACGCTTTCGCGTCAGGGAATTTCTCCCCTATCCCCTCCATTACAGAGAGGCATTCGCTTTTTCCACCATCCTCTACCCACTACGGCATCAGATGACCTTGCGGTCATCCTTGTCCGCCAAACAGGCCGGACGCCACGTTGGGCTTACCGTGTTCCGCATAAGTAACAGAGTTGGGAAGGTTCCGCCTTTTCGCCGGTGACCATCATGTCAGCGTATCCGCACCAAGCAAGCGGATAACCGGTCACATGCCTTTTTGGCCAGAGCCCGATACTGCAAGTTGCCTTTGGCTCTTCAAGCTTTACGACGTTTAATAGCGGTTCACTTGCGTTAACCATCCAACCCAGCCCAGCGCCTCATTCGGGTGCAACTCCCGAAATCATGCCAGACCCCTCACGGGATATGACATACCCCGTAAGGTGGCTACATTTTCAGAGCGCTTAGCACCCCACCGTTACCAGTGACGCACCGCTCCTAGACTACCGGGGGCTGAACCCCGGGTTCTGTCACCTCCTTTCGGAGGGCAGAACAATTACTTATACGGCTTACGCCGTTCCGTGCCGTGAGGCACAGTTTAGATACGGCTGTGTTAATGCACTACCCACCGCAATGGTGGTGATCCCGCAATGGGATCAGCGTGGTGCAAGGTTACAGCTAACCTACGACTCACGTCGCACGCTTGGGAAGCTCAGGTAATGCCACTATACGACGCCCGCTCGGGCGGTGAAGGCAAGATTCTAGTCCTGGATCACCGGCAATTCAATGCAGACCAGAGGATTTCCGTCAGTCGCTGACGCAGCACCAGACAGTCCGATTTTGTTTGAATTGCTTGCGATCTGTAACGATCTGATCAGGAATGGTAGCCAATCGTGCTGACCAGCACATTTCTTCCGGCAAGCACAGCATAATCAGCCGGACCGGAACCCCCGGCAGGATCCAACCATTCCCAGGAGACAAAAATGCGCCACTACCCACACAACAGCCCCAAGGCCATTGCCCGCATTCTCGCCCTCGGCATGCTGATCGACGGCGTGGCCGAACCGGAAGAGTACAAACTGATCGAACAGGACGACATCCTGCGCGCCCTGGGTATCGACAGCCTGCTGCTCGACGCGGTGATCCGCGAGTTTTACGAAGACCTCGAACTCGGTCAGTCGATGACCCGTACCCTCGACCAGCGCCTGACGGCCGGCGACCTGTCCCGGGTGCTGGAAGAGGTCAGCCATCCCTTCCTGCAGCAGACCCTGCTGCGCGGAATGATGCGGATCGCCCTGGCCAACGACGAATTGAGCGCCGGCGAGGCACGGCTGATCAGGGAAGCACTGATCCAATGGACCAGCGACAACGGCGTGGGCGGCCTGCCCATCTCCGGCAATCACCCCCGCCGACGCGAATCGGACCGGGCAGGACTGCCTAACTGAACTGCCGGATCAGACCCCGGCCAGTTTGCGGTACTGGCCGGCGTGGAACAGCAGTGGCGCCAGTTCCGGGGCTTCGCTGAACTTCTCGACGCGGCCGACGAAGACCGTGTGATCGCCGCCCGGCAGCGCGCTCTCGTTGGCGACTTCGAAACTGGCGCAGCAACCGGGGAATACCGGTGCGCCACCGACGCCGGCTTGCCAGGGCAGTCCGACGAAGCGGTCGGCCGGCCAGGTGGCAAAGCGGTTGGAGAGATCCTGCTGTTCGGCTGAGAGGATGTTGATCGCGTGGTGGCTGGCCTTGCGGAAGGCTTCCAGATTGTGCGAGCCGTTGTCGAGACACCACAGCACCAGCGCCGGCTGCAGGGAAACCGCCGAGAAGGAATTGACCGTCAGCCCGATCGGATGGCCGTCCGGATCGATCGCCGTGACGATGGCGATGCCGGTGGCAAAGCGGCCAAGGGCATTGCGCAGGGCGCGGGTATCGGTTTGCGGCTGGGTCATGGCATTCACTGCGGAAAAAACGCCGTATTATCCCGGCTCCCGCTTCCCGCGTCGAGACGAAATTTGCCGAAAGAACAAAGCTTTGCCCAACGACTGATCGCCTGGCAACAGGCTGCCGGCCGCCACGACCTGCCCTGGCAGGGCAGCCGCGACCCCTACCGGGTCTGGCTGTCGGAGATCATGCTGCAGCAGACTCAGGTCGCCACGGTGATCCCCTATTACCAGCGTTTCCTGAGCAGCTTTCCCGATGTCGTGGCGCTGGCGGCGGCGCCGATCGAGCGCGTCGTCGAACACTGGGCCGGACTCGGTTACTACGCCCGGGCGCGCAACCTGCACCGTTGCGCCCAGCAGATCGTCGCACAGCATGGCGGGGCTTTCCCGAGAACTGCGGCCGAACTCGCCGAACTTCCCGGCATCGGCCGGTCGACGGCCGCCGCCATCGCCGCCTTCAGTTTCGGCGAGCGGGCGGCAATCCTCGACGGAAACGTCAAGCGGGTGCTGTGCCGGGTCTTCGGCATCGCCGGCTTTCCGGGCTCGGCTCCGGTTGAACGCAAACTCTGGCAACTCGCCGAAAGCCTGCTCCCGGAAACCGGCATCGAGGCCTACACGCAGGGCTTGATGGACCTCGGCGCGACCTTGTGCACGCGCGGCACGCCGCACTGTCCGGCCTGTCCCTTTGCCGATGCCTGCGTCGCCCGCCGCGAAGGGCGCCAGAAAACCTTGCCGGAAGCCCGGCCGCGAGCGCCGGTGCCCGAACGCAGTGCGACCTTCGTGCTGATCACCGACGGCCAGCGCCTGCTACTCGAACGGCGACCGCCGAGCGGCCTGTGGGGCGGCCTGCTGGTGCCGCCGGAAGGCGAGCCGGAGCAGGTGCTGGCGGCGCGCGGCCTGTGCGCGCTGGCGCAGCGGAAGCTGCCAGACCTGAAACACGCATTCACGCATTTCCGGCTGACCCTGCAACCGGTGGTCTGCCGCGTTCAGGTGCCTGCGACAACCGGCGAGACCGGCAGCGCGTGGTTGCCGCTGAGCGAGGCCGCTGCGGCTGGCGTGCCGACGCCGATTGCCCGCTTGATCAGGCTGGTTGCCAGCGCTCCGGACTGAGCCCCCAACGCTGGAAGCTTTCGGCGCGGACAATCTGCCCGTAGTGGTTACCGACTTTCCTGGCCAGGTCGACCTGCACCGGCGCGCAATACTGGCGCCGCCCGGCGTGGTAGATGACATTGACCACCGGGTTCAACGGTTGCTCGGCATGTACCTGCTCGACCACCGCCAGATGCCCGCTTTCGAGCAGCACCAGGGTACCGACCGGGTAAATGCCGAGTGTGCGGACCAGGCCGGCGACCAGCGCCGGATCGAACTGGCTGCCACCCTGCTCGTAGAGCTGTCGCAGCGCCACCGTCGGCGACAGCGCGGCACGGTAGGGGCGGTCGGAGGTCATCGCGTCGTAGCTGTCGACAATCGCCGCCAGCCGGCCGGCCAGTGAAATCCCTTCACCGGCCATGCGGTAGGGATAGCCGCTGCCGTTGAAACGCTCGTGGTGTTCGAGGACCACCGCCACCGTCGTTTCCGGCAGGCTGGCGGTCGCTTCGAGCACCGCCAGCCCCTCCTCGACGTGGCGCTGCACCTGCACATACTCGGCATGCGACAGCTGCCCGGACTTGTCGACCAAGCGCGTGTCGATGGCCGCCAGCCCGATGTCCTTGAGCAAGGCCCCGAGCGCCATTTTCTCGATTTCGGGCGCGGCCAGCCCCTGCTGACGACCGAGCGCAATGATCAGCGCCGCCGTCGCCACGGCATGAGCGTTGTCGTACTCGCCCATCTGCTTGAGCCGGGACAGGGGAACCAGCGCATCGGGATTGCGCGCCACCGATTCGATCATCCGGGCCACCAGCGGCTCCAGGCGCAATGCGTCGACCCGCTGCCCGGCCCGGGCCGCATCGGTCAGCTCGTCGAGCAAAACCGCCCCCTCGTTCAGCAGGCGGGCCGAACGCCGCCTTTCCTCGCCCAGGGAGACCCGTGGCGCAGGCCGGAGCGGCAATACCGTCGTCGGCACAGAGCGACGCGGCTCCATCGGCGCATGAACCGGGACATCCTTGCCGCGCCGGGTATCGATGCTGACTTCGACGATGCCGTCCTCGCGCAGACGGTCAATCTGCGCCTGATCCCGGATCATCAGGCGATTGCGCCAGAGGCGGTGTTCCAGCCAGGATTTGTGCAGATCCACGACATACATGCCGGGCTGCAAATCGCCGATGGCTATCTTGCGGATCACCGCCGGCCGCGCCCTGTCAGTCCCCGGCAGCGCGCCTGGCGGCCCGCGCCTTGCGCTCGGCGACGCGTGCTTCATGCTCGGCCACCTTGCGCCGATGCGCCTCGGCCTGTTCCGCCCGTTTCTGCGCCCGCGCTTCCGCTTTTCGCTGCTTGTCGGCCAGCGCCTGCTGACGCGCTTCCTCAGCCTGCCGCCGCTCTTCCGCCACGGCCTGTTCCCGGGCAGGCAGATCCTGCGCCCGACGTTGCTCCTCGGCGGCGACCCGGGCCGCCCTGGCCGCAGACTGCTCGCGTCTGACCTCACGCTCGACGGCACTGGCTTCGATTTCCTGCTGCCGGCTTTCCCGGGTTGCCGCGATCTGCGCTTCGCGCGCCTTGTTGACGCAGGCATTGACCAGGAATTTCTTCTGGCAGGCGAGATTTTCGCGCTCGAACTCGGCGTTGGCGGCCGTCAGGCGGGCCTCGGCCTCCGCCCGCATGGCCTCGGCCCGGGCCAGGCGCTGTTCCCAATCGGCCTCGTCGGCCAGCGCCGCGCCGCCGAACAACGCCAGGATCAGCCCGGCAACCAGAGTTGGGGATCGATATTCCATTTTTCGTAGCTTTCGAAACTGGCGACCTTGTCCTGCTGGAACTTCGACAGGTCGATGATTTCCGGCGGAATGTAGTGTTTCTGCCCGGTGTGATAGAAGACCCGGATCACGGGTTCGAGCAGGTTGCCTTCGTTCTGCTCCAGAACCACGCCGAGGCGCTTGCTTTCGAGCATGACCAGCGAGCCGCTGGGATAGATGCCGATCGAGCGGATGAAGGCCTGGACCAGCTTGGGATCGAAATGGTGGCTGCTCCATTCGAGCAGTTTCTTGAGCGCCTGCGTCGGCGCCATGCCCTTGTGGTAGACGCGCTCGGAAGTGATCGCATCGTAGACATCGACAATCGACGCCATCTGGCCGTACAACGACACGCCCGCGCCGGCCAGGCCGCCGGGATAACCCGAACCGTCGAAGCGCTCGTGATGCTGGGCGGTCACCTGCAAGGCGATGTCGCTGATGCCGCCGGACTCCTGCAGCAGGTTAACGCCCTCATCGACATGATGCTGCATGTGGCCGAATTCGTCGTCGCTGAGCTTGCCCGGCTTGTTCAGGATGCGGTCGGGAATGCGCGCCTTGCCGACGTCGTGCAGCAGGCCACCGAGCGCCAGTTCGCGGATCACTGCCTTGTCGAGCTTCATGCCCCGGCCGAAGGCGACCAGCAGCGCACAGACGCTGACCGAATGCTGGAAGGTGTAGTCGTCGTGATTCTTCAGACGGTTCAGCGGCAGCAACGCGTCCTGGTTGCGGAAGATCGAATCGACAATGCCCTCGACCAGCGGCTCGACACGCTCGACATGAATCTGCTGGCCCAGGCGCACGTCATCCATCATGTTGCGCACGATCTTGTTGGCTTCGCCCTGCAGCCGGCGTGCCCGAGCCGCTTCGTCCTTGACGTCGACCTCGATCGGCCGGTCGGATTTCTTCTCGGCAATTTCCTGCAGGCGCCGGTCGAGTTCGGCGCTGACCTCGCTGGCGCTGCGCGCCTGCCATACATCGGCACCCTTGACGGTGTCGATGTATACCTCCCTGATCCCGAGCTTGACGATCTTGTCCACGGTCGCCATGTCGCGCACGTGGAAAGCGTTGGTCAGGAAGGGATGATCGAGCCAGCCGCAATTGAGGTCATGGATGTACATGCCCGGTTTGAGCTGGTCGGTGGTAATCAGCTTGATCATGCGAGGATTCTAGCAGCCCGCCGCTATAATTCGCCCCCTGATGATCGCCCTGCGCCAACTCACCTTCGCCCGCGCCGCCCGCCCCCTGGTGGTCGACGCCAACCTGCAGATCCACCCCGGCTGGAAGGTCGGCGTGGTCGGCGCCAACGGCTGCGGCAAATCCAGCCTGTTCGCGCTGCTCGCCGGCGAACTGCACGCCGAAGCCGGCGACTGCGAGATCCCGGCCAGCTGGCAGATCGCCCGCGTCACCCAGGAAACCCCGGCCCTGCCCGACGCCGCACTCGATTTCGTGCTCGACGGCGACACCGAACTGCGCCGCGTCGAACGCGAACTGGCCGAGGCCGAGGCGCGCGGCGACGGCGAGGCCATCGGCCACCTGCACACCCGCTACGCCGACATCGACGGCTATTCGGCCAAGGCCCGCGCCGCCGAGGTGCTGCACGGACTCGGTTTCACCGACGCCGACTTCGCCCGGCCGGTCGCCGATTTCTCCGGCGGCTGGCGGGTCCGCCTCAACCTCGCCCGCGCCCTCTCCTGCCGCGCCGACCTCCTGCTGCTCGACGAGCCGACCAACCACCTCGACCTCGACGCCGTGCTCTGGCTCGAACAGTGGCTGAAAACGACGCCGGCGACGCTGCTGCTGATCTCGCACGACCGTGATTTCCTCGACGCCGTGGTCGGCCAGATCATCGCCATCGACCAGCAGAAGCTGACGCTGACCACGGGCGGCTACTCCGACTACGAACGCGCCAAGGCCGCCCGCCTGGCCGCCCAGCAATCGGCTTTCGCCGCGCAGCAGCGCGAGATCGCCAAGCTGACCCGCTTCGTCGAGCGCTTCAAGGCCAAGGCGACCAAGGCGCGCCAGGCGCAGAGCCGGGTCAAGATGCTTGAACGCATGGAAATCGTCGCCGCCGCGCACGTCGACTCGCCCTTCCACTTCAGCTTCCGCGAACCGGAAAGCCTGCCCGATCCGCTGCTGGTCATCGAAAATGCCGGTGCCGGCTACGTCGACCGCAGGATTCTCGACAACATCACGCTGACGCTGCGCCCCGGCTGCCGCATCGGCCTGCTCGGCCGCAACGGCGCCGGCAAGTCGACGCTGATCAAGCTGCTCGCCGGCGCCGTCGCCCAGCAGGGCGGGGAGCGCAAGGAAGCCAAGGCGCTCAACATCGGCTACTTCGCCCAGCACCAGCTCGAACAACTGCGCCCCGACGAATCGCCGCTGCAGCACCTGCAGCGCCTCGAACCGCTGACGCCGGAACAGGAACTGCGCGACTACCTGGGCGGTTTCGACTTCCGCGGCGAGATGGCGACGCGCGCCATCGAACCCTTCTCCGGCGGCGAGAAATCGCGGCTGGCGCTGGCCCTGCTGATCCGCACCAGGCCCAACCTGTTGCTGCTGGATGAGCCGACCAACCACCTCGACCTGGAAATGCGCGAGGCGCTGACCTTCGCCATGCAGGAGTTCGAGGGCGGCATGATCGTCGTCTCGCACGACCGCCACCTGCTGCGCACCTGCGCCGACGAACTGCTGCTCGTCGACAACGGCCGGGCGACGCCCTTCGACGGCGACCTCGACGACTACGCCGCCTGGCTGGCGGCGCAGCGCAACGCCGAGAAGACGGCGGCCCCCGACGTTGCTGCCGAGAAGAGCGAGCGCCTGCAGCAACGCGCCGACGCCAAGGCCAACCGGCAGGCCCTGCTCGCCCAGCGACGCACGCTGAGCAAGGAAATCGAGCAGATCGACCGCAAGCTGGCCAAGTGGCAGGCGGAAAAGGCAGCCCTCGACGCGCAATTCGCCGATCCCGACTTCTATGTCACGGTCGACCGCGCCAGAAGCGAAGAAATGCATCGCCAGGCCAATACCCTTGGCGAGCAGATCGACGAAGCCGAACTGCGCTGGCTGGAACTGCACGAAGCACTCGAAGCGCTGCCATCCGCCGATTCCGCATAAACCCCGAAGGTCTTACGGTCTATAATCCTGCGCTTATGTGTCTCCGGATTGTCGTATGCGCCACCTGAGCTTGTTCGTCTGCGCCCTGTCGCTGGCCCTGGGCCTCATCCTGCAACCGGCCAGCGCGGCAGGAAAACCATCCGGCGCCCCGCTGACCGTCGGCATCGTTCCCTACATGAGCACCGGCATGCTGCTGCGCACGCATGCCCCCCTGGCCAAGAGCCTGGAAAGCAGCCTGCAGCGCCCGATCAATCTACGCACCGCCCCCGATTACCAGAGTTTTTTCCAGCGCCTGCGCGCCGGCGACTACGATATTGCCATCACCCCGCCGCATTACGGCTGGCTGGCGATTCGCGACCACGGTTTCCAGCCGCTGCTGGTTCACCGCGACCCGATTCGCGGCATTCTGGTCAGTGCCACCGACCAACCAGTCAACAACATCGCCGACTTGCGCGGCGCCAGCATTGCCGTCACCGACCGCAGCGCACTGATGGCCATCCTGGGCGCACAGACCCTGGCCGACGAAGGACTGGTCGAGAACCGGGACTACCAGTTCGTCAGCGCCGTCTCACATTCCAGCGCAATCCACAACGCGATTACCGGCAAGACCCGCGCCGCCCTGGTCAATGCCACCAGCCTGGTCCTGTCGCCGCCGGAAATTCGCCAGCGCACCCAGGTCTGGCGTGATCTGGCCGTTTTCCCGGGACAGTTCTACATCGCCCATGCCCGCCTGGGCGAGGATTACAAGGCGGTAATCGCCGCGCTGCAAGCTTTCGAACGCTCGCCGGCCGGCCGGGAATTCTTCACCTCCACGGCCCAGGGCGGTTTCCGCGCGCTCACCGCCGACGACCGCAAGACGCTGGAGCGCGCGCTGCCCGAAACCCGCCGGCTGCTGCGCGAAACGGCGCACCAATGACCCTCCTCCCCCGCTCGCTGCGCGGACGCCTGATCGTCCTGACCGTCATCGTCGAGGTCGTGATGATCTCGGCCATCCTGTGGAACAGCCAGCGCCTTGCGGAAACCCACCTGCTCCAGCAATTCGAGCTGCGCCGGGCCGAGACCAGCCGCCTGATGCGGGCGGCCCTGGCGCCGGCCATGGCCCAGCACGACTACGCTGCCGTCAGTGAAATCCTGAACGACGCCCGCCAATTGCAGGGCATGAGCTACCTCGTCATGTTCGACGACGAAGACCGGCGCATCGCCTCGGCGGCGGCCAGCGAACTGCCCGGGCAAAGCGCCCTGGAATTTCTCTCCGGACTGCCGGAGGACGCCAGCCGCATGGACTTTCACATCGCCATGGAAATCGAGGGCCGGCAGTACGGCGAACTGCTGATCGGACTCGACCTGCATTTCCTGAATACCGCCCGGCGCGACATCCTGACCCAGAACATCCTGCTCGCCCTGTTCGGCATCCTGCTGACCACCGCCGTGCTGACCGCCATCGCGCTGTGGCTGACCCGCCACCTGAGCGCCCTGTCGAGCGCCAGCCGCGCCCTGGCCCAGGGCGATCGATTTTCGCCGCTACCCGGCGGCGGCGGTGACGACATCGGCCGCGTGGTGACTGCCTTCAACGCCATGGCGGCTGCCCTGCATGCCCGCATGGAAGAACTCGAAGCGGCTGAACTGACCCAGCGCGAACTGGCCGAGCGCCTGCTCTACATGGCCGAGAGCGACCCGCTGACCGGACTGGCCAACCGCGCCCGCTTCTCGGCCGAACTCGAACGCGCGCTGGAGCATGTGCATCGCGGCCCGGAACACCACGGTGCACTGCTCTACTTCGACATCGACGAATTCAAGACGATCAACGACACCTTTGGCCATCGCGCCGGCGACAACGTCCTGCTGCGCGCTGCCAACACCATAGCCAAGATCGTCCGCGCCGACGAAATGCTCGCCCGCCTGGGTGGCGACGAGTTCGTCATCCTTGCCCCGGGGGCCGACCGGGCCGGTGCCCAGGCGCTGGCCGAACGCATCGTCAATGCCGTACGCAGCATCGCCTTCGATTTCTCCGGCCATCAGCTCGGCCTGACCATCAGCCTGGGCATCGCGCTTTTCCCGGAGCACGGCGACAGCAGCGAGAACATCGTTTCCCACGCCGACGCCGCGATGTACCAGGCCAAATCCAGCGGCAAGAACTGCTGGCGCATCTACCGGCCCGACCTCGACGACTCCGAGCAGATGCTCCACCAGCTGGGCTGGAACGACCGCATCCAGCGCGCGCTCGACGAACGGCGCCTGGTCCTCCACTTCCAGGGCATCCACTCGGTGCGCACCGGCGCCGTCGCCCATTACGAAGCCCTGGTCCGGATGATCGATCCGGACAGTCCCGATTCGCTGCTGATGCCGGGCAACTTCATCCCCGCCGCCGAAAAGAGCGGGCGCATTCTCGACATCGACCGCTGGGTGATCGGCGACGCCATCCGCGTACTCGCCGAAGAACCCGAGCTGCCGGCGCTGGCCATCAACATTTCCGCCCGCTCCTTCGGCGAACCGGGACTGGCCGAACTGATCCGCAGCAAGCTGGCGGCGTTCGAGGTCGAGCCGCAGCGACTCATCGTCGAATTGACTGAAACCGGCGCCCTGGCCAACATCCACGACGCCGAAGCCTTCATGGACGACTTGCACCGTCTCGGCTGTACCGTCTGCCTCGACGATTTCGGCGTCGGCTTCTCGTCCTTCGCCTATCTGAAGCAGTTGCCCGCCGACGTGCTCAAGATCGACGGCATGTTCATCCGCAACCTGGCCGACGACCCCAGCGACCAGGTCTTCGTCCGCGCCATCGTCGAAGTCGCGCGCGGCCTGGGCAAGAAAACGGTGGCCGAGTTCGTCGGCAGTGACCAGACGCTGGAAATCCTGCGCGGACTCGGTGTCGATTACGCACAGGGTTACTACCTTTCGCGCCCGGAAGCCGTAATCCGGCCAACTTAATCGGGTAAAATCGCGTTTTTTCGCCGTCTCAGGGAGCTTCGCCGTGCAAATCGTCTGTCTTGACCTCGAAGGGGTGCTCGTCCCCGAAATCTGGATCGAATTCGCCGAGCGCACCGGCATTCCGGAACTCAAGCGCACGACGCGCGACGAACCCGATTACGACAAGCTCATGACCTACCGCCTGAACATCCTGCGCGAGAAGAAGCTCGGCCTGCCGGACATCCAGAAGGTAATCGCCGAAATGGGCCCGATGCAGGGCGCCCGCGCCTTCCTCGACCAGCTGCGCTGGGATTACCAGGTCATCATCCTGTCCGACACCTTCTACGAATTCGCCCATCCGCTGATGCGCCAGCTCGGCTGGCCGACGCTGTTCTGCCACTCGCTGGAAGCCGACGCCGGCGGCATGCTGGTCAACTACCACCTGCGCATGCCGAACCAGAAGCAGGAGGCGGTCAAGCGCTTCAAGGAACTGAACTTCACCATCGTTGCCGCCGGCGATTCGTACAACGACACGGCGATGCTTGGCGAAGCCCACGGCGGCATCCTCTTCCACCCGCCGGAAAACGTCATCCGCGAATTCCCGCAGTTCCCGGTGGTACGCGACTACGACGCACTGCGTACCCAGATCGACCTCGCTTTCGCCAAGGCCGCCTGACCGCCATGCATCGTGACCGGTTCTACACCCTCTCCGCCTCCTGCCCCGACCGGGTCGGGATCATCGCCCGCGTTTCCGGCTTCATCGCCGAGCACGGCGGCTGGATCCTCGAATCGAGTTTCCACGCGGACGATGTCACCGGTCGCTATTTCATGCGCATCGAGATCAAGGCCGATTCGCTGCCCTTTCTGCTCGCCGAATTCCGCGACCGCTTCCGCCGCGAAATCGGCGAACCGCTGGCGATGGACTGGCGGATCAGCGACAGCGCAGTCAAGAAGCGCGTCGTGGTCATGGTTTCCAAGCAGGAACACTGCCTCTACGACCTGCTGGCGCGCTGGCAGTCGAAGGAACTGGACATCGAGATTCCCTGCGTCATCTCCAACCACGACACCTTCAAGGGTTTCGTCGAGTGGCACGGCATTCCCTTCATCCAGGTACCGGTGAATCCGGACAACAAGGCCGCCGCCTACGCCGAAATCCAGCGCATCTTCGATGACGTGCGCGGCGACACCATGGTTCTGGCGCGCTACATGCAGATCCTGTCGCCGGAGCTGTGCGACGCGCTGTCCGGCAAGATCATCAACATCCATCACAGCTTCCTGCCCAGCTTCGTGGGCGCCAAGCCCTACCATCAGGCTTTCCAGCGCGGCGTCAAGCTGATCGGGGCGACCTGCCATTACGTGACCAGCGAACTCGACGCCGGCCCGATCATCGAGCAGGATGTGATCCGCATCGACCATTCGGACTCGCCGGAAGACATGGTCCGCTACGGAAAAGACATCGAGAAGACAGTTCTCGCCCGCGGTCTGCGCTACCATCTTGAGGACCGTGTACTGGTGCACGGCAACAAGACGGTGGTGTTCCGCTAATGCTGATTTCCCGCAAAGACTCGCTCCTCCTCGTCGTCGACATTCAGGAAAAGCTCGCTCCGGCGATCTTCGAAGCCGACGAAATCACCCGCAACAGCGTCAAGCTGCTTGAAGGCACCCGCCACCTCGGCATCCCGGCCTTCGTCTCCGAGCACTACGTCAAGGGACTCGGCCACAGCGTCGCCGCCATCCGCGAGGCGGCCAGCGCCGCCCGCATCTTCGACAAGATCCATTTCTCCTGCGCCAGCGAACCGGGCGTACTCGACATGCTGCGCGCGACCGGCTGCCGCCAGGTCATCCTGACCGGCGCCGAAACCCACGTCTGCGTCCTGCAGACCGCCCTCGGCCTGCTTGCCGCCGGCTTCCAGGTCTTCATGGTCGCCGACGCTGCCTCCTCGCGCACGCCGGCCAACCGCCAGCTGGCCCTGGAGCGTCTGCGCGACGCCGGCGGCCACGTGGTCAGCACCGAAATGGTCCTGTTCGAGTGGCTGGAACAAGGCGGTACCGACGATTTCCGCGCCTTGCTGCCGCTGATCAAGTAAGCCTAATCAATCGTCCAAACAAAAAACCGCCGATCCGGCGGTTTTTTGTTTCCCGTAAAAAATGGGCACCCGAAGGTGCCCAAAGGGAGAGAGACTACGAAACTGCTTAGTGGTGGTAGGCGCTTTCGCCGTGAGCGGTGAGGTCGAGACCTTCGCGCTCTTCTTCTTCCGGCACCCGCAGACCGACCACGATATCGGCGATCTTGTAGGCGATGAAGGCAACCACGCCAGACCAGACGATGGTGATGATCACGCTGTAGGTCTGGATCCACACCTGGCTGGCGATATTGAAGTCGTCGCCACCCGTGCCGCCCAGGGACGGAGCGGTGAAGACACCGACCAGAATTGCACCGACGATGCCGCCGACGCCATGCACGCCAAACACGTCGAGCGAGTCATCGGCACCGAGCATGCGCTTCAGGCCACTGACACCCCACAGGCAGATGAAGCCGGACAGACCGCCGATCACGATGGCGCCCATCGGACCAACCGTACCGCAGGCCGGAGTGATGGCAACCAGGCCGGCAACGGCACCGGAAGCAGCACCCAGCATCGAGGCCTTGCCCTTGAACATGGCTTCACCGGCACTCCAGGCCAGCACGGCGGCAGCCGTGGCGATCAGGGTGTTGATGAAGGCCAGCGTGGCACCCGAAGTGGCTTCCAGGTTGGAACCGGCGTTGAAGCCAAACCAGCCCACCCACAGCATCGAGGCACCGACCATGGTCAGCGTCAGCGAGTGCGGCGCCATCGATTCGCGACCGTAGCCGAGACGCTTGCCGACCATGTAGGCACCGACCAGACCGGCCACACCGGCGTTGATGTGCACCACGGTACCGCCGGCGAAGTCCAGCGCACCGTCGCCCAGCAGCAGACCACCCGGCCCCCAGACCATGTGAGCGATCGGCAGGTAGCACAGCGTGAACCAGATGACCGAGAAGATCAGCACGGCGGAGAAACGCATGCGTTCAGCGAAGGAACCGACGATCAGCGCGCAAGTGATACCGGCGAAGGTGCACTGGAAGGCGATGAAGGCGTATTCGGGAAGCTTCACGTTGTCCGAGAAGGTGTCGGCCAGCGTATCCGGCGTCACGCCCGACAGGAAGAGCTTGGACAGCGAACCGATATACGGCGACCCTTCGGTGAATGCCAGGCTGTAGCCGTAGAAGACCCACAGGATGGAAATCAGCGAGAAGACAACCATGACCTGCATGAGCACCGACAGCATGTTCTTCGAACGGACCAGACCGCCGTAGAACAGTGCCAGACCGGGCAAGGCCATGAACAGCACAAGCAGCGTCGAGGTCATGATCCAGGCAACGTCACCCTTTTCAACGACCGGCGCCGGTGCGGCAGCTTCCGCCACCGCAGCAGCCGCTTCGGCAGCTACTTCAACCACTGCCGCAGCAGCTTCGACAACAGCCGGTGCGGCGGCTGTTTCCTGGGCCCAGGCCGGTGCCCCGAAGGTCACCGCGCCCAGCAGGGCCAGCATGGAGAGTACGTGTTTCATGTCAGGACTCCTTACAGGGCATCGTCACCGGTTTCACCGGTGCGGATACGGACGACTTGTTCGAGATCGAAGACGAAAATCTTGCCGTCACCGATTTTGCCGGTGCTGGCGGACTTCTCGATGGCTTCGATGACCTGGTCGATCTGCTCGGCCTTGACGGCGGCTTCGAGCTTGACCTTGGGCAGGAAATCGACAACGTACTCGGCACCGCGATACAACTCGGTATGGCCTTTCTGACGACCGAAGCCCTTGACCTCGGTTACCGTGATGCCCTGCACGCCGATGGCGGACAGCGCCTCACGCACTTCGTCAAGCTTGAACGGCTTGATGATGGCAGTAACGAATTTCATGAGTGTTCCCCTATGAGGTAGAGACTTGCGTCTTCCCGGTGTCCGGAGACACCGGGCGAACATCTGAGGTGATTAGAAGGACTTGCTGAAAGACAGAACGGTACGGCCCTTCGAGACATCGACATTGGCACGGTTGCCCCAGCAGTACTGGGCGTGGGTATCGCCACAACCGCGGGCATTGGTATCCGTGTAGGTCAAGCCAACGACACCAAAACCAACGTCTTTGCTCACACCAAGCTTCCAATCGGTGTAAGAGGCAGCGCTATTGTTCTTGATCTTCTGGTGACCAACGTGGCCCAGAACCGTCCAGCCCTCGGCGAATTCATATTCAGCCGACAGGTCCCAGTAACCGCTGCCCTTGGAATCCTTGGTATTGGCAGCAGACAAAGACTTGTCATAACCCTGCCAGCCGAACAGATTGTCAGATACAGCGTGCGAGTACTTCAGGGTCAGGAACTTCCAGCCGATGGAGGCATAGACTTCCATCGAGTCCGGGGTTTCGACGCCAGCCTGCTTCTTACCCGGGTAGTAGTAGTAGATGGCACCAACGTCGTAGCTGAAATCTTCAGCAAAGGTACCAGCGTAACCGGCATAGAAATCCCACTCCATGCTGTTGTCGTCTTTGTAAGCGCTATCGACCCAAGAAACGTTGGAGGCCCAGGTACCAGCATACAAACCGCTGGAGTGGCTGTAATCGAAACCACCCTGGATGGTCGGCTTGTGATCAGTCTGACTGACACCACGGAAGATGTAGTCGGTGGCCATGCTCACATTGGCCGAGAAAGTATGCGGGCTGGCAGCTTCCTGGGCGATGGCCGGAACGGAAATGGCACCGGCAACAGCCAGGGCGATCAGGGACTTCTTCATAGTTTCTCTCCTTAAGGAAAAGTTGAAAAGCAAAAAACAGTATTTTGTGCAGCACAGCAATGCAGGAGCTGTGCCAGCAAGTTTTTATTCAATGAATTCATATAGATAAACAATTAACTCAAGACTGCGCACCGTTACGGGGCACCAATCCGGTGCAGTTACACTTCGTCACGCACCAGCGACGAGCGAGACGGTAAATCGCGATAAATTCCACTGTGCTAAACTCGCCCGCCTACGGAGGAAAATCATGCTCGACCCCAAGATCCTGGAAGAATTCGGCAACAAGATGAGCGCCCTGCTGGCCAATTCGCCGGCAAAAGACATCGAAAAGAACGCCAAGGCCGTCATGAGCGGCGTCTTCGGCAAGCTCGACCTGGTCACCCGCGAGGAGTTCGACATCCAGGCACAACTGCTGGCCCGCACCCGCGAAAAGCTGCAGGCGCTGGAAGCACGCGTCGAGGCGCTGGAAAAAGCCCGCGACGGGAAACAGTAAGCTGCGATGGCACTGGCCGTTGCGCTGAGCCGGGGACTGGACGGACTCAACGCGCCGCCGGTCACCGTCGAGGTGCACCTGGCCAACGGCTTGCCCGGACTGACGCTGGTCGGTCTGCCCGATACCGAAGTGCGCGAGGCACGCGACCGGGTGCGCGCCGCCATCGTCAATTCCGGCTTCGAATACCCGGCCCGGCGGATTACCGTCAATCTGGCACCCGCCGACCTGCCCAAGGAATCCGGACGTTTCGACCTGCCGATCGCGCTCGGCATCCTCGCTGCCAGCGGCCAGATTCCGGGTAAAAAACTGGCTGCTCACGAATTTGCCGGCGAATTGTCGCTGTCCGGCGAACTGCGCCCGGTACGCGGCGCCCTGGCCATGGCACTGAACGCTGCCGGCGACGGCAAGACCTTCATCCTGCCCCACGATAGCGCCTGCGAAGCGGTGCTGACCGGCCAGGACAACATTCTGGCCGCCGGTTCGCTGCTCGCCGTCTGCGCCCATCTGGCCGGCGAAAACCCGTTGCAGCCACCGCCGCTGCCGGAATGCAGCAACCCCATCGACTATCCCGATCTGGCCGAGGTCCGCGGTCAGGTGCAGGCGCGGCGGGCGCTGGAAATCGCCGCCGCCGGCAAGCATTCTCTGTTGATGCTGGGACCGCCCGGCGCTGGCAAGTCGATGCTCGCGGCCCGCCTGCCGGGCCTGATGCCACCGCTCGACGACAACGCCGCACGCGCTTCGGCGGCCGTCCTGTCGCTGGTCGGCCAGTTCGATCCGACCCGCTACGGCCAGCGCGTCTTCCGCAGCCCGCACCACACCGCCTCGGCGGCAGCGCTGGTCGGCGGCGGCAATCCGCCGCGCCCGGGCGAAATCAGCCTGGCCCACGAAGGCATCTTGTTTCTCGACGAATTGCCCGAATTCGACCGCAAGGTGCTGGAAACCCTGCGCGAACCGCTGGAAACCGGGCGCGTGCACATTTCCCGCGCCGCCCGCCACGCCGACTACCCGGCCGAATTCCAGTTGATCGCCGCGATGAACCCCTGCCCCTGTGGTTACCACGGGGAAAAGCGCTGTCTGTGCACGCCGGAACAGGTCGCCCGCTATCGCGGCAAACTCTCCGGCCCCTTCGTCGACCGCATCGATCTGGTCATCGAAATCCCCGCATTGCCGCCCGAATCGCTGGCCGGACGCCCGGACGGCGAATCCTCGGCCAGCGTGCGCGAACGCGTCGCCCGGGCCTGGACGCGGCAACAGGAACGCCAGGGCCGGGCCAACGCCCGCCTGACCACCCGCGAGATCGACGCCCTGTGCCAGCCGGACGCGGCCGGATCGGCGCTGCTGCAACAGGCCGCCCAGCGCCTGGGCTTGTCGGCGCGCGCCTGGCACCGTGTGCTCAAGGTCGCGCGCACCATCGCCGACCTCGGCGATTGCGCTATCATCGGCGCACCCCACATTGCCGAAGCCATCCAGTACCGCCGCTTCGCCCGCGACTGATCCCATGCCCCACACCGCCCGCAGCACCCGCGGCATCGCCCTGCTGCTTGCCTGCCTTTCCGCCCTCGGTCCGTTCTCGATCGATACCTATCTACCGTCGTTCCCGGACATCGCCGCGCAACTCGGGGCAACGCCGCTCGAGGTCCAGCAGACGCTGTCCGCCTACCTGCTGTCCTTCGCCGCGATGACCCTGTGGCATGGCGCAATCGCCGACCGTTTCGGCCGCCGCCGGGTGATCCTCGGTGCGCTGGCGCTGTTCGGCGTCGCCTCGCTCGGCTGCATGCTCGCCACCAGCATCGGGCAATTGTGGTTCTGGCGGGCGATGCAGGGGATCACCGCCGGTGCCGGCATCGTCATCAGCCGCGCCATCGTCCGCGATCTCTACGACGGTGCCGCCGCCCAGCGGCTGATGGCACAGATCACCATGATGTTCGCGCTCGCCCCGGCGATTGCCCCGGTGATCGGCGGCTGGCTGCAGATTGCCTTCGGCTGGCGGTCGATTTTTGCCTTCCTGGTGCTGGCAACGGCCGCGCTGTGGCTGGCCTGTCTGAAACTGCTGCCGGAAACCCTGCCACCGGAGAAACGCCAGTCACTGCGCCCGACCTACCTGGCCGGCGCCTATCGCGAAGTCATGAGTTCGCCGCGCTTCCTGTTCGCCTGTTCGGCGCTGGCGCTGAATTTCGGCGGCTTCTTCGTCTATGTACTGTCAGCGCCCGCCTTCCTGATGCAGCACCTGGGCCTGCCGGAAACCGCCTTCCTCTGGCTGTTCGGCCCGGCGATGGCCGGCCTGATGTGCGGTTCGTGGATTTCCGGGCGCCTGGCCGGCAAGCTGCCGCCGGGCAAGACCATCGCCGTCGCCTACGCGATCATGGCCACCGCCGCGCTGCTCAATCTCGGCCTCAACCTCAGCCTGCCGCCCGGCCTGCCGTGGAGCGTCGCCCCCCTGTTCGTGTACACCATCGGCATGTCGCTGGCGATGCCCAATCTGACGCTGTTCGCACTCGATCCTTTCCCCGACAAACGCGGACTGGCGGCGTCCTGCCAGACGTTCTTCCAGTCCGGATTCAATGGTTTGTCGGCGGCGCTGATCGCGCCGCTATTGTGGGGATCGACCCTGCACCTGGCGCTGGGCATGGCAGGCCTGCTCACCGCCGGCGGCCTGGCCGCGCTGGCGCACCGGCGGCTACGACTGCTGCCAGGGTAGGCCGCGCAGGCGCCAGCCGCCGAGCGTGCCGCGATGGAAATTGTCGTCGAGCGGCCCTTCGAAACCTTCGGTGATGTTGATCACCTGCTGGAAGCCCGCTGCTTCCAGCGCCTCGCCGGCAAAGATCGAGCGTGTGCCGCTACGGCAGATGAGCAGTACCGGCCGGCTCAGGTCGCCCTTGACCAGGCGGCCGACCTTGCGCGCGAAATCGGGATCGATTTCCCAATCCGGCGCCTCCTGCCAGGCCACGTGCTCGGCACCGACCGGATGGCCGACATACATGTGCTCGATTTCCGTGCGGCAATCGACGAGTACGGCCTCCGGCGTCTGCTGGAGGAAATCATGGGCGGCTTGGGGGTCGAGATGCTGCATGGCATGAACAATAACTGGATGAGCCGCTATTATGCGAGCAAGGCAGCAAAACGCCCAAACCCGTCCCCGCCACAGGAGCCCCCATGAAACTGCCCGCCTGGATCGCCGCACTGCTGACGGCCTTGCTGCCCGCCTGCGACATGGTCAATCTGCCGGAAATCAAGCCGGGCATCACCACCCAGGCCGAAGTGCGCAGCCGCATGGGCGAACCGGGCTTCATCCACCGCAACGACGACGGCACGGTGACCTGGGAATACAGCCGGCAACCGGCCGGGGTGCACTGCTACATGATCCGCTTCGACCGCCAGGAAATCGTTGCCGCGCTCGACCAGGTGCTGACGCCGGTGACCTACGCCCGCGTCACGCCGGGTCTGACGCAGGACGAAGTCCGGCGCCTGCTCGGCCAGCCGGCCAGCCGCCAGACTTTCGACAACCTCGGCGAATCGGTTTGGGAATGGCGGATCGAAGGCGATTTCCGCACCGAGGAAACCTTCTTTTCGGTGCACTTCGACCTCGCCGACGGCACCGTCAGGAAAGCCGGCCAGCGCATCCAGCCCAGGCCTTAAAGCGGCCGGGAAAAACTCGCCAGTTCGGCCACCGTGTTGATGTTCTCGAAAGCCGCCGGCTGATCGTCGAAAGCCACTTCCACCGTCGCCAGCGAGGCGTACCAGCCGGTGAACTTGCGCTCGCCGCGCGCCAGGTAATCGCCGAGATGATCGCGCAACTCGCGCCGGCACAGGCAGAACACCGGATGCACCTGGTCGCCGGTGCGCGCCACCGCCACCCCGGCCGATGCCTGCTCCGCCGCCCCGGCCAGGCGCGACACCAGATCCGCCGGCAGGAAGGGCGAATCGCAGGGCACAGTCACCACCCACGGGGTCGATGCAGCTGCCAGCGCCGCATGCAGTCCGGCCAGCGGCCCGGCAAAATCGGGCACGGCATCTGCGACCACCGGACAGCCGAAACGGGCATAGACCTCGGCATTGCGGTTGGCGTTGATCAGCAAGGGGCCGACCTGCGGCTGCAGGCGCTCGATGATGTGCGCCACCAGCGGCCGCCCGGCCAATTCCTGCAGGCCCTTGTCGACACCGCCCATGCGCCGGCCGAGACCGCCCGCCAGGACGACGCCGGTGATCTCGCCGCGCGCCATCAGTACACCAGCGTCCGCCACGCCGGATCGAGCGTGCGGGCGACAAAGGCAGTGGCGCCGGCGGCGCCGGCATCGGCGCGCAGCGTTTCTTCGGCGCCGACCCAGGCAGCGCGGGCCATGCCGCAGGCGTAGAAGCGAACGCCGGCGGCGGCGGCTTCGTCGAGGAAGGCGGCGATGGACTTTTCCCGCGCTGGCGTCGGCCAGGCCGCCTCGCCGGCACCAGCGACCAGCCAGCGCACCGCCGGCCCGGCAAAGTGGATTTCGACCTCGGCATCCAGCGCGCGCGCGGCCAGCGCATGCACCAGCGGCGTCACCACCTGTTCCGGCTGCGCCGAGCCGATCAGCAGGGCCAGGCGCTCAGTCAAGGCGGGCCTCCGGATCGAGCTTCAGCACCTGCGCCCGGTAGGCGGCGGCATCGACCAGCAGCCCGCGTTCGCCGGCCCAGTCGGTCGGCCGCACGCGGGCCATCCAGCCGTCGCCGTAGGGGTCGCGGTTGATCCGCCCGGGCCGCTCCTCGGCCGCCTCGTTGCCTTCGAGCAGCACGAAGGACAGCGGCGCATGCAGCGCGAGCAGCGTCTTGCGGCACTCGACCGTCCCCATCCCCCGCCCGCGCGCCACCTCGGCACCGTTCGGCTTGCTGGTGAAGGCGATGATCTCGCCGGCCAGATGAATGCCGAAAGCGGTCGCTCCGACCAACAGCTCGCCGCCCGGCAACTCGCGCACCCACATGTCGTGCTCGGGGTCGTAGAGGAGATTGTCGGGAATGGTGCCGGTGAAGGGTAAGTAAGCCATGCTTGCTTCAAAATTTCTATTCAAAATTTCTACGGAGCATTCGGCGCGCGTGGTGCATTCAGGACGCGAAGACAAGCCGAAGACAGTGCTGCTGCACGGCGAGGCGCAGTCGACAAAGTCATGGATGCGCCACGCGCGATCGATGGCGGAAGGAAGCAGGAGTCGAACCTACCCAAGCCTGTCTGACAGGCCCTGCCGGTTTTGAAGACCGGCCGCCCCACCGGGGAACGATTCCTTCCGTTGTTCATGATCCGAATTGCTCCGGTACACCGCGCAGTACGTGCGTATCGCGCACCCGGCGAGTGTAGCCGATGCGGTCGAAGAATTCGAGGATGTGGATGGCCACCTTGCGGCCGCCACCGATCACGTCGCGCAGCGGCGCGGCACGGGCACAGCCGTCGCGTTCGTTGAGCATGGCGACGTGGCGGGCCAGGTCGGCCACCGCTGCGGCGGTGAAGTAATGGTCGTGCGCCACCGGCCAGGCTTCGCCGTGCCGGGCGATGCGCTTGAACAGCGCACGCACGGTGTCCTCGGCGATACCGGTGGCTTTGGCGACATCGCGCACGCGCGGCGGGTTGTACGGCTCGGCGGCGAGCAGCGGCAGCAAGGTCTGCCACAGGTCGCGGTCGGCGGCAGCAAGTTCGACGCGATGGCCGGGCAGGTACAGCCAGGCGTTGCTCTGGGCGACCTCGCCGCTGGCCAGCCGTTCGCCGAGCAGCGCGTCGAAGGCGGGCCGGGCCAGCGTCGGCAGCGTCAGCCGGCGCAGGCGATCGCGTTCGACGCCGGTGAGGTCGGGCGCCCGCTCGTGTTCTGCGGTCAGCGTCGCGAGCAAGCGCTCACCCAGGACCTGCCAGCCAGCGGCGGCGAAGGCGGTGTCGCCGACCGTGCGCAGGCCCAGCCGCTGGCAGATTTCAGCCAGCGTCGGTGCGTCGAGGTTGCGGTTGAGCGCGTACGCCGCCAGGTCGACACCAGCCGGCTGCTGTTGCGCGGCCAGCGCCAGCGCCACCGCCGGATCGGGATCGGCCAGCGCCGCCAGCATCGCCAGGCGTTCCGGGCTGGATTTGCGCCGTGTCGGCGGCGCGCTGTCGAGGACGCAGCCGCCGGCGATGGTGTGGCGGGCTGCGGCGTCGCGCAGGATGAAGCGGTCGCCGGCGAGCGCGCCGATGTCACGGTCGACGTGGAGTTGCGCCCAGTGTTCGCCACCCGGCGGAATCTCCTCGGCGCCGAGCAGCGCCACCCGCGCCGGCACGTCGATGGCGCCGAGGTGCAGGTGCACCTGCGTCCAGTGCTTCAAGGCCGGCTGCCCGGCGAGCACCCGCAGCTTGGCGTCGAAACGGCGCAGCGGCCGGTGCAGGGGCGGCGCCAGCAGCCACTGGCCGCGCTCGACTTCGCCTTTCTCGACGCCGGCCAGTGCCAGCGCGATGCGCTGTCCGGCCTGGCCGGATTCGGCCGGCGCATCCTGGGCGCGCAGGCTGCGCACGCGCACCGGCTTGCCGCTCGGCGAAAGCAGCAACTGATCGCCGACCCGGACGCAGCCGGCGAAGGCCGTACCGGTGACGACGGTACCGGCGCCAGTGAGCGTGAAGCAGCGATCGACCGCCAGCCGGAAGCCGCCGGCAGCCTCGCGCCGGGCATGCCCGGCGGCGACGGCCTCAAGATGCGCGCGCAGTTCGGCAATGCCGGCACCGCTGACCGCGGCGACCGGAAACACCGGCACCCCGGCGAACGCGGTATCCGCGAGCAGCGCTTCGATTTCGCTTTTTGCCGCTTCGACGCGGTCGGCGGCAACCGTATCGATCTTGGTCAGCGCCACCGCCCCCCGGCGGATGCCGAGCAGTTCGACGATTTCCAGGTGCTCGCGGGTCTGCGGCATCGGCCCGTCGTCGGCGGCGATCACCAGCAGCGCGAAGTCGATGCCGGTGGCGCCGGCAAGCATGTTGTGCACCAGCTTCTCGTGCCCCGGCACATCGATGAAGCCGAGCGTAGACGTGTAGGCGTAGCCGAGATCGACGGTGATGCCGCGCGCCTTCTCTTCCTTCAGGCGATCGCAGTCGACGCCGGTCAGCGCCTTGACCAGCGTCGTCTTGCCGTGGTCGATGTGACCGGCGGTGCCGACGATCATGACCCGCCTCCGGGAAGCGCTCGCCCTACGCGATAGGCGGTCTGCACGAAACCAAACGGGTAACTGCGGCTGGATAGGATTTCCAGCGGCAAATCCGCAGCCAACTGGCCGAACAGGCGACGCCCGCCACCGAGCAGCACCGGGACACAAGTAATGACCAGATCGTCCACCAGACCGGCACGCAGAAAGGCCTGAATGGTCTGCCCACCGTCCAGGTAAATATGGCGAGCCCCCTGGCTCTGCAGCGCGGCCAGTATTTCCCCCGGCTCGCCAGCCTGACGAGCGACGTGACTCGCATAAGGCCCCGAGAGCGGGCGGTGCGACAGGACGATCACTCGCTTCCCGGTGTAGGGCCATTCGGGAAAGGTGCTGACCTGGTCGAAAGTTGCACGCCCCATCAGCAGCACATCGATATCGGCCATGAAATCGCCGTAGCCGCAGTCCTCACCGGGAGGAATACGCGCGTTCTGAGCCTCCAGCCAATCCAGCGAGCCGTCCGCCCGGGCGATGTAGCCGTCGAGACTGGTAGCGATGAAGACGGAGACGCGCATCGCCAACGACTCAAGCCGACTGGAAATAGGCTGTGGCGGCGGCCAGTGCCTCGGCATCGCCGAGCACCGTGCCGGGCGCCCCGCCCTTGCCCCACAGCGGCGGCCGGAATTCCATGGCGAGGAATTCGGCACACAGCCGGTAGCTGTCGAACATCGGCTGCGCCTTCTCCCGGTTGCCGCTGGTGGCGATCACCCACAGTCGCTTGCCGGCCATGGCTGCCTTGAAATCGACGCCGGGCACGCGCAGCCAGGCGCTCCAGTGGTCGAGGTAGGTCTTCAGCGGCGACGGCACCGAGAACCAGTAGACCGGCGAGACGAAAACGAGATCGGTGGCGGCCAGGGTCTCGTCGAGCAACGTCTTCAGGTTGCCGGCCGGCGGCGGATAGCTGCCGGCGGTGTGACGCAGGTCGACGAAGGGCGGCAGATCGAGGTCGGCCAGCTTCAGCCAGCGTTGTTCGGCGGCGGCCGGCAGGCTGGCCGCGGCGTGACGGGCGAGTGTCTCGCTGTTGCCGGTGTGGCCGGGTTCGCGGGTGGTGGCGTCAAGAAAGAGGAAACGGGACATGTTGCGATGTCAGTAGGTTTGGAAAGAAGCCTATTCTGGCACGGCGGTTCCACGTGAAACCACCGCACCAGCACAGGCTGTTGTTCAGCCGAACATGTCCTCGACCTTGCCGGCGAACCACTGGAAGTCCTCGGTCACCAGTTCGGGACGGCGCAGGTTGTCGTCGTCCTGGTCCTGGACAATCAGGCCCTTGTCGTTGACCCAGTACTTGAAGCGCACGGCGATCGCTTCCTGCGGCTGGGTCTTGACCATCATGAAGCAGAGATTGTCGGGCAGCGCCGGCTTCAGTTCGCGGCCCTTGATGCGGTCGGTGATGTACTTGGCGACGATCTTGGCGTGGGCGTTGGCAACGTGGCCGGCCTTCGGGTAGTACTTGAACAGCGGCGAGACGACGCCGACGGCGTCGCCGATCACGTAGGTATCCGGATCGTCCTTGAGGTTCAGGAAGAAGGGATCGACGCCGGCCCAGCCGGTCAGCTTGCCTTCCGCGTCGCGGCCGATGACGCCGGCCTTCCAGGCCATGTCGCCGGCCTGGTGCGGGGCCATCAGGATGGAATGGTCGAACTTGAAGTCGCCGGCCGTGGTCTTGATGCGCTTGGCGAACGGATCGACTTCCTGGATCTGCGCCTTGGGCACGTAGACGATCTGGTCCTTGTACAGCTCCTCGAAGGCGTCCTTGTAGCCGCCGCCGATCGGCATGATGCTCGGCTTGGGATCGAGGAGGATGATCTTGCCCTTGGTCTTGCGCTGCTTGAACAGGTCGGCGATCAGGCAGGCGCGCTCGTAGGGCGACGGCGGGCAGCGATGCGGCGGCGGCGGCAGCGTCATCACCAGGTCGCCGCCCTTGAAGTTCTGGATGTTCTGCTTCAGCTTGAAGTGCTCGGCGGTCGGGATGTAGGCGGCAGGGAACATCGCCTTGGTGTATTCGGCGGCCTTGCGGTCGTTGCCGAACCAGGCTTCATAGTTGTAGCGGATGCCGGCGCCGACGATCAGGTAGTCGTAATCGATCCAGCCCTGGGCGGTGACGACACGCTTCTTGTCGCGCTCGAAGGCGGTGACTTCAGTCTGGATGAAGTGGTAGCCGTACTTCTGGGCGACGTCGAGGTAGCTGAAGGTGAGGAACTGGGCATCGACGACATCGACCAGCCACTTGTTGCTCATCGGGCAGGCGAAGAAGACCGGGTTGCGCTCGAGCAGCACGACGTCAAGGCTGGGATCGAGCACTTTCAGGTGCTTGGCCGCGGATACCCCGCCCCAGCCGCCACCGCAGATGACCACACGTTTACCGGTGGCCTTGGGCAGCAGCGGGTCGGACTGCATCTGGATCAGGAAAGGTAGCGGGCTGGTCGGCGCGGCGATGGCACCGGTCGTCCCGAGCGCCGCCCCAGCGGCGAGGAATTGTCTTCGATTGAAGCTCATGTTGTCGTCTCCATTGCGTTGAACCACCCGGACACGGAGATGCCCGGATTTACAGGGTGGCGCCGCCAGGCGCCGGGGGTCGGGAATGGCGGGCGGTACGCGGACCGCCGCTCGTGGCCATTTCCGGAAAAACTACAGTTTCACTGCCGCCAGTTGCGCGACGAAGCGCGCTTCATCCTTGGCTTCCAGGCAGCGCAGGTCGAGCCGGAAGGCATCGTCGCGGATGTAGCCGATCACCGGTTGCGGCAGCCCGCGGAAAGCGGCTTCGACCGCGGCCAGCGCCTTGCCCGGCTTCTTCGCGGTCGAGCGCAGGACCAACGAGGTCGACGCCAGCCGCTCGACCGGCAAGGCACCGCTACCGATCTGGCTGGCACAGTCCTCAAGCGCAACCACGAAGCCGGCACCGACGGCAGCCTGCACCGACGGCAGCAAGCGCTCGCCAAGGGCGGCGATCTCGCTCGTCGGCCGGGTCAGCAGGCGCAGCGTCGGCAAACGCTGGCACAGACGATCCGGGTCGCGGTACAGGCGCAACGTCGCCTCCAGCGCCGCCAGCGTTGTCTTGCCGACGCGCAGCGCACGCTTCAACGGGTTCTTCTTGATCTTCGCGATCAGGTCCTTGCGGCCGACGATCAGCCCGGCCTGCGGCCCGCCGAGCAGCTTGTCGCCGGAGAAGGTGACGATGTCGGCGCCGGCGGCCAGCGCCTGTTGCGGCGTCGGCTCGGCCGGCAGGCCCAGCGCCGCGAAATCGGTCAGCGTACCGCTGCCCAGGTCGACGACGAAAGGCAGGCCGGCGGCGTGGGCGATGTCGGCCACCGCCTGCTCGTCGACCGTCTTGGTGAAGCCGGTGACGACATAGTTGCTGGTATGCACCTTCATCAGCAGCGCCGTCTTCGGGCCGATGGCCTCGGCGTAATCCTTCTCGTGCGTGCGGTTGGTGGTGCCGATCTCGACCAGCTTCACCTGCGCCCGCCGCATCACGTCGGGAACACGGAAGGCACCGCCGATCTCGACCAGCTCGCCGCGCGAGACCACCGCCTCCTTGCCCTGGGCCAGCGCGTTCAGCGTCAGCAGCACGGCAGCGGCGTTGTTGTTGACGATGGTTGCGGCAATGTCCGGCGAGCCGCCGGCGACCAGTTCGGCGAGCAGGCCGGACACCAGATCGTCGCGGTCGCCACGGCCGCCGGAAGCGAGGTCGTATTCCAGCGCACAGGGCGAACGCGCGGCTTCGACCATCAGCGCGATGGCTTCTTCAGACAATAGCGCGCGGCCGAGGTTGGTATGCAGCACGGTGCCGGTCAGGTTGAACACCGGCCGCAGATTGGCGCGGGCGGCATCGGCGGCGCGGCGGCGGATGGCGGCAAGCAGCGTCGCCTCGTCGGGCAATGGCAGACCGTGCTTCGCGCCCTCGCGGGCGGCAGCCAGCTCGGCGCGGACGCAGGCGGTCACCGGCTGGCGGCCGTGCGCTTCGATCAGCTCGGGAAGTTGTTTGAGGACGCGGTCAACCGCGGGCAGACGTTGATTTTCGTTCATGGCTTTCACCCGGACCGGGCAGAAAGGTTGAGGGAAAGGCTGGATCAGCCGCTATAGGCACCAATCAACAGCAGATTCGGGCCGCTGCGCTCGTAGCCGGCTTCGTCGACCAGCATGTCGAGGGCGAGCGTCGCCAGGTCGTCGGCGACCGGGTCCACATTCGGGTCTTTATCCTGATAGACGATCTTCAGGTAGCTCTTGCAGGCGTCGCAGGTTTCGGCACGGACGGCGCCTGCATTTTTCCCTGCTGTGCCTTCGAGTTCCTGCAGGGCGACTTCCTTGTCGTCCTCGCAGGTGGTGCAGGTGGCGCGCGGCACGTTCCATTCGGTATTGCACAGGCTGCAGTGCAGGTAGCGCAGGTTGTTGATGGCGGCGCCGAGACGGACCACGCTGGCCACCGCCGGGCTGCCGCAGCAGGGGCAGACGGCCGGGGCGTCGAGTTTCTGCAGGCTGGCCGGATCGAGGCGCAGGGCCATGCCGGTGTAGGTCACCTGCAGGGCGGCGGCGATGAAGGGCAGTTCGCCGGCCAGGTCGGCGGAAATTTCGCCTTCGAGCAGGGTCGCCGCGAGTTTTTCCAGGCGGCTGTCGTCGGCCGACTGCAGACCGGTCAAGGTAGCGCGAGCCCCCTCGGGCAGGGTCTCGTCGTCGAGGGCAGCGAGCATCTGGCGCAAGGCATCGCGCCAGACCGCCGGACGTTCGCTCAGGTTGAGCGGGGGCATGCCGTGGTTGCGGGCCAGTTCGCGGGCCTGCGCATCCGGCAGCGGAAATTCGGGGATGGCCTTGAGCGCATCGTGCTGGGCCTGGCTCAGGCGGGCCAGGAAGCGCAGCCACTCAGCCAGGCTGTGATCGCAGGCCAGGTGTTCGAAACGACGGGCGCGGCCGGCAAACACATCGGCCGCCGGCAACAGGTAGGGCGCCGCCTCTTCGCTGGGCGGATGAAAATCTATCGGTTGGCTCTGCATGGGGTCCATCTTGAAAAAAGCGGGGATGCAGGAATATTCCTGCAGAGCCCCGATAACGCAAGGTAAATCGTTTTAGAAACAGGGAACCGGGATTATTTCCCCGTTACCTGACGGTACCAACCACGGTGATGCTGCTTGGCCCAGGCGCGGGTGACCGTGCCGTACCACATGGCGCGGATGGTGCCCTTGACCCAGATGGCGGCATAGACGTGCACCATGATCAGGCCGATCATCACGGCACCGGCGGCGGCATGGACGACGGCGCCGAGGCGGACGATGTCCACCGGCAGGTCGAACCAGGCCCGCCAGATGACGATGCCGGACAGGGTCATCAGCAGCATGCTGATGGCCAGTGCCCAGAACATCACCTTCTGGCCGCCGTTGTACTTGCCCTGCTCCGGCATGTTGTGGTCGTCGCCGTCAACCATCTGGTCGACCTTGCTCAGCCACTCCTTGTCCGCCGGTGTCATCTTGTTCAGGTGCTTGAAGCGGAAGAACATGACGACAAAGGCCAGCGCCATGATCACCCCCAGGTAGGGGTGCAGGATGCGCGTCCACACCGGCCCGCCGAACAGCTGTGTCAGCGGGAAGAACGCCGGGTGGAAGAAGGCCAGTCCGGAAAGACCGAGGAGGATGAAGCTGATGCCCACCACCCAGTGGTTGGCCCGTTCCGACGCCGTGTAGCGCTTGAGGTCCTTGGGATCGCGGATCATTTTGCTTCCTCCTTGTTAGCCAACGCATCTTCGCGCTCGATCTCGTCCTCGATCTCCTTGGAGACCTCGTTCGGACCCTTGGTCACGTAGTGGAACAGACTGCCCAGGGCGACACCGGCCAGGGCCAGCGTTGCCAGCGGCTTGGCGAAGCCCTTCCACAGCGAGACCAGCGGGCTGATCGACGGATTGGCCGGCAGACCGGCGTACAGGTCGGGCTTGTCGGCATGGTGCAGCACGTACATGACGTGCGTGCCACCGACGCCCTGCGGGTCGTACAGCCCCGCCTGGTCGTAGCCGCGTTCCTTGAGGTCGGCGACGCGCTTGGCGGCGTAGTCCTTCATGTCCTCCTTGCTACCGAACTGGATCGCACCTGTCGGGCAGGATTTGACGCAGGCCGGCGCCTGGTTGACGGCAACCCGGTCGGAACACAGCGAGCACTTGTAGGCCTTGCTGTCTTCCTTGGAGATGCGCGGGACGTTGAACGGGCAGCCGGTGACGCAGTAGCCGCAGCCGATGCAGTTTTCCTGGTGGAAATCGACGATGCCGTTGCTGTACTGGATGATCGCGCCGGGCGCCGGGCAGGCCTTGAGGCAGCCCGGGTCGGCACAATGCATGCAGCCGTCCTTGCGGATCAGCCACTCGAGCTTGTTGTTCTGCTCGACCTCGGTATAGCGCATCACCGTCCACGACTTGGCCGACAGATCCATCGGGTTGTCGTAGACGCCGTGGCAGTTGCCGACTTCGTCGCGGATGTCGTTCCACTCCGAGCAGGCCACCTGACACGCCTTGCAGCCGATGCAGGCGGAAACGTCGATGAGTTTGGCGATCTCCACCGTCTGCCGCACTTGCGTGGACGGCGTCGTGGTGGCGGAGCGCTGTTTGATGTCTAGCGATTGCAATGCCATGTCAGCTCTCCTTTACGCCTTCTCGATGTTGACCAGGAACGCCTTGTATTCCGGCGTCTGCGTGTTGGCGTCACCGACGAACGGGGTCAGGGTGTTGGTGATGAAGCCAGGCCTCGTCGCCCCCTTGAACCCGTAGTGGATCGGGATACCCACCGTGTGGACCTTCTTGCCGTCCACATCGAGCGTCTTGATACGCTTGGTCACCACCGCCACCGCCTTGATGAAGCCGCGGTTGGAGCGGATCTTGACCTTGTCGCCGGCCTTGATGCCCTTCTCCTTGGCCAGTTCCTCGCCCAGCTCGACGAACTGCTCGGGCTGCATGATCGCGTTGATCTGCGAGAACTTGGTCCAGTAGTGGAAGTGCTCGACCAGACGATAGGTCGTCGCCACGTACGGGAAGTCCTTGGCCGTGCCGAACGCTTCCATGTCGCCCTTGTACACCCGAGCGGCCGGATTGGACTTGGCCTTGGGGTTGTTCGGGTGCATCGGATTGTTGTCCAGCGGGCTTTCGAACGGCTCGTAGTGCTCCGGCATCGGGCCTTCCGCCATCAGCTCGCGGCTGAACAGGCGGCCGACACCTTCCGGCGTCATGATGAAGGGCATGACGTTCTCTTCCGGCGCGGCATTCGGACGCATGTCCGGAATGTCGTTGCCGCCCCAGGCCGTGCCCGTCCACTTGAGCACGGTACGCTGGGCATCCCACGGCTTGCCGGCCACGTCGGCGGAAGCGCGGTTGTAGAGGATGCGCCGGTTCACCGGCCAGGCGAAGCCCCAGTTCAGCGTCTGGCCGAGGCCGGACGGATCGCTGTTGTCGCGCCGCGCGGTGTTGTTGCCGGCCTGCGACCAGGAACCGCAGTAGATCCAGTTGCCGCAGGCGGTCGAACCGTCGTCGCGCAGCATGGCAAAGCTCGGCAACTGCTCGCCGGCCTTGACCAGGACCTTGGTCGGGTCCTTGGGATCAACCACGTCGGCCAGCGCCTTGCCGTTGATCTCGCGCAGGAGTTCTTCGGGCGACGGCTTGGCCGGCTGGGTGTAGGCCCAGGTCAGGTTGAGGATGGGATCCGGGAAAGCACCGCCGTCCTTGGCGTACATGGCCTTCAGACGCAGGAACAAGGCAGCGATGATCTCGGTGTCGTCCTTGGCGTCGCCCGGACCGTCCGCCGCCTTCCAGCGCCACTGGATGACGCGGCCGGAGTTGGTGAAGGTGCCCGAGTTTTCGGCGAACAGCGTGGCCGGCAGACGGAACACTTCGGTCTGGATTTCGGCCGGCTTGACGTCGTTGAACTCGCCGTGCGGCTTCCAGAACTCCGAGGTGTCGGTGGCCAGCGGATCGATGACAACCATCCACTTCAGCCTGGCCAGCGCATCGCCGACCTTCTTCTTGTTCGGCACCGACGACAGCGGGTTGAAGCCCTGGCAGATGAAGCCGTTGATCTTGCCCTCGAACATCGCGTGGAAGATGGCCAGCGTGTCGCCCGGCCCGCCCAGTTTGGGCAGCCAGTCGAAGGCGAAGCCGTTTTCCGGGGTGGCGGCGTTGCCGTACCAGGCCTTGCACAGGCTGGTGAACCACTTCGGGAAGTTCTGCGGGAAGTTCATCTGGTTCGGCCGCAGCGCCTTGGGCGTGCGCTTCTCCAGATAGCTGGTGCGATCCTTGTCGGCCTCGGTCGGCGCAGACAGGTAGCCCGGCAGGTTCTGCGAGTAGGCGCACATGTCGGTGATGCCCTGGACGTTGGCATGGCCGCGCAAGGCGCCGATGCCACCGCCGGCCATACCCATGTTGCCGAGCAGCAACTGGATCATCGCCATGCAGCGGATGTTCTGCGAACCGACCGAGTGCTCGGTCCAGCCCAGCGCGTACAGGCTGGTCATCACCTTGTCCTTGACGGCGGTCGAGGCAATGTACTCGCACACCTTGAGGAAAGCGTCCTTCGGCGTACCGCAGACCTGCTGCACCACTTCCGGCGTATAGCGGGCATAGTGGGCCTTCATCAGCTGGAAGACGCAGCGCGGGTCCTGCAGGGTTTCGTCGACCTTGGCAAAGCCGTCCTCGCCCATCTGGTACTTCCAGGTGGACTTGTCGTAGTTGCGCTTCTCCTCGTTGTAGCCGGAGAAGATGCCGTCTTCGAAGCCGTAGCCTTCGTCGATCAGGAAAGCGGCATTGGTGTAGGCCTTGACGTACTCGTGCTGGAGCTTGTCATGGCTGACCAGGTAATTGATGACGCCGCCGAGGAAGGCGATGTCGGAACCCGGCCGGATCGGCGCGTAGTAGTCGGCCACCGATGCCGTGCGGTTGAAGCGCGGATCGACGACGACAAGCTTTGCCTTACGATTTTTCTTGGCCTCGATCGCCCATTTGAAGCCGCAGGGATGCGCTTCGGCGGGATTGCCGCCCATGACGAAAATGAGGTCTGCGTTCTTGATGTCCACCCAATGGTTGGTCATCGCACCACGCCCAAAACTCGGAGCCAGACTGGCCACCGTAGGGGAGTGTCAAATGCGTGCCTGGGTGTCGAGCGCAGTGACGCCGAGACCGCGCAGGGTCTTGACGGTCAGGTAACCGGCTTCGTTCGAAGAGGCGGAAGAGACCAGCGCACCCATCGTCGGCCAGCGGTTGACGGTCAGGCCGTCGGCGTTCTGGGCGATGAAGTTGGCGTCGCGGTCGGCCTTCATGTGGGCGGCGATGCGATCGAGCGCTTCGTTCCAGGAAATCCGCTTCCATTCGCTGGAACCGGCTTCGCGGACTTCCGGCCACTTCAGGCGGTCCTTGCTCTGGATCATGTCGCGCAGGCCGGCACCCTTCGGGCACAGCGTACCGCGGTTGACCGGATTATCCGGGTCGCCTTCGATGTGGATGATCTCGGACTGGGAATTCTTGGACTTGTCCCCGGTCGAGTAGATGAGCACCCCGCAGGACACCGAGCAATACGGGCAGATATTGCGCGTTTCGGTGGCGCGGGCGAGCTTGAAGGTGCGTACTTCCGCCAGGGCTGCGGTCGGGGAGAAGCCCATCACTGCGATGGACGAACCCGTGAGCCCGGCGGAGCAGACCTTGAAGAACTGCCGCCTGTTCATGTTCATTGTGTTTTTTCCTCCTGAATGCGACTCCCTGTCGCAAGGAAAAACCACTGCAACGACCATGCCATTCGGCGCAAGTCACTGAGGCGAAAGACTTCGGGTTTGAGCCCCGGCGCGAAAACCGGGACATTTTGTCCACTCCGCCAGAGCGAATGGACAAAATGTCCCAATTCACGAATCAGGGCGCCAAGGCCTGGACCTGCTGCGCCACCCGGGCAATTTCCTCTGTCGTCAGCGCGCCGGCCTCGATCTGTCGGCGCGGGCCGCGCAGATGGCCCAGGGCGCGCCCGTACAGCGGATCGTAGTGGAGTTCGAGCAGGGAAGCGGTCAGACGGGAAAAATCGCCCTGCCCGGCCAGTTCCAGCCAGTCGTCGATACGCTCGTTGCCGAGCAGTGCACGCAGACCGTTCAGACGCACAGCCAGTTCCCCGATATCGTGCAGAAAATGCGGGTAATCCTGCAGCAGGAAAGCGACGCGGTCGTCGCGGGCAACCCGGATTTCGCTGCACGGCGCCTGCTGCATGGCGAGGAACAGGGCTTCCGGCAGGCGCAGGCGGCCGATCTTGCGCGACTCCGACTCGACGAACACCGGCCGCGCCGGATCGAAGGCGGCCAGCGCATGCCACAGGCAGGTCTCGAACCATTTCTGCCCCGGCTGCGCCTGACCGGGCTGCCCGCCGAGCACCGAGCCCTTGTGGCAGGCCAGGCCCTCCAGGTCGAGCACCTGGGCGCCCTGCCCGGCCATGGCCTGGAGGATGCGCGTCTTGCCCGAACCGGTCGGCCCGGCGATGACGTGAAAACGGTACAGGCCGGGCAGGCGCTCCAGTTCGGCCAGCACATGATTGCGGAAAGCCTTGTAACCGCCTTCGAGCTGGCAGGCATCCCAGCCGACCGAGCGGAACACCGTGGTCATCGCGCCGGAACGCATGCCGCCGCGCCAGCAGACGATCAGTGGCCGCCAGGATTTGTCCCGCTCGAGAAAGCGTTCCTGCAAATGACGGGCGATATTGGCGGAGATGTAGGCAGCGCCGAGTTTCTTGGCGACGAAGGGCGAGACCTGCTTGTACAGCGTGCCGACCTCGGCCCGCTGCGCGTCGTCGAGAACCGGGCAGGAAATCGCGCCGGGAATGTGGTCGTCGGCGAATTCGGCCGGCGAACGGACGTCGATGATCTCGTCGAAACCGGCCAGCGCGTCGAGGCTGGCGATCCCCTTGCGCGAGGACGGTCGTTGATTTGCCGGCGGCCTGTCGTCGCGCATTTTCCTTTATCCTTCGCCCTTTCAAGCCAAAGACGGCATTTTAACGAAGTTCAGGATCAGCTCATGGACAAACCTTCCGCAAACCCGCCCCCCCTGCGCCTGACCCAGTTCGCCCATGGCGGCGGCTGCGGCTGCAAGATCTCGCCGGCCGTTCTGAGCAACATCCTCAAGCACGTCGACCGCGGCCTGATTCCGCCCGAACTGATGGTCGGCATCGAATCCTCGGACGACGCCGCCGTCTACCGCCTCAACGACACGCAGGCGCTGGTCGCCACCACCGACTTCTTCACCCCGGTGGTCGACGACCCGCGCGATTTCGGCCGCATCGCCGCCGCCAATGCCCTGTCCGACGTCTATGCCATGGGCGGTAAGCCGATCCTGGCGCTGGCCCTGGTCGGCATGCCGATCGACAAGCTGCCGCCGGAAGTCATCGGCCAGATCATCGAAGGCGGCAGCAGCATCTGCCGCGAAGCCGGCATCCCGGTCGCCGGTGGGCACTCGATCGACGTCGTCGAACCGATCTACGGCCTGGTCGCCCTCGGCCTGGTCCATCCCGACAAGCTCAAGAAGAATCGCGACGCGCAGGCCGGCGATTGCCTGGTGCTGGGCAAGCCGCTCGGCATCGGCGTGCTGTCGGCGGCGCTCAAGCAAGGCAAGCTGTCGGCCGCCGGCTACGCCGAGATGCTGCGCTGGACGACCAAGCTCAACACCCCCGGCCCCAAGCTCGCGGAACTGGCAGGCGTGCACGCGCTGACCGACGTCACCGGCTTCGGCCTGGCCGGCCATCTGCTGGAAATCTGCCGGGGTGCCGGCCTCGGCGCCGACGTCAATTTCGCCGACCTGCCGGTGATCGCCGAAGCGCTGGACTGGCTCGGCCAGGGCGTCGCCACCGGCGCCTCGACCCGCAACTGGGCCAGTTACGGCGAGGAAGTCGAACTGCCGGCCGACTTCGCCCCGTGGCAGCAGAAGCTGGTGACCGACCCGCAAACCTCGGGCGGCCTGCTGGTCAGTTGCGCCCCGGACTGCGTGGACGCGGTGCTCGACATCTTCCGCGCCGACGGCTTCAGCGAAGCCCGGGTGATCGGCCAGATGCGCGCAGGCAACGGCGTCAGCGTTCGCTGACGCCGGCCATCAACGACCGCGTGCCTTGGCCGGTGGCCTTTTGCCGGCCAGCGGCGGGGTCCGGGCCAGCGGCTGGCCGGTACCGCGGCGTACCGGCTTGTCGCCGACCGTATAGTCGTCGTAACCCACCCAGTTGCCCGGGGTGCCGCCGGAGCGACCGAGCTTGGGTTTTTTCGGCCGTTTCGGCGCGGCAACCACGCCGTTGGTTGCCGGCACCCGGTGATCCGGCTCGAAGCCCGGCTCTTCCTCGCGGCTCAGCACCTGCTTGATCAGCACCTCGATGGCCGCCAGCAACGGTGCCTCGTCGGCACAGACCAGCGAGATCGCCTCGCCGGTGGCGCCGGCCCGGCCGGTGCGGCCGATGCGGTGCACATAATCCTCGGCGACGATGGGCAGGTCGATATTGACCACTTGCGGCAGATCGTCGATGTCCAGGCCGCGTGCCGCCACGTCGGTGGCGACGAGGATCTGCACCTCGCCCGCCTTGAAGCTCTCCAGCGCGCGCAGGCGCGAGGCCTGCGGCCGGTCACCGTGAATCGCATCAGCGGCGATCTTTTTCGCCTGCAGGCGGGCAACCAGATCGTCGGCACTCTTCTTGGTCTTGACGAAGGCCAGCACCTGCCCCCACTTGCGGTCCTTGAGCATGAACAGGAACAGCTCGGTCTTGCGCTTCTTGTCGACCGGCACCACCCACTGCTTGACCGCCTTGACCGTGACGCTGCGCGGACCGGCCTCGACCGTCTGCGGATCGCGCAGGCGGGCGCGCGCCATGTTGCGGATCTGTTCGGAGAAGGTCGCCGAGAACAGCAACGTCTGCCGCTTCTTCGGCAACGCCATGAACAGCGTGTCCAGTTCGGCGGAAAAACCGAGGTCGAGCATGCGGTCGGCTTCGTCGAGCACGAGCACCTGCACATCGCGGAACTTCACGGCATTCTGCCGGAACAGGTCGAGCAGGCGGCCGGGCGTCGCCACCAGCACATCGACGCCGCGGCGCAGGCGCATCATCTGCGGGTTGATGCTGACGCCGCCGTAGGCCGCGTAGGAACTGACCGACAAGCCCTGACCGTATTCGCGGAAACTGGCGTTGACCTGCTCGGCGAGTTCACGCGTCGGCACCAGCACCAGCGCCCGGATCGCGTTGCTGCCGACCTTCTTGCCGTCGGCGGCCAGCTTGTGCAGCAGCGGCAAGGCGAAGGCGGCGGTCTTGCCGGTGCCGGTCTGCGCCGCCGCCATCAGGTCGCGGCCGGCCAGCACCGGCGGAATGGCCTGCTGCTGAACCGGCGTCGGCGTCTGGTAACCGAGGGTTTCAAGCGCCTGTAACAGCGGGGCGGCTAGGCCCAGTTCGGCAAAGGTCATGGCATCGCAATCTGTTGAAAAACCGCGATTTTACTCCCATGCATCCCGATCACCGGCAATTGACCGCATCGCGTAGCAATTGCTAGCCAAGGCCCAGGTTTGCGATGATGCCGGAAAAGCGGAGTCAATCATGGATCAAACAAAACCGGGAAACGTTCAGTCAAGCCCGGATCAGGCAGGTGCGGGGCAGCCGCCCTTTTCCATCCTCGTCGTCGATGACGAGCCGGGCATGCTCAGTTTCCTGCAGCGGGCGCTGGCCCAGCGTTACGGCCAGGTGGATACGGCCGGCAGCGTCGAACAGGCGGTGCCGCAACTGCACCGGCGGCTGTACGACCTGATCATCCTCGACATCTCGCTGCCCGGCCGTTCCGGCATCGAATGGCTGCACGACCTGCGCGACGACGGCTTTGCCGGCGACGTCATCCTGATCACCGCCTACGCCGACCTCGATACGGCCATCGACGCGCTGCGCGCCGGCGCCTCCGACTTCCTGCTCAAGCCTTTTTCGGTGGCCCAGATGCTCAACGGCGTCGCCCGCTGTTTCGAACGCTCGCGGCTGCGCCGGGAAAATTTCGTGCTGCGCCGCGAGATCGAGGAAAGATCGACGGCGGTCGATGGCGTCATCTGCCAGTCCGATGCCATGCAGGGCATCTGCGAGCGGCTCAAGCGAATCGCGCCGACCAACGCCACCGTGCTGATCACCGGCGAATCCGGGACCGGCAAGGAAGTCGCCGCCCGCGCCCTGCACCGCATGAGCGGCCGCCACGCCGGCCCCTTCGTGCCGATCAACTGCGCGGCGATTGCCGCCGAACTGATCGAATCGGAACTGTTCGGCCACGTCAAGGGCGCCTTCACCGGCGCCCAGAGCGCCCGCGAAGGCCTGTTCTACTACGCCCAGGGCGGCACGCTGTTCCTCGACGAAATCGCCGAAATGCCCGCCGCTGCCCAGGCCAAGCTGTTGCGCGTGCTCGAGGAGCGGCGCATCCGGCCGGTCGGCTCGGAACAGGAAATCCCGGTCGACGTGCGCGTCATCGCCGCCACCAACCGCAATCTCAAGGAAGAAGTCGCCCAGCAGCGCTTCCGCCAGGACCTCTACTACCGCCTGCAGGTCGTCGAACTCAATCTGCCCGCCCTGCGCGAGCGCCCCGACGACATCGCCCTGCTCGCCCGCCATTTCATCGCCAGCATGGCGCAGGCGCTGAACGTGCCGCCGCTCGACCTGACGCCGCGTGCCCTCGCCCGCATGGCCGCCTATGACTGGCCGGGCAATGTACGCGAACTGCGTAATTTCATCGAACGCTCGCTGATCCTCGGCTGGTTCGACCTGGGTACCGACGACGACAGCGGCGACGACGGTGAAAGCGCGAGCGGCGAGCGCCTGGAAGCCGTCGAGAAACGGCACATCCTGGCCACGCTGCAGGCCTGCCACGGCAACAAGTCGGAAGCCGCGCGCCGCCTGGGCATCTCGCGCAAGACGCTGGACCGCAAGTGCACCGCCTGGGGCTGCGAGTGAGCGACAAACCCCGGCGGCAGTCGATCCGCCAACGTCTGCTGGCGCTGGCCCTGTTGCCGCTGGGCGTCGTGTTGCCGCTGCTGCTGATCATCCTCACCCAGTGGGGCAGCGCCTATCTCGACCGCTTGCTGGTGGCCAAGGTCGGCGCTGATCTGGGCATCGCCAACGGCTACTACGAACGCGTCAGCGCCGGCATCGGTACCGCCGTTGAAGGTCTGGCCGGGTCGACCCGCCTGGCCGCCGCCGCCGCCGACCCGGATGCCTTGCCCCGCTGGCTGGACGCGGAGCGACAGCGCCTGAAGCTGGATTTCCTGCACCTGCTCGACGCCGACGATTGCGCCCCCGCTTACGCCGGCAAGCCCTGCTTCGCCGGCTGGCCGGTCATCGAGCGCGCCCGTTCAGGGCAGGCGCAGACCGATAACGACATCTTCACCCCCGGCTTGCTGGCCGCCATCGACCCCGCCCTGGCCCGCCGCGCGCATACGCCGCTGCTGCCGACCCAGAACGCGACGCCCGACCCGCGTGTGGCCGAAGACCGGGGTCTGGTCGTGCATAGCGCCGCACCGGTCTACGCGCACGACGGCCAGCTGCTCGGCGTGCTGGCCGGCGGCGTGCTGCTCAACGGCAATCTCGAATTCGTCGACCGCCTGAACGAAATCGTCTATCCCGATGGCGAACTGATGCTCGGCAGCGTCGGCACGGCAACGCTTTTCCTCGGCGACGTGCGCATTGCCACCAATGTCCGCCTGTTCGAAGGCGGCCGCGCCATCGGCACCCGCGTCTCGCAGGCGGTACGCGACGCCGTGCTCGGCGCGGGCGAAACCTGGCTCGACCGCGCCTTCGTCGTCCAGGACTGGTACTACTCTGGCTACCGCCCGCTGATCGACAGTCGCGGCGAGCGCATCGGCATGCTTTACGTCGGTTTCCTCGAAACGCCGTTTGCCGAAGCCCGCAATTCGGCGCTGTCCGGCATCGTCGCGCTATTCGCGCTGACCATGCTGCTGGTTGCGGTATTCGGCGTGCTCTGGGCACGCCAGGTCTTTCATCCGATCGAGCGCATGCACGCGACCATGAACGCCATCCAGAACGGCGATGGCACCGCCCGCGTCGGCCCGGTGCCCAATGTCGACGAGGTCGGCGACCTGGCCCGGCACTTCGACCGCCTGCTCGAAAGCCAGCAGGCGCAGGCGCTCGCCCTGCAACGCTGGGGCGAAGCCCTGGACGGCAAGGTGGCCCAGCGCACTGCCGAATTGCAGGAAGCGCTGGCAACCCTGCGGTCGACGCAGGGCAAGCTGATCACTCAGGAAAAAATGGCCGCCATCGGCCAGTTGACCGCCGGCGTCGCCCACGAAATCAACAATCCGATTGCCGTCATCCAGGGCAATCTGGAAATGGCCCGCGAAGTGCTCGGCGAGCAAGCCAAACCGGTCGAGCCGGAATTCCGGCTGATCCTCGATCAGGTGCACCGCATCCGCCTGATCGTGACCAAGCTGCTGCAATTCGCCCGACCGCAGGAATACGTCGGCTACCTCGAACCGGTCGGCGCCCAGCAACTGATCCACGATTGCCTGCTGCTGGTCGGTCACCTGTTGCGCAAGGGCAATATCGCCATCGAACAGCAGATCGATTCGGCGCGGCTGGTCACCTGCAACAAGAACGAGCTGCAGCAGGTCGTCATCAATTTGTTGGCCAACGCGATCCAGGCCATGCCCGACGGCGGCACGCTGCGGCTGGCGGTCGAGGACTGGGACGAAGCCGACATGCCGATCGGCCTGCGCCTGAGCGTCGCCGACTCCGGCCCGGGCATCCCGGAAGCCGACCGCGAACACCTGTTCGAGCCCTTCTACACCGCCCACAAACCCGGCGGCCACGGCCTTGGCCTGTGGGTCAGCAAATCGCTGGTCGAACGCTACGACGGCCGCATCACCGTCGACTCCCCAGACGGGGGCGGCGCCGTATTCACGATCTGGCTGCGCTGCGAGCCGCTGGGCTGAGGCGGCGGTTCAGCCGTGACGCCGCCGCAATCCGCTCATTCAGTCGGCGCGAACCCGTAGTAGGAACCATAGGCCGACGGCGCCGGCGCGTAGGCGGCAACCTTGATGGCGTCTGCCAGGGTGACCTGGTTGGTGAGGCCGTCGATGCCGTCGGTCTCCCTCAGCCACCGCTCTTCGACTTCCCTTTCGCTCAGGCCGTTGAGGCACAGATTCGTGTCGAAACGCTCGGAGCGGTATTCAAAAGCCATGTCATGGGCGATGAACAGGGTATGGATACAGGCGGTGATCAAGGTTTCGTCCACCGGATCGGCCCCCATCACCCGGGTGCCGCAGAAAGGGCAATGCACCGGGGTGTAGTAGAAAGTCTTGAGCTGGTTGCGCTGGATGGCGTGGGTCATGGTCATGCTGTTCTCCGTGTCGTTTTGAACGGACTGGGCCGAAGGCTTTCGGCCAGCCGCCTGAATCTCACCGCTCGATGAATTGATAGCGCTGAAGGTCGGAATGGGACAGTCCGGCCAGTTCGCCAACCACCCGGTTGATGCCCCGGCCCAGTAGCCACCAGGCGTTGCCGTAGGGCAGGACGGAAATACCCGATTCGGCGCACAGGCGTTCCGCCAGGGCACGTTGTTTTTCTATGTTCATTGATTCTTTTCTAGGTTTGCCCGGGAATCGGCAGGCGCCGATCCGGGGACTTCATGCCGGCAATGGGTGTCGGCATGAAGGGACTGACAGTCACGCCAATGCGGCTGTCAGAGAGAAGGCCTGGAGAATCAGGCGATCTGGATGTTGCTGGCTTGTTTGCCCTTGGGACCGTTGGTGATGTCGAAACTCACCCGTTGGCCTTCGGCCAGGGTCTTGAAACCATTGGATTGAATTGCGGAAAAGTGAGCGAAGAGATCTTCGCCGCCGCCTTCAGGTGAAATGAAGCCAAAACCCTTGGAATCGTTAAACCACTTGACGCTACCTGTTGCCATATCTTGAATCTCCGAAAATTGCGGGGCGGAATGCCCCTGGGTGGGGCGAGATCAAGAGGGCAAAGCGAAGATGGGGGAATGGCGCCGCAGAGCTGCGGGTACTAAACCGACAAAATAACAATACAACTAGAAATCGCTGCGGTGCACAATACGCGGCATTGCATCCCTTAGCAAACTAAATCGTCATGGCGGATGCTGACCACGGCACATCCGCCACGTGACCAGACAGGCTGAGCGACTGTTTTTGCAGGGAAAACTTGGCTTTCGGCCCGTCGACGGCTACACTTCACCCCCTGCCGAGGAGCGCTGCGACCATTTCAGTGAATGGCCAGGCTCGGCAACGATCAACGGCGCTCGCAAACCCCAAGTTTCCCGCCGGTTTGCAGCGCCGTTCGCTTTTTGGCGGCGTCACCGGTGCTTTGCCGAGGTAATCCATGATCCAGCCCGACCGTACTGCCGAACTCCACGCCCTGCTCGAACAACGCCTGCTCGTCCTCGACGGCGCCATGGGCACGATGATCCAGCGCCACGGCCTGCAGGAGAAGGACTACCGCGGCGAGCGCTTCAAGGATCACCCGCACGACCTAAAGGGCAACAACGACCTGCTGGTGCTGACCCGCCCCGACATCATCGGCGGCATCCACCGCGAGTACCTGGAAGCCGGCGCCGACCTGATCGAGACCTGCACCTTCAACTCGACCGCCGTCTCGCAGGCCGACTACAACCTGACCGAGATCGTCTACGAACTGAACTTCGAAGGCGCCGCACTGGCCCGCCGCCTGTGCGACGAATTCACCGCGCAGAATCCGGCCAAGCCGCGCTTCGTGGCCGGCGTCCTCGGCCCGACCTCACGCACCGCGTCGATCTCGCCCGACGTCAACGACCCCGGCTACCGCAACGTCACTTTCGACGAACTGGTCGCCAACTACTTCGAAGCGACCACCGGGCTGATCGAAGGCGGCGCCGACATCCTGCTCGTCGAAACCGTGTTCGACACGCTGAATGCCAAGGCCGCGCTGTTCGCCATCGAGAAGTACTTCGACATCGCCGGCCGCCGCTGGCCGGTGATGATCTCGGGCACGATCACCGACGCTTCCGGGCGCACGCTGTCGGGACAGACCGCCGAAGCCTTCTGGAACTCGCTGCGCCACGTCCAGCCGCTCTCCTTCGGTCTCAACTGCGCGCTCGGCGCCAGCGAGCTGCGCCAGTACGTCGAGGAACTGTCGCGCGTCTGCGACTGCTACGTCTCGGCCCACCCCAACGCCGGCCTGCCCAATGCCTTCGGCGGCTACGACGAAACCCCGGAACAACTGGCCGACGAGATCGCCGGCTGGGCCGAGCGCGGCATCGTCAACATCGTCGGCGGCTGCTGCGGCACCTCGCCCGAGCACATCCGCGCCATCGCGCAACGTGTCGCGGCGCTCACCCCGCGCCAGAAACCGGTCATCGCACCGGCACTGCGCCTGTCCGGGCTGGAAGCCTTCAACGTCACCGCCGACTCGCTCTACGTCAACGTCGGCGAGCGCACCAACGTCACCGGTTCGCGCGCCTTCGCGCGGATGATTTTGGAGGGCCGCTTCGACGACGCGCTCGCCGTCGCCCGCCAGCAGGTCGAGAACGGCGCCCAGGTAATCGACATCAACATGGACGAGGCGATGCTCGATTCGCTCGCCGCCATGGACAAGTTCTTGAAGCTGATCGCCTCGGAACCGGACATCTCGCGCGTGCCGATCATGATCGACTCGTCGAAGTGGGAAGTGATCGAGGCCGGCCTCAAGTGCATCCAGGGTAAAGGCATCGTCAATTCGATCTCGATGAAGGAAGGCGAAGCCAGGTTCCTGGAACAGGCGAAACTCGCCCGCCGCTACGGCGCCGCCGTCATCGTCATGGCCTTCGACGAAAAGGGCCAGGCCGACACCTACGAACGCAAGATCGAGATCTGCGGCAAGGCGTATGAGCTGCTGACCGGCATGGGTTTCCCGGCCGAAGACATCATCTTCGACCCGAACATCTTCGCCATCGCCACCGGCATCCCGGAACACGACAACTACGCCGTCGATTTCATCGAATCGGTGCGCTGGATCAAGGAAAACCTGCCGCACGCACACATTTCCGGCGGCGTTTCCAACGTGTCGTTCAGCTTCCGCGGCAACGACCCGGTGCGCGAGGCGATCCACACCGTCTTCCTCTACCACGCCATTAAAAACGGCATGACCATGGGCATCGTCAACGCCGGCATGCTCGGCGTGTACGACGACCTGGAGCCGGAGCTGCGCGCCAAGGTCGAGGACGTGGTTTTGAACAAGAACCCCGGCGCCGGCGAGGCGCTGGTTGATTTCGCGCAGACGGTCAAGGAAGGCAAGGCCAAGGACGCCGGCCCGGACCTCTCCTGGCGCGAGCAGTCGGTCGAAAAGCGCCTGGAACACGCGCTGATCAAGGGCATCACCGATTTCGTCGTCGCCGATACCGAGGAAGTCCGCGTCAAGCTGGAAAGCGAAGGCAAGCCGCCGCTGGCGGTCATCGAAGGGCCGCTGATGAGCGGCATGAACGTCGTCGGCGACCTGTTCGGTGCCGGCAAGATGTTCCTGCCGCAAGTCGTCAAGTCGGCGCGCGTCATGAAGCAGGCGGTCGCCCACCTGCTGCCCTACATCGAAGCCGAAAAGGCCCGTACCGGCCTCGGCTCCAAGGGCAAGATCCTGATGGCGACGGTCAAGGGCGACGTGCACGACATCGGCAAGAACATCGTCGGCGTCGTGCTCGGCTGCAACGGCTACGACGTCATCGACCTCGGCGTCATGGTGCCTTGCGACAACATCCTCAAGGCGGCGCTCGAGCACAAGGTGGACATCATCGGCCTCTCGGGCCTGATCACCCCGTCGCTGGAAGAAATGGCCCACGTCGCCGCCGAGATGAAACGCCTCGGCATGAACCAGCCGCTGCTGATCGGCGGCGCCACCACCAGCCGCGCCCATACCGCGATCAAGATCGCCAGCAACACCGACAGCCCGGTGGTCTATGTGCCGGACGCCTCGCGCGCCGTCGGCGTCGCCACCAAGCTGCTATCGACCGACCAGAAGGCCGGCTACGTTGCCGAAATCGCCGCCGAATACGAAACCGTGCGCGCCGAGCACGCCGGCCGCAAGGGCGCCACGCTGGTCAGCCTGGCCGACGCCCGGGCCAACCGTTTCACGTGGAACGCAGCGCACACGCCGGTCAAACCGGCGCAACTCGGCCGCCAGACGCTGGACATCCCGCTCGCCGACCTCGTCCCCTACATCGACTGGTCGCCCTTCTTCCAGAGCTGGGACCTGGCCGGCCGCTACCCGGCCATCCTGACCAACGACGTCGTCGGCGAAACCGCCCGCCAGCTGTTCCACGACGCGCAGGCGATGCTGGCGAAAATCGTCGCCGAAAAATGGCTGACCGCCAGAGCCGTGTTCGGCCTCTACCCGGCCCGCGGCGAGAACGAGGACATCGTGCTGTACACCGACGAGTCGCGCAGCGTCGAGGCCGCCCGCTGGGTCGGCCTGCGCCAGCAGATCAAGCAACCGGCCGGCCGTTTCAACACCGCGCTGGCCGATTTCGTCGGTGAGCAGGATTACGCCGGCGCCTTCGCCGTCACTGCAGGCCTCGGCATCGACGACCGTGTCGCCGCCTTCGAAGCCGCCCACGACGACTACTCGGCGATCATGTTGAAGGCCCTGGCTGACCGCTTCGCCGAAGCCGCCGCCGAATGGCTGCACATGAAGGTGCGCACCGAGTTCTGGGGCTATGCCGCCGGCGAGAAGCTCGACAACGACGCGCTGATCGCCGAACAATACCAGGGCATCCGCCCCGCCCCCGGCTACCCGGCCTGCCCCGACCACACCGCCAAGCGCGAACTGTTCGCCCTGCTCGACGCGCCGGCAATCGGCATGGCGCTGACCGAATCCTGCGCCATGACCCCGGCCGCCGCCGTCTCCGGCTTCTACATCGGCCATCCCGGCGCCAAGTACTTCGCCATCCCGAAGATCGGCCGCGACCAGCTCGAAGACTGGGCCGCACGCAAGGGCATGGACGTCAAGGAAGCCGAACGCTGGCTGGCGCCGCTGCTGTAAGCGAGGAGGAGCGATGGCCAAGCGCTTCCCGCTCCACCCCAAACACCCCGAGCGCATCTGCTGGGGGTGCGACAAATATTGTCCGGCCGGTGACCTGCAATGCGGCAACGGCTCCGGCCGCACCATGCATCCCGCCGAAATGCTCGGCGACGACTGGTATACCTGGGGCGACTGGGGCATAACGCCGGACGACTACGACCCGTCGACGAGGGAGAAAACTCAATGAGCACGCAGATGAAACGACTCGAAGGCAAAACCGCACTGGTCACCGGGGCGGCACGCGGCATCGGGGCGGCGATAGCAAGCGCCTTCGTCGATAACGGGGCATTCGTCTATCTGACCGATATCGACGATGTCACCGGACGCTCGACTGCCGAAAAACTTGGCGGGCAAGCCCGGTACCTGCATCTCGACGTGCGCGTCGAGGTTGATTGGCAGTCGGTCACCACGGCAATCCTCAAGGAACGCCAGGGCCTGCATGTACTCGTCAACAATGCCGGGATCACCGGCTTCGAGGAAGGCAATCTCGTCCATGACCCCGAGCATGCTTCCCTCGAAGCCTGGCGTGCCGTTCATCAGACCAATCTGGATGGCACGTTTCTGGGTTGCAAACATGCCATCCAGGCAATGAGACAAGCCGCGTGCACCGGTTCGATCATCAACATTTCCTCGCGCTCCGGCCTGGTCGGCATTCCGGGGGCGGCGGCCTATGCTGCCTCGAAGGCGGCGGTGCGCAACCACAGCAAGACGGTGGCGCTGTACTGCGCAGAGCAAGGACTGCCGATCCGCTGCAACTCGATTCATCCGGCAGCCATCCTGACGCCGATGTGGGAACCCTTGCTCGGCAGCGGTCCGGAACGCGAGGAACGGATGCGTGAGTTCGTGCAGGATTGTCCGTTGCGCCGCTTTGGCCGGCCGGAGGAAGTCGCGGCAGTCGCGGTGATGATCGCCTCGGACGAAGCCACCTACATTACCGGTGCGGAGCTGAACATCGACGGTGGCATACTCGCAGGCGCCATCGCCGCACCGGCGTCCACAAAATCCTGAGCCGGTTTCTTGCCGTAAGCGCACCGATACTCAGGCCATCCTTCGTTCTTTGCCTGTACATTCCCCCATGCCCCGCTACCCGCACATCGTTTTTGACCTCGACGGCACGCTGATCGACTCCGCCCCGGCCATCCTCGCCAGTTTTCGCGCGGCTTTCGCGCAGACCGGCATCGCACCGGCTGTCGCCATCGATGCAAGCGTGATCGGCCCGCCGCTGACCGAGACCCTGCAACTGCTGTCGGGTAGCGACGATCCCGCGTTGATCGGGCGGCTGGCCGAGGCCTTCAAGGCCAGTTACGACGGCGCCGGGTACCGGGAAACCGCCGCCTATGCCGGGGTTGGCGAACTGCTCGCCGAACTCGCCGGGGCCGGGCTGACGCTGTCGATTGCCACCAACAAGCGTATCCACCCGACCCGCTTGATCCTCGACCACCTCGGCTGGCGCGGGCATTTCACCCATGTCTATGCGCTCGACCTGATTTCGCCGCGCCTGCCGAACAAGGCGGCGATGATCGCCCGGCTGCTCGCCGACCAGGGTATCGCCAAGGAACAGGCAATCTACATCGGCGACCGCAGCGAGGACGGCGAGTCGGCCGACGCCAACGGCCTGCCCTTCATCGCCGTGACCTGGGGTTACGGCAGCCTGAACGCCGACGAGATGCGTGCTGGCTGGCGGGCGGCGGCACAGCCGGCGGCGCTCGGCGCGATGCTGCTGGCCGACTGAGCTTGTGCGGATTTCCGCACCGGCGCCTTGCCTGATTCCGGAATTCCGCACTGAGTGACCGTCGCCAGTTATCGTCAGCCAGAAAACAACTTCAATAAATCAATGATTTGCCAGCCGGCGACGCGGCTGGCACAGGTCCTGCGATGTCTTCCTCCGCTGCCGCCTTGCGGCGCGTCCCAATTCCACGGAGGAGATAATATGAAACTGCGTTCCCTGATCGTCGCCGCTTCGCTGGCCGTCGGCGCCACTGCCGCCAACGCATCCGGCTTCATCAACGTCCTGACCGGCGGCACCAGCGGTGTCTATTACCCGCTCGGCGTCTCGCTGACCCAGATCTACGGCAAGGTGCTGCCCGATGCCAAGATGTCGGTGCAGGCGACCAAGGCTTCGGCCGAAAACCTCAACCTGCTGCAGGCCGGCAAGGGCGAAATCGCCTTCACGCTCGGCGACACCCTGTCCGAAGCCTGGAAGGGTAACGCCGAAGTCGGCTTCAAGGCGCCGCTGAACAAGCTGCGCACGGTCGCCGCGATCTACCCGAACTACATCCACTTCCTGGCCTCCGCCGATTCCGGCATCAAGTCGCTGGCCGACCTCAAGGGCAAGCGCGTTTCGGTCGGCGCGCCGAAGAGCGGTACCGAACTGAACAGCCGCGACATCCTCAAGGCCGTCGGCATGAGCTACCAGGACTTCGCCAAGACCGAATACCTCGGCTACTCGGAGTCGGTCGAACTGATGAAGAACCGCCAGCTCGACGCCACCCTGCTGTCGTCCGGCCTCGGCGTCGCCGCCGTGCGTGACCTGGCAACCGCGCTGAAGATCGTCGTCATCCCGATCCCGGCCGATGTGGTCGCCAAGATCGGCGACGCCGCCTACCAGTCCGGCACCATCCCGGCCAACACCTACAACGGCCAGACCACCGACGTGAACACCGTGCTCGTGCCCAACTACCTGATCACCCACGAAGGCGTGCCGGCCGACACCGTCTACAAGATGACCAAGTCGATGGCCGAGAACCTCGACGCGATGGCCACCGCCCACGCCGCCGCCAAGGCGATCAAGAAGGAAAAGCTGGCCACCGGCTCGCCGGTGCCGCTGCACCCGGGCGCCGAGAAGTACTACCGCGAAGCCGGTCTGCTCAAGTAAGCGATCATGACGGCTCACGTCTCCCCGCCGAACATCGAGCAGGAGACGTTCTCCGAGCACGGCGCCCAGCGCCGTCTCGGAGGCGTCGCGCTCCTCGTGCTGACCGGCATCGCGCTCGGCTTTTCCATCTACCAGCTGGCAATCGCGGCCTTCCATCCGCTCTCCAGTCTGGTCATGCGCGCGCTGCACGTCGGCTTCCTGCTGACCCTGACCTTCATCCTCTTCCCGATCCGCAAGAACGGTCGCCTTGACCGCGTTCCCTACGGCGACTGGCTGCTGGCCGGCCTCGCTTTCGCGCTCGCCGCCTATCAATGGGTTTTCGAAGTCGACCTGATCATGCGCGCCGGCGACCCGAGCACCACCGACCTGATCGTCGGTACGGCGATGATCGTCCTCGTTTTCGAGGCCGCCCGCCGCATCCTCGGCCTGGCGCTGCCGACCATCTGTGCCCTCTTTCTGCTCTACGGCCTGTTCGGCCAGTATCTGCCGGGCGACCTCGCCCACCGCGGCTACGACTTCGCCCAGATCGTCGACCAGCTGGCTTTCGGCACCGAAGGCATCTTCGGCATCCCGACCATGGTCTCGGCGATGTACATCTTCCTCTTCGTGCTCTTTGGCGCCTTCCTCGAACACGCCGGCATGATCAACCTGTTCAACTCGGTGGCGCTCGGCTTCGTTGGCCACGCCAAGGGCGGCGCCGCCAAGGTATCGGTGGTTTCGTCCGGTCTGATGGGCTCGATCTCCGGCTCTGGCGTCGCCAACGTGCTGACCACCGGCCAGTTCACCATCCCGCTGATGAAACGCTTCGGCTATTCCGGCACCTTCGCCGGCGCCGTCGAGGCCACCGCCTCGATGGGCGGCCAGATCATGCCGCCGGTGATGGGCGCGGTCGCCTTCATCATGGCCGAAAACCTCAACGTCCCCTACATCGAGATCGTCAAGGCGGCGCTGGTCCCGGCCATCCTCTATTACGTGACGGTGTTCTGGATGGTGCACCTCGAAGCCGGCCGCAAGAATCTCGGCGGACTGGCCAAGGAAGACTGCCCCAACCCCTGGCGGGCGATCCGTGAGCAGTGGTATCTGGTGCTGCCGCTGGTCGGCCTGGTCGGCATGCTGTTCAACGGCTTCACGCCGATGTACTCGGGCATGGTCGGCCTCGCCCTGTGCGCCATCCTGATCCTCGGCGCCGCCGTCGCCGCCCGCCTTTCCGGCACCGCCTTCCGCTTCGTCTTCTGGATCGCGGTCGGTCTCGGCGCCTCGGCGCTGGTCAAGTGGGGGGTCTATCCGGTGCTGATCGTCATTGCGCTACTGATCGTCGCCTGCCTGTTTGTCCAGGGCGGCCGCGACACGCTGCAGGTGATGCGCAACAGCCTGGTCGATGGCGCCAAGCAGGCGCTGCCGGTCGGTGTCGCCTGCGCCATCGTCGGCATCATCATCGGCGTGCTGACGCTGACCGGCGCCGCCACCAACTTCGCCGGTTTCATCCTCAAGGTCGGCGAAGACAGCCTGTTCGTCTCGCTGCTGCTGACCATGCTGATCTGCCTGGTGCTGGGCATGGGCATCCCGACCATTCCCAACTACATCATCACCAGCTCGATCGCCGCCCCGGCGCTGCTCGAGCTCGGCGTACCGCTGATCGTCAGCCACATGTTCGTCTTCTACTTCGGCATCATGGCCGACCTGACGCCGCCGGTGGCACTCGCCGCCTTCGCCGCCAGCTCGGTGGCCAAGGAACCGGCGATGAAGATCGGCATCAAGGCGGTGCAGATCGCCATCGCCGGCTTCGTCGTCCCGTTCATGGCGGTGTACGACAATGCGCTGATGCTGCAAGGCGACCCGTCGGCCCTGGCAGTGGCCTACATCGTCGGCAAGGCGCTGCTGGCGATCACGCTGTGGGGCGCCGCCAGCATCGGCTACCTGCGCGCACCGCTGGCCGCCTGGGAACGCGTCTGGGCTGCGGCCGCCGCCTTCATGCTGGTCGCCGCCATGCCGCTCACCGACGAGATCGGCTTCGCCGCCTGCGCCGCCTTCATTGGCTGGCACCTGCTGCGTACCCGTCGCCTGCAGCCGGCATGAACGTGATCTGCCTCGTCGCCGGCCTGCTGGTGGCGCCGCTCGGCGAGGCAGTCACGCTGCAATGGACGCACTCGATCCAGAAAACCCTGTGGGCGGAGGACTACCGCCTGCAGGGCGATCAACTCCGGCTGACTTCGGCCCGCGTGCTAGGCACCGGCGCCGGCATGGAACCGCCGACGGACGCGGTCTACCGCGACGGCGCCTGGCATTACACCCCCACCTTGCCATTGCTGCCGGCGGTGAGCTTGCGCCATTCGCCGCATGTCGCGCCCTATGTGGTGTGTACGGCCGGTAACTGCCGACCGCTGCCGGACTGGCTGCCGACGCTGCCTGCCGACACCGTGGTCGACCTGAAAGCCTGCCCGGCCCCTGCGCCGCAACACGAAAAACTGGTTACGATGCGGCCATGAGCCGTCCTGTCATCCCTTCCAAAGCGCCTTCCCGCACCTGGCTGCTGACCGTACTGGCAACGCTGGCCTGCCTGCTGATCGGCCTGCTCGGCTATCGCCTGCTGCTCGACCACAACCTGGCCCACGAACGCCGGCTGGCCACGCAGCGTCTCGACGCCTTCGCCCTGTCGCTCGACGCCACGCTGAACCGGCACGAATCGCTGCCCGGCCTGCTTGCGCTCGAACCCTCGCTGGCCGCGCTGCTGCGCGACCCCGGCAACAAACAGCGGATCGACGCGGCCAACGCCTATCTCGAAGCCGCGCAACAGGGGGCGGCGGTGGCCGCCACCTACCTGATCGACGCCAACGGCCTGACGCTGGCTGCCAGCAACTGGCGCCAGCCGCGCAGTTTCATCGGCCACAACTACGCCTTCCGGCCCTACTTCACCGATGCCGTCGCGCAAGGCCTGGGGCGCTTCTACGGCGTCGGCGTGACCACCGGCGAACCCGGTTACTTCATCGCCGCACCAGTCCGCGACGGACAGCAGATACTCGGTGTCGTCGTCCTCAAGATCGGCCTGGAGGCCATGGAACAGGCCATGGCCGGCGCCAGCGACATCCTGCTGCTGGCCGACGCCGACGGCATCGTCTTCCTGTCGTCGGAACGCCGCCTGCGCTATCGCACGCTGGCGCCGCTGCCGGCAGCGACCACGGCCCGCCTGGCGGAGACCCGCCAGTACGGCAACCAGGCCATCGTCGCCCTGGCCGACCGGCCCGTGCCGTTCGAAGCCAGCGCCCCCCTGCGTCTGGCACTGCCCGACGAAATGCCGCGCGAGCACCTGCTGGTGACCCGCCCGGTCGGCAATTTCGGCTGGCAGGTGGTGCAGCTCGGCCGCCTCGACGAAGCCCGGGCGGCAGCGTTTTCCGGCGCCACGGCGCTGGTCTTCGCCGCCGCCTTCGCCATCGGCGTCGCCGCCCACCTGCGTCATCGCCGTCGTCGGCGCGAGGAATTGCAGCGCATCCACGGCGAACTCGAACAGCGGATCGCCGAACGCACCGCCGACCTGACCGCCAAGATCGCCGAACTGCAACGCACCGAAGCAATCCTCCACGAAACCCGCGACGCTGCGGTACAGGCCGGCAAGCTGGCCGTCCTCGGGCAGTTGTCGGCCGGCATCAGCCACGAGCTGAACCAGCCGCTGGCGGCGCTGCAGACCTTCGCCGACAACGCCAGCGCCCTGCTCGCCCGGGGCCGCCACGAGGAAGTCGCGGAAAACCTGCAGATGATCGGCGAACTGGTCGGCCGTACCGGACGCATCGTCCGCCAGTTGAAGACCTTCGCCCGTAAAGAAGCGGCGACGCCGCAGCCGGTCAGCGTCGCCAGCGCGATCGAACATGCGCTGTTGCTGGTCGAGCCGCGCCGCCGCGACACCGCGGCCAGCATCGAAGTCAGCCAGAACGATAGCGGGTTGCAGGTCGTCGCCGAAGCCGGCCGCCTAGAACAGGTGCTGGTCAACCTGATGCTCAACGGCCTCGACGCCATGCACGGCCAGCCCGCACCCCGTCTGGAAATCACCGTCACCGGCAGCGCCGGCCAGGTCCGCCTGAGCGTGCGCGATCACGGCCCGGGGATTGCCGACGAAGTACGCAGCCACCTGTTCGAGCCTTTCTACACCACCAAGCCCGCCGGCGAAGGCCTCGGCCTCGGCCTGGCGATCTCGCTGGCCATCGTCGAAAGCTACGGTGGCACACTACGCACCGACAACGCGGCCGACGGCGGCGCCGTGTTCGTGCTGACGCTGCCCGCTGCCGGCAAGGACGACGATGAGCGATGATGCCAGCCGACCGGTGCTGCCGGTCTTCCTGATCGAGGACGACAGCGCCGTGCGCAAGGGTTGCGCGCAGGCGCTGACCATCGCCGACATCCCGGTGCGCGCCTTCGCCGACGCCGAAAGCATGCTTGCCGCGCTGGCGACGACACGGCCCGCGCTGGTCGTCAGCGACATCCGCCTGCCCGGCCGCGACGGCCTGACGCTGTTGCGCGAACTGCGCCAGTTCGACCGCGAACTGCCGGTGCTGCTGATGACCGGCCACGGCGACGTGGCCATGGCCGTCGAGGCGATGCGCGACGGCGCCTACGACTTCATCGAAAAACCCTTTCCCTCCGAACGCCTGATCGCGGCGGTCAGGAGCGCCCTCGACAAACGCGCCCTGCTGGTCGAGAACCGCCAGCTCAAGGAGCAACTGCACGCCGCCGGCCTGAGCGCGGTGATCGGCCAGACCCCGGCGATGCAGGACATCCGCCGGCTGATCGGCGCCCTCGCGCCGACCGGCGTGGACATCCTGATCAACGGCGAAACCGGTTGCGGCAAGGAGGTCGTCGCCCGCGCCATCCACGACGCCAGCGGCCGGCGCGGCCCCTTCGTCGCGGTCAATTGCTCGGCGCTGCCGGAAACGGTCTTCGAAAGCGAACTCTTCGGCCACGAGGCGGGCGCCTTCACCGGCGCCGGCAAGCGGCGCATCGGCCGCATCGAACACGCCAGCGGTGGCACACTGTTCCTCGATGAAATCGAGTCGATGCCGCTCAACCTGCAGGTCAAGCTGCTGCGCGTGCTCCAGGAGCGCTGCATCGAACGCCTGGGCAGCAACCACAGCATCGCCGTCGATTGCCGCGTCGTCGCCGCCAGCAAGGCCGACCTCAAGGCGCTGGCCGACGCCGGCCAGTTCCGCGCCGACATCTACTACCGACTCAACGTCGTCAGCATCGACCTGCCGCCGCTGCGCGAACGCCGCGACGACATTCCGCTGTTGATGGCCGCCTTCCTCCAGGAAGCCGCCCAGCGCTACCAGCGCCCGCCGGCCAGCTGGACGCCGGCCGACCTCGCCCGCTGGCAGGCACACGACTGGCCGGGCAATGTGCGTGAGCTGAAGAACGTCGCCAACCGCTGGGCGCTCGGCCTGTCCGACGCCCTCAGCGGCACCCCCGAAGCCCCGCCCGCTTCGCTCGGCGCCCAGGTCGACGCCGCCGAACGCCGCGCCATCGAAACCGCCCTCCAGCACTGCGCCGGCAACGTCGCCCAGGCCGCCGAACTGCTGCAAGTGCCGAAAAAGACCTTGTACGACAAGCTGACCCGCCACGGCATCAGCGCCGACAGCTTCCGGACGCACTGACAACGGTTCCCAGCCACCGGGTGATCGGCGACAATGGCGCCATGACCGTACAGACCGCCATCGACCTCACCCCCTTCAACACCCTCGCGCTGCCGGGCAAGGCGGCGCGTTACCTGAGGGTCACCGATCCGGGGCAACTGGCGGCCGTCGCCCCCGGCGAGCGCCGCTTCATCCTTGGCGGCGGCAGCAACCTGGTGCTGACCGGCGATTTCGACGGCCTGGTGCTGCACATGGCGATCGCCGGCAAGCGCGTCTGGCGCGAGGACGACGAGGCCGTCTACATCGAGGCCGGCGCTGGTGAAAACTGGCACGAATTCGTCGAGTGGACGCTGGCGCATGGCTGTCCCGGGCTGGAAAACCTGTCGCTGATCCCGGGCACCGTCGGTGCCGCGCCGGTGCAGAACATCGGCGCTTACGGGCTGGAAGTCGGCGAGCGCCTGCATTCGGTGACGGCCTGGGATTTTGCCAGGCAAGCCTTGTTCACCCTCGACCGCGCCGCCTGTCGTTTCGCCTACCGCGACAGCCTGTTCAAGCAGGAAGGCTGGCACCTCGACGGCCGTGTCGCCATCGTCTCGGTGGTTTTCCGCCTGCCCAGGAATTACCGGCCGAACATCGGTTACGCCGACCTGCGCCTTGAACTGGCCGAGCGCGGCATCGCCGAACCGGGCGCGCGCGATGTGGCCGACGCCGTCATCGCCGTACGCCGGCGCAAGTTGCCGGACCCGGCGGTGACGCCGAATGCCGGCAGCTTCTTCCACAACCCGGTGGTCGAGCGGACGCAGGCCGACGCTCTGCTCGCCGCCTACCCCAAGTTGCCGCACTATCCGCAAGCCGACGGGCGCGTCAAACTGGCCGCCGGCTGGCTGATCGAACAGGCTGGCTGGAAGGGCAAGGATCTCGGCCCGGTCGGCATGTACGAGAAACAGGCGTTGGTGCTGGTCAATCGCGGCGGCGCCAGCGGCGCCGATGTACGGGCCACGATGGCGGCCGTCCAGGCGGCCGTGCGCGAGAAATTCGCCGTCGATCTCAGTCCGGAACCGGTTTTCCTGTGACCTGGAGGCAGGCGGCCAGCCCGGTCGCCAGCGCATCGGCCATGCGCGCCTGACGCCCGGGGTCAAGCAGTTCGAGCTCCTCGTCCTTGTGCTTGATCACGCCGGCTTCGAACAGCACGGCCGGCAACGTCGTCCGGTAGAGGACGACCAGATTGTCGAAATACCAGACGCCATTTTCCGCATCGGCCGGCGCGTGCTTGCGCCCATGCCAGTCGCTCGGCACGAAGCCGGCGCGGCGCAGCATGGCGCCCATCGCCGACGCGCAGAGCAGGCTGGTCGCGGGGTCCGGATTATTGCCCGAGACGAAGATGCCGTAGCCGCGCTTGACCTCGGTATGCGTCCGCTCGACGCCTTCCCAGGTCCACGGCAGCAACCAGGCCTCACCGACCGAATCGTGATGGATGGAAACGAAGAAGTCGCTGCCGACCGCAGCCTCGGGCCGAGCGGCCAGACTGCCGATATTGCCGTCGAAATTGACCGGGCGTACGCCCCGGCCGCGCTCGGCCAGGGTCTGCGCCAGTTGCGCCGCGAGATCCCGGTTGAACTCGAATTCGCTGCGCCCGCGTGCCGAAATGGCGCCGGTATCGCGCCCGCCGTGGCCGACGTCGATGGCGATTTCAGGCGCGGCCTGCAGCGACGTGATCGGCAGTAACAGCAGCGACAGTGCTGCGAGCAGGGAAAACAGAGCGGACATGCGCGGATTATCCGGTGAAAATGCACTGCAGGTGCCAATTACCCGGGGCGCGCCGTAAAATTGCGCCCTTAGTCATCAAGATCACGTCATGCCGAAATTGACCGTCTTTTCCCGTCAGTCGCCACCGGCGACTTACGATCACCCGCGTCCCGACCGCCGGGTCGAGGGCAACCCGCTGCGCACCACGCACGAACATTTCGCGGCGCCGCAGGGCGATCTGGTTGCCGGCATCTGGGCCTGCGAGCCGGGCGCCTGGCGCATCGCCTTTGCCGAGGGCAAGGACGAGTTCTTCTGCGTCATCGAAGGCCGTATCCGCATCACCGACAGCGACGGCGAGGCGACCGAATTCGGTCCTGGCGAGGCCGGCGTGATCCCGGCCGGATTCACCGGCACCTTCGCCGTGCTCGAAGCCGTCCGCAAGCATTACGTTGTGCTGGAACGGGTAGCCGGAAGTGGGTTATAGTCGCCGACCAGAACAGGACACCACCATGACCGACAAGATCGTTCCGCCGCGCGGCTCCACCGCGCACGCCCCGGACCTCAACTGGAGCCAGGTCCGCGAAACCGTATTGATGCTCGAGCTTGCCGCCGTGCAGATCGAGCACGCGATGAAGGACAGCAATGCCTCCGTCGATGTGCTGACGCAGTCCTTCACCACAATGGCCGGCTGCATGCAGGAAATCGTCGGCAAGGTCGAAGCCCTGCCCGCCGACGGCGCTACCGGTACTGCCCGGGCCGAACTGCTCGGCGCTGCCGGCAACGTTTCCGGCATGGTGCACCAGGCGATCATCGCCTTCCAGTTCTACGACAAGCTGGTACAGCGCCTGGCCCACGTCGGCCTGAGCCTGGGCGAACTCAGCGACCTGGTCGCCGAACCGGCCCGCCTCTACAACCCCGGCGAATGGGTCGGTCTGCAGGACCGGATCAAGGCCAAATATTCGACGCGCGAGGAAATCGCGATGTTCGACGCGGTCATGCAGGGCATCCCGGTTCAGGAAGCGGTCGAACGCTTCATGGCCGAGATGAAGGAAAAGAACGACGATATCGAGCTGTTCTGAGCCCGACGCTCAGAAGTCGGTCGCCGCTTCCCAGACGATGTGTGCTTCCGGGCCGCTTTTCGCGGTCCGCTCGAGCATATCGATCATCGGCCAAGCACGTTGCGGCAGGCCAACCGGCGGCGGTTTCTGCCGCTCTTCCTCATCGTCCGGTTCCGGCGCACCCGCCATCTGACGACGCGCCTCATCGACGGCGCGTTGCAACTTGGCGGCGGCCGGCAACATTTCGGGCTGAGTGAATACACCGCGCGCCCCGGTTTCCTTGCCGACAATTTCCAGCAAGGTTTTCGCCGTTTCGGCGTACATCAGCAATTCACCGGTTTCGCTGGATTCGAAGGTAACGATCATCGCATCTGTCCGTTCGCGTCATCTCTCTCAAGGGAGAGGCACTATAGCAGACCGTATTTCTTCAATTTGTCGTGCAAGGTCGTGCGGGCAGTCCTCAAGACGTCGGCGGTACGCTGGATGTTGCCTTCCTGACGCGAAAACTCGTCGGCGATCAGCAGGCGCTCGTAATTCTCGACCGCCTCGGCCAGCGACGGTTTGACGGTCGGATCGATCCCGCTGCAGGCCTTGCCGATGCCGAGAACATGGCAATCGGCGGCATTCTTCAATTCGCGGATGTTGCCCGGCCAGTCCTGGACCATCAGCCGCTGCAGGACCTCCGGCGTCAATGCCGGCAGCGGCCGGTTGTAGCGCTTGGCCGCCTGCAGCAGGAAGGCATCGTAAAGCGCCGGGATGTCCTCGCGCCGTTCGCGTAACGGCGGCAGTTCGATACGTACGACATTGAGGCGGTAATAGAGGTCGGCGCGGAACTTGCCCTGTTCCGACCAGCTCTTGAGGTCCTCCTTGCTCGCCGCCACCACGCGACAATTGACCGGTACCTGCTGGTTCGAGCCGAGCCGCTCGATGACGCGTTCCTGCAGCACGCGCAACAACTTGATCTGCATGCTCATCGGCATGCTCTCGACCTCGTCGAGGAAGAGCGTGCCGCCGCTGGCGTACTCGATCTTGCCGATACGCCGTTTCTGCGCCCCGGTGAAAGCACCGGCCTCGTGGCCGAACAATTCGCTGTCGAGGATGTTGTCGGCCATGCCGCCGCAATTGAGGGCGACGTAGTTTTCCTGACCGGCACGCGACAGGTCGTGCAGGCAGCGGGCGACCATTTCCTTGCCGGTACCGGTTTCGCCGTAGATCAGCACATCGACGCCGGCATCGGCGATGTCGAGGATCAGCCGGCGCACCTGCTGCATCTGCGGCGAACGCCCGATCAAGCGGGATTCAAGGTCGTCGCGCTGATCCAGGCGCCGGCGCAGGGCCTCGACTTCCAGCACCAGCGCCCGCTTCTCCAGCGCCCGGCGGACGACATCGACCAGATCGTCGGTGGAGAACGGCTTCTGCATGAAATCGTAGGCACCGTTGCGCATCGCCTCGACCGCCAGCGTGACGTCGCCGTGGCCGGTGATGATGATCACCGGCAGATCGGGATCGCGTTCCCTGACCAGACGCAGCAGGTCCATGCCGCTACCCCCCGGCAGCCGCATGTCGGTGACGACGATGCCGGCAAAATCGGGCTTCAGGTACTTTTCCGCAGCTTCCGCGGAAGCCACCGAGAGCACGGGAATTCCCGCCAGTTGCATGGCCTGTTCGCACCCCAGGCGGACATTGGGGTCGTCTTCGACGAGCAGGACCTGCAAGGATGTTTTCATCAAGCGCTTCCCGACGACAGGGGCGGTAGCAGGACGACGAAGCGGGCACCACCACCGGGTGCCGGGCCGGCCATCAGATCACCGCCGAAATCGCGGAGTATATCCCGCGAGATGGTCAGGCCAAGTCCCAGGCCTTCACCGGGCTGCTTGGTGGTGAAGAAGGGTTCGAACAGATGCGCCACCGCCTCCTCGGAAAAACCGTGACCGCTATCGACGATGGACAGCGCGATCTTGCCCGTACTACTGGATTCGCTGCTGAAACTCAAGCGGCGGACGGGCTCGTCGTGCATCGCGTCAAGGGCGTTGCCGACCAGGTTGACCAGCACCTGCTGCAGCCGGTTGCGATCGCACCAGGCGGTCGTGGCGCCGGGGGCAAAATGGCGCTCGACAATCACCGAATCCTTCTTCAATCGCGATTCGAACAGGAACAGCGCGCTATCCACCGCCTGCCCGATATCGACCGCGCTTGAAACCGCTGGCGATTTACGCGCAAAGGTCTTCAAGGGGCCGATGATGTTGCCCATCTGCTCGGTCAACTGCTCGACGATGGCGAGATTGCGTTCGGCGGTCGCCGCCTCGCCACGACGCATGAATTCGGCGGCGTTGGCCGACAGGGTACGAATGGCGCCGAGCGGCTGGCTCAGTTCGTGGGTAATCCCCGTCGCCATCTGGCCGAGCACGGCCAGCTTGGCCGCCTGGACCAGTTCATTCTGGGCGGCACGCAAGGTCTGTTCGGCGCGCTGGCGTTCCTGGACCTCGCGCTGCAGACCGGAGACCGCCTCGGACAAGTCGACGGTGCGCGCCTCGACCTTGCGCTCCAGTTCCTGGTTGGCCAGTTCGAGCATCGCCCGCGCCTCCTCGCGCCCGCGCGCCAGGCGGCGCCGCTGGCGGGCGTACAAGACACCGAGCAGTAGGCAACCGAGGGCCGCCACGCTGAGCGCGGCATGCGTCGCCGCCTGGACGCCGACCGCGCGCAGATCGGAGAAGACGACGATGCGCCAGGCCGTGCCCGAAAGATTCCGGGCCATCGCCAGATAAGGACGCGCCCCCTGCGCCGGCGCCACGTCGTCGCGCAGATGCTTGGGCAGGCGTACCACGCGCCCTTCATCGGCGCCGGCCAGGTCGATGTCCAGGCTGATCGCTCCCAGCGACTGACCGGCAAACTGCTGCCGGCCGAGGCGTTCGAGCACCTCCGGCGGCTGCCGCCGCAGCGTCGCGTAGCGCCATTCCGGCGGCGAGGCGAGCAGCACCACGTCGTTGCGGTCGACGATCAGGGCCGGCGCTTCCTGCGCCAGCCAGCGGCGCTCGACTTCGCGGATGCCGGATTTGACGACGGCGACACCGATGATCGCCCATTCACGACTCTCGTCGCGGATCGGCAAGGCAAAGTAATAGCCCGGTTCATGCCGGATATGATCAACCGCGTAATGGCGGGCCGGCGTACCGCGCACCGCATCGCGAAAGAACGGCATGTAGGAGAGATCAGAACCGAGCAGGTTATCCGAGAATATCCAGTCGCTCGAAGCCACCACGCGGCCGCTCAGATCGAGGACGAATATCGCCGGCCCGCCCAGATGATCGTTGAGTTTCTGCAGGAAGCGATTGGCCTCGGCCTGGCGGATGTCCGCCTCTTCGCTGGGCGCGCGCAGCAGCATCACGACATCGGGGTTCAACTCGACCGCGCTGGGCACCGAAGCATGCCGGGTCACCTCGCTGTCGATCGCCGCGCCCAGGATGTCGAGCTGATGCGACGCTGCCTGGCGCATGCTTTCGACCCCATAGTGCTCGGAAATCCGGTAGGAGGCGAGACCGAGCAGCAGGAAAATCACCAGCAACCCCGCCAGACCGAGCACGCGGTGCGGATTGGGCAGCGGGGATGGCAAGATGGTCTCGGGTTCCGGCATGACAGGCGGGCTCAGGGATGGGTCATTGTATGATCAAACGCTCGCTGCCCGGCAATGCCGGGCAACGGCACGGCCCGCCATGGCAACTCAGCCCGGCCGGCGCGGCGCGGTCAGCACCTCGGGGGCCAGCACGGCGGCCAGCTGCGCCTTGTCCATCAGCCCCATCTCCTCGACCAGCTCGGCGACACCGCGGCCGCTGCGTAGTGCTTCCTGAGCAACCCGCGTGGCGTTCTCGTAGCCGATATGGGGATTCAGCGCCGTTGCCAGCCCGGCCGAAGTACGTACGCGCTCGGCCAGCAGCTCGCGGTTGGCGGTGATGCCGCGTACGCAATGGGCGGTCAGCGTGCGGCAGCCGGCGGTCAGGTGTTCGATGCTCTTGAACAGGCTGTGGGCGATGATCGGTTCGAAGGCGTTCAACTGCAACTGGCCGCCTTCGGCCGCCATGGTGATGGTGACGTCGTTGCCGATGACCTCGAAAGCGATCTGGTTGACCACTTCCGGGATCACCGGATTGACCTTGCCCGGCATGATCGACGAGCCGGCGGCGCGCGGCGGCAGGTTGATTTCATTGAGCCCGGCCTGCGGACCGGACGACAACAGGCGCAGGTCGTTGCAGGTTTTCGACAGTTTGGCGGCGACGCGCTTCAACACGCCGGAAAGCTGAACGAAGGCGCCGCAGTCCTGGGTCGCTTCGATCAGGTTGGGCGCCGCTTCCAGGCGCAGGTCGGCGAGGCGCGACAGGTGGTCGATGGCCAGCTTGGAGTAGCGCATGTCGGTGTTGATGCCAGTGCCGATGGCGGTGGCGCCGAGGTTGATCTCGCGGATCAGGGCGATGGCTTCGGCGACGCGCAGCTCATCCTCCTGCAGCATCACCGCGTAGGTCGAGAACTCCTGACCGAGGGTCATCGGCACGGCGTCCTGCAACTGGGTGCGGCCAATCTTGAGCACGTCCTTGAATTCCTCGGCCTTGGCGGCGAAAGCCTCGCGCAGCCCGGCCATTGCCGACAGCAGGCCGCGGATGGCGAAGCAGGCCGCGACGCGCAGTGCCGTCGGATAGACGTCGTTGGTGCTCTGCGACATGTTGACGTGGTTGAGCGGGTGCAGGTGGGCGTAGTCGCCCTTCCGGTGGCCGAGGATTTCCAGCGCCCGGTTGGCGATGACTTCGTTGGCGTTCATGTTGGTCGAGGTACCGGCGCCGCCCTGGATGACGTCGACGACAAACTGGTCGTGCAGCTTGCCGCCGGCGATTTCCTGGCAGGCGGCGACGATGGCGTCGGCGCGCGTGCGGTCGAGCTGGCCGAGCTCGGCATTGGCCAGCGCCGCCGCCTGCTTGGTCAGCGCCAGGGCGCGCACCAGTTCGCCATAGCTGCCGATGCTCTTGCCGGTGATCGGGTAGTTCTCGATGGCGCGCAGCGTATGCACGCCCCAATAGGCGCCGGCGGGTACCTCGGCGTCGCCGAGCAGATCGTGTTCGAGTCGTGTGGTCATGTTGTCTCCATTGATGGTTGTGGTTGATGCGTTGCCGGCTCAGGTGCCGGCGACAAAACTGCGGATGCCGGAACCGACGAACTGGACGCCGATGCAGACGAGCAGGAAGCCGTTCAGGCGGGCGACGACGTTGATGCCCTCGCTGCCCAACCGGCGCGATACCCAGCGCGCCGAGCGCAGCACCAGCCAGATCAGCAGGCAGGTCATGGCGATGCTCGCCACCGTCGCCGAATAGGCCAGCAAGCGACTGATGCCGCTATCGAGTTCGGCAATCTCCGAGGAAATGCCGATCACCGTCGCCAGCGCCCCCGGCCCGGCGATACCCGGCATCGCCAGCGGGAAAAAGGCAAAGCTGCCGCCACCGCCGGTCAGCGTCGTATCGCTGGTGCCGAACAGCATGCGGTAACCGATGATGGACACGGTCAGGCCACCGGCGATGCGCAGGGCACCGAAGGAGATGCCGAAGGCTTCGAGGATCATCACGCCGGCGAACAATCCGCCGGCCAGCAGCAGGAAGCCGTAGAAACACGCCCGGCGGGCTTCCAGCGTAGCCTCCGGCGCCGCTCGGCCGGCCGCGAGGGAGAGAAAGAGCGGTATCTTCGACAAGGGGTTGGTGATCGTTGCCAGACTGATCAGGCCGCCAAGAAAGAAACTGACCAGCAGTCTGAGCAGGTGCTCGTCGATGGTCATTTTCAGGCCGTCCGGAAACGGGCGATACCCGATTCGAGACTGCTCGCCAGATTGTCCAGTTGCCGCGCCGTGGTCGCCATGCTGGCGGTGGCCCGATTGTTTTCATGGATCATCCGGACGATGTGCTCGACCCGGGCGGCGATCTCCTCGCCGCCGGACGACTGCTGGCGCAGACTGGCCGAGACCTCTTCGATGACCCGGGCGACGTGGCGGTTGCTGCTTTCGATGGCGCTCATCGATTCGCCGGCCGCACAGGCCATGCGCAGGCCCTCGTCGACGCGGCTGACCGAGCGCTGCATGTGTTCGGCCATCGAGCGCGCGCCGTTCTGGATGGCGCTGACCATGGCGGCGATCTGGCTGGCCGAAGCGGTCGTCTTTTCGGCCAGCTTGCGCACCTCGTCGGCGACCACGGCAAAGCCCCGACCGCTGTCGCCGGCCCGCGCCGCCTCGATCGCGGCATTCAGCGCCAGCAGGTTGGTCTGGTCGGCCAGATCGTGGATCACCGAGGTAATCGCCGAGATGCGCTCCGACTCCTGCCCCAGCGTCGTTGCCGTTGCCGCCGAATCGGTGACCAGCCCGGCAATCTGACGAATCTCGTCGACCATGGTCTGGATCGTCTGGCAACCACCGGCCGCCTGCTGCCCGGCCTTGCCGGACAGATCCTGGGCCTCCTGACCGAGGTTGGCGATATGCGTGATGCAGACCGACATGGTCTGCAGCGTTTCGGCCATGGCGGCACTGGCCGCGGCCTGCGCTTCCGAACCGCCGCGCATTTCGTCGGCCGAACCGGAAAGCGCGGTGACGGCATGCTTGAGTTGCCCGGCTTCCAGGCGGATGGCGCCCAGAATGTCGGCCAGCGACTGGGTGGTCTTCATCGCCGCCGCCTGGACACGGCGGATTTCGGCAAAGCCGTTCGGCTCGATGCGCTGCGTCAGGTCGCCGGCAGCAATGCTTTCCATCAGGCGAGCTGTCGTTTCCAGCGGACGACGCACGCCCCCGGTCAGCAGATAACCGAGTACGGCGGCGATCAGGACGGCAACGACCACCAGGATCAGCGTCAGGCGACGGGTATTCGCCGACTCGGCCACGATGTCGCCGGCCCGTTCGCGGCTTTGCGCCTGCACCAGTTGGCGCGCTTCGGCGATGCTGGCTTCGAGCACCTGCATGCGCGGCTCGGCTTCCTGCTGCAGGATGCCCATGGCCACCGTCGACAGGAACTGCATGGCCTCGGCCATCGCCTTGTCCTGGATCTCGATGGCCGCCGTCGCCTGTTGCCTGACCCGCTGCAGCAAGGCACCTTCGCCGGCGACGGCATGGTCGACCGCAATGTTCTCCAGTGCCCCGAGGGCGGCGAAGAAGCGCGCCTTCTCGCGCTCGTAGCGTGCGGCTTCCGCCTTCATCACCTCGGCATCGGTGAAAATGATGTTGTTGCGCACGCTTTCGCGCATGCCGGCGTAGGCATAGCCCAGCTCGGCAATCTGGCTGTCCTTGGTCAAAGACACCGTGGCGATGCGCTCGGCCGCCGCATCGACGCGCCCCAGACTGAACGTCGTCCAGCCGGCGACAACGACAAACAGGCCGACGACGACGGTAAATGCCATCGCCAGTTGCGGACCGATGCCCAGGCGGAACAAGGCTTTCATGACATGCTTTCCTTAGCGTCCAGGCTGGCCATCAGTGGTGCAGGATCTTGGCCAGGAACTGCTGCGCCCGTTCCGAACGCGGATTGGCGAAGAAGGCTTCCTTGCTGTCGTCCTCGACGATGCGGCCGTGGTCCATGAAGATGACGCGGTTGGCAACCCGCTTGGCAAAGCCCATTTCGTGCGTCACGCACATCATGGTCATGCCTTCCTGGGCCAGTTCGGTCATCACGTCGAGCACTTCGTTGACCATTTCCGGATCAAGCGCCGAGGTCGGTTCATCGAACAGCATGCAGATCGGGTCCATGGCCAGCGCCCGGGCGATTGCCACGCGCTGCTGCTGGCCGCCGGACAACTGGCCGGGGAACTTGTGCGCATGCGCCTTGAGGCCGACCCGGTCGAGCAGCTTCAAGCCCTTGTCGACAGCCTCGTCCTGCTTCCGACCGAGCACCTTGACCTGGGCGATGGCCAGGTTCTGGGTGATGCTCATGTGCGGAAACAGCTCGAAGTTCTGGAAAACCATGCCGACATGGGCGCGCAGCTTGGACAGATTGGTTTTCGGATCGCCGACCGAGGTGCCGTTGACGATGATTTCGCCCGACTGGAAGGGTTCGAGGCCATTGACGCACTTGATCAGCGTCGACTTGCCGGAACCCGAAGGACCGCAAACGACGATGACCTCGCCCTTGCTGACCGTGGTGCTGCAATCCTTGAGCACGTCGAAAGTGCCGTAGTTCTTGCTGACATGGGAAATCTGGATCATGACTATCTCCTGGAAACGCGGCCTCAGGCCGGTTGGTATTTTTTCTGCAGGTGCTTGACCAGCATCGACGCGGCAAAGCAGAGGATGAAATAGACGAGGCCGGCAAACAGCAGCATCTCGACCAGGCGGCCGTCGCGGTCGCCGACCTTGTAGGCGGAACCGAAGAAGTCGGCCAGCGCGGACACGTAGACCAGCGAGGTGTCCTGGAACAGGATGATGGCCTGGGTCAGCAGCAGCGGGACCATGTTGCGGAAGGCCTGCGGCAGGATCACCAGCCGCATCGCCTGACCGTAGGTCATGCCCAGCGCCTGGCAGGCCGCCATCTGGCCCTTGGGCACCGACTGGATGCCGGCACGGATGATTTCCGAGTAGTAGGCGGACTCGAACAAGGCAAAGCCAATCATCGCCGAAGCTAGGCGCAGGTCGGTATTGGGCGGCAGACCGAACAGGTCGGCGATGAAGCGCGGTACGATCAGGAAGAACCAGAGCAGCACCATGACCAGCGGCACGGCGCGGAACAGGTTCACATAGCCGGCGGCAAACAGCGACAGCGGCTTGATCGACGACAGCCGCATCATCGCCAGCAGAGTGCCCCAGACAATGCCGACGACGATGGCGATCAGGGTGATTTCCAGCGATACCGCCATGCCGTCCCAGAGTATCGGCAAGGCGCCGGGAATCGAAGACCAGTCGAATTCGTAAGCCATTTACTTGCCCCCCATGTAGCCCGGCACGCGGACCTTGTCTTCCAGCAACTTCATCAGCGTCATGACGATGACGTTGATCGCCACGTAGGCAACGGTGACGGCGATGAAGGATTCGTAGGGCTGCGCCGTGTAATCGACCAGCTGGCGCCCCTGGGCGGCCAGTTCGAGCAGGCCGATGGTCGAGCAGACGGCGGAGTTCTTGAAGATGTTGAGGAACTCCGAAGTCAGCGGCGGCACGATCAGGCGGAACGCCATCGGCAGCAACACGTGGCGATACACCTGCGGCAACGTGAAGCCGAGCGCCAGACCGGCGTTTTTCTGGCCTTTGGGCAGCGAATTGATGCCCGAACGGACCTGCTCGGCCACGCGGGCACTGGTGAACAGCGCCAGGCAGAGCATCGCCGCCAGGAACTGCTGCTGCACCGGATGCGATTGCTTGTAGGCGTCGCCCAGGCTCTGCGGTACCAGTTCCGGCATCACGAAATACCAGATGAACAACTGGACAAGCAGGGGAATGTTGCGGAACAACTCGACGTAGGCGGTAGCCAGCCCGCTCAGCAGCTTGTTCGGGACGGTGCGCAGAACGCCGACGACGGCGCCGAGCAGCAGCGCGAGCACCCAGGCGCTGAGCGATAGCATCACCGTCATCTGCAGGCCGGCGAACATCCAGCCGAGGTAGGTCGTGTCACCGACCACGGTCGGCTGCAGGAAGATGGACCAGTTCCATTGGTAATTCATGCGGAACTCCTGAAAGGGAAAGTAAGGGCGGCCTTGCTCGGCCGCCCGCGGGCCGGGATCAGTATTCCCAGAAAATGCGCTGCAGTTCCTTGCTGTCGCCGGTCTTGGTCAGGGCGACGGTGGCCAGGATGCGGGCCTTCTGCGGGTTGAGGTCGTGGGCGACGACCCAGTCGTACTGGTCGTCCGGCTGTTCGGCGTTGCGCAGGACGAAGCCGCCGGCATTGACGTGCGACGAACGGATGATGTGCACACCCTGGCCGCGCAGTTCGCGCAGGCCGGCGACAACATTCTTGGCCACCGAGCCGTTGCCGGTCCCGGCGTGGATGATTGCCTTGGCACCGCTGGCGGCCAATGCCTTGTAGGCGGTGTCGGCAACGTTGCCGTGACCGTAGGCGATGCCGACCGCCGGCAGGCTGTCGATCTTGTCGATGTCGAACTCGGAATTGACGGTGTGACGCTTGGCCGGCAGGCGGAACCAGTAGTTCTTGCCCTCGACGATCATGCCCAGCGGACCCCAGGGGCTCTTGAAGGCGCCGGTCTGGATGTTGATCATCTTGGAGACGTCGCGGCCGCTGTTCAGTTCGTCATTCATCGCCACCAGCACGCCCTTGCCGCGAGCATCCCTGGCCGCGGCGGCGGCAACGGCGTTGTACAGGTTGAGCATGCCGTCGGCCGACATCGCGGTGCCCGGACGCATCGAGCCGACCAGGACGATGGGCTTGTCGCTCTTGATCACCAGATTCAGGAAGTAGGCGGTTTCTTCCAGCGTATCGGTGCCATGGGTGATGACGATACCGTCGACATCGGCCTGCTTGACCAGCGCCGAGACGCGCTTGCCGAGCGCCAGCAGGTGGTCGTTGGTGAAGCTCTCGGAAGCAATCTGGAAGACCTGCTCGCCACGCACCGCGGCAACCTTGGCCAGTTCCGGCACGCCGGCGATCAGCTTGTCGACCGGGACTTTCGCCGCCTGGTAGGTGGCGCTGTTGGTGGCTTCGGCACCGGCACCGGCGATGGTGCCGCCGGTGGCCAGGATGACGACGTTGGGCTGGGCAGCCATGACCGCCAGCGAGGCGGCGCAGCCGGCGGCGAAGACCGCACAGCGGGTGAAAATTTTCTTGAACATGGTGAACTCCTCTGTTTTTTGGGGATGAGCCGGGCCTGGTACCTCACTCAGGAGGCACCGGCAGCACAGCAAATAAATTGGGGAGGGTTACTCGAACGCTTTGTCGTTCGGCGCCTTGTACAAGGCCTTCATTTCAGCCGACAGCGGCATGTTCAGGTTCAGGCCCTTGGGCGGGATCGGGTTCATGAACCACTTGTTGTAGATCTTCTCGGCATCGCCGGAAGTCATCGCCTTGGTCAGCGCAGCATCGACGACCTTCTTGAACTCGGCGTCGTCCTTGCGCAGCATGCAGCCGTAAGCTTCCTTGGACTGGGCGGTACCGACCACGGTCCAGTCGCCCGGCTTCTTGGCCTTGGCCATTTCGCCGTAGAGCAGCGCGTCGTCCATCATGAACGCGACGGCACGGCCGGTTTCCAGGGTCAGGAAGGCTTCGCCGTGATCCTTGGCCGAGATGATGTTCATCTTCATCTGCTTTTCTTCGTTCATCCGGCGGATCAGGCGCTCGGAAGTGGTACCGGCGGTAGTGACCACGTTCTTGCCGGCGAGATCGGCGAAATCGTTGATGCCCGAACCCTTCTTGGTCATCAGGCGGGTGCCGATGACGAAGATGGTGGTCGAGAAACCGACCTGCTTCTGGCGTTCCAGGTTATTCGTCGTCGAGCCGCATTCGATATCGACCGTGCCGTTCTGCAGCAGGGTGATGCGGTTGGCCGACGTCACCGGCATCAGGCGGGTATCCAGTTTGGCCAGCTTGAGTTCGTTCTTGATCGCATCGACGACCTTGAGCATCAGCTCATGCGAGTAGCCGATGACCTGCTGCTTGTCGTCGTAATAAGAGAAGGGAATCGAGGATTCACGGTGACCGAGCGTGATGCTGCCGGTGTCCTTGATCTTCTTCAGCGTCGAAGCTTCCTGGGCAAAAGCCGGCGTGATGGCGGCACTGGAAAACACGGCGGCGAGGGCGGCGGCGAGGGCGATACGTTTCATGTCTTCTCCTGAAGGTAAGGAAGCCGCGAGCGGGCTTCGGCAGGCGATACATCGCAAGCCATGTGCCAGCGTTTCCAAGCGCCGACAAAAATAACAAGCCATTGATTTTCTGGCAATTTGACTCCACCAACACCAGGCCGGCTCACGGAAAACCGACGTCCCTCGCCGACCTGCCCTCGGAATTCCGACGGCAGCACCGATTCTGCCCGGTAGCGCGCCAAGGTCAATCGCGGTTTTCCCCGACAGGCCGGGTTGCCAGGAGCATCAACGCTCATGCACAATGTCCCAAAGGGGGAGACGCCAGTGCACAACAATACAAATGCCAATCCTTGGTCCGAGGACAACGACGCCATCCAGCAACTGGCGCTGGAGGAATGTGCCAAGCGCCAGCGTATCGATCACAGCGTCCCCGTGCTCGTACTGCCGGCCGGACAGTGCAAGCTGGCCGTGCGCTTTGCCCAGCTCGACGCTCAGGTCACGGTGGCCGACGTCGCCGACCGGCAACGCGAAATCGAAGGCCGCATCCTGGCCTCCGGCCTGACCGGCAGCATCCATTTCACGCCGACCGAACTGCCGGCACCGCCCACAACCGACAGCGGTGCCCCCTTCGACATCATCGTGTTGCGCCGCGGCCTGTGCAGCCTGCCCTACGCGCAAGGCAAACAGTTGATCCGCCAGTTGATGCAAAAGCTGAAGATCGGCGGCAAGCTCTACATTTCCATCCTCGGCCTGCATTCGGAACTGGGCGACGGCTATCCGGGACGCGAACAGTCGATTTACGAGCGCTACAGCAAGCTGTCCCCGGCGATGGCGCGCAAGTACGATATCCGCAACGAAGTCTGCCTCTATTCCGAGCGCGACCTCTTCCTCCTGCTGCTCGAATCCGGCGCCAGCGTCCTGCGCACGATGACCACCACCTGGGGCAACGTCAAGGCGGTCGCCGTCCGCGTCTGATGCGGCTGGGCATCGATCTCGGCGGCACCAAGATCGAGATTGCCGCCCTCGCCGACGACGGCAGCGAACTGTTGCGTCGACGCGTCGCCACGCCGCAGGGCGACTATCCCGCCACCCTGCAGGCCATCGCCGGTCTGGTCACCGATGCCGAGAAAGAACTGGGCCGGTACGGCAGCGTCGGCATCGGCATTCCCGGCGCCGAATCGCTGATCGACGGGCGGATCAAGAACGCCAACTCGACCTGCCTGATCGGCCAGCCGTTGCGCGCCGACCTGCAGCACCTGCTGCAGCGGGAAATCCGCCTGGCCAACGACGCCAACTGTTTTGCCCTCTCGGAAGCCATCGACGGCGCCGGACGCGGCACCGCCTGCGTGTTCGGGGTCATTCTCGGTACCGGCGTCGGTGGCGGCATCGTCATCGATGGCCGGGTACTGGTCGGCGCCAACGCCATTGCCGGCGAGTGGGGGCACAATCCCCTGCCCGCCGACCCGCTCGATCCGCTGCCGCCCCTGCATTGCTACTGCGGCCGCGACGGCTGCAACGAAACCTGGCTGTCGGGGCCGGGCCTGGCAGCCGACCATCAGCGCCGCACCGGAATCGCCCTCTCCGCCGTCGAGATTGCCCAACAGGCAGCCGCCGGCGATGCCGCCTGTGCGGCCACCCTTGACCGCCACGCGCGCCGTCTCGGGCGGGCGCTGGCCAGCGTCATCAACCTGCTCGACCCCGACGTCGTCGTCCTCGGCGGCGGATTGTCGCAGATGGCGCAGCTCTACGAAAAGCTCCCGGGCTATTGCCGGCCCCACGTGTTCTCCGACGATCTGCGCACCCGCATCCTGCCGCCCGCCCACGGGGATTCCTCGGGGGTACGCGGCGCTGCATGGCTGTGGAATTGATGGCACAATCGCCGTCCCATGGCACAGATCTCCCTTTTTGTCGGCAGCATCCGCCTGCTTCCCGAATCCGGGCGACCGACCGGCATCTACAAACAACCGGCGACCGGCCCACTGGCGCTCGGCCCGGAAGGCTTTCTCGCCGACAGCCAGGCTGACCGGCGCGTGCACGGCGGCCCGGAAAAGGCCGTCCATCTCTACCCGGCCGCACATTACGCCCGGCTCGCCGCCCGTTTTCCCGAAATCGCCGGGCAACTGGTACCGGGCAGTCTGGGCGAAAACCTGTCCACCGCTGAACTCGACGAAAGCAGTGTGCGCATCGGCGACATCTGGCAACTCGGCGACGCCCGCCTGCAGGTCTGCCAGCCACGCAATCCCTGCTGGAAGATCGACGAGCGCTTCGCCACCGAGGGCATGGCACAGTTCATTGCCGAACAGCGTCTGACCGGCTGGTACTGGCGCGTCCTGACGCCGGGCACGGTCGCCCCCGGTGACACCTTGCGGCTGGAGCAAACCGGTAGCGGGCCGACGCTGGCAGCCGCCATGCTGCTCTGGCAAGACCATCGCCCAGCCATCGACGAACTTGAGCGGCTGGCCGCCACCCCGGGCATCGCCGAGCACTGGCGGCAGAAAATCGAACAACGGCTCGCCTGGCTGAGGCGCAGTCCCGACACCCCGGCCGCAGCGCCGGCAACGTTCCACGTGAAACCGGAGCAGGCATGAGCCACCCCGATCCGCGCAGCCTGATGCTGCGCCTGTTCCTGCCTTTTGCCGCAGGCTACTTCCTGTCCTACCTCTACCGCACGGTCAACGCCGTGCTCGGCCCGGTCATCGCCGGCGAACTGGCCTTGCCGGACAACGCGCTCGGTCTGCTGACCAGCACCTATTTCCTCGCCTTCGGCGCCGCCCAGTTGCCGCTCGGCATGCTGCTCGACCGCTTCGGTCCGCGCCGTGTCGAAGCGGCGCTGTTGTGCGTTGCCGCCGCCGGGGCCGCCGTCTTTGCGCTGGCCGACGGCCTCAGCGGGCTGACGCTGGGCCGGGCCCTGATCGGGCTCGGCGTCTCGGCCTGTCTGATGGCTTCGTTCAAGGCCTTCACCCAGTGGTTTCCGCCCGAACGCCAGGCCTCGCTGACCGGCTGGATCATGGCTTCCGGCGGGCTCGGCGCGCTGGCCGCCGCCAAGCCGCTGGAAATCGCCCTCGGCTTCACCGGCTGGCGGGAAATCGTCCTCGCGCTGGCCCTCATCACCCTGCTCGTCGCCGCCCTGCTGTGGCGGCTGGTGCCGGACAAACCAAGCACGGGCAACAGCGCCAGCTTCGCCGAACAGATGGCCGGCATCCGCCAGATTTTCGCCAGCGCCCATTTCTGGCGCTACGCGCCGATGGGTTTCTGCTTCACCGGCGGTTTCATGGCTGTTCAGGGGCTGTGGGCCTCGCGCTGGATGAACGTGCTCGAACAGTTGGACGCCACCGCTGTCGCCGCCCGCCTGACCTGGATGGGCGTGGCCATGCTCGGCGGTTTCCTGTTCATGGGCTTTTTCGCCACCGCGCTGGTGCATCGCGGCGTGCCGCTGGACAAGCTGTTCCGCTGGGCGATGCTCACCGCTTTTGCGGCCTTCGCCGCAATCTGCCTGCAACCCGGCTGGGCCGGCGACTGGCTGTGGCCCCTGCTCGGCGCCTGCTTCTCGCTTTCCAACATTGCCTATTCGCTGGTCGCCCAGGCCTTCCCGCCGACCATGTCGGGACGCGCCAATACCGCGCTGAACCTGCTCGTCTTCTTCGGCGCCTTCGGCCTGCAATGGGGCATCGGCGGTTTCGTCGATGCCCTGCAGGCCGCCGGTCAGGATACGGCTGCGGCTTACCGGACGGCCTTCTACTGCCTGCTCGGTCTACAGGCGCTGTCGCTGATCTGGTTCCTGCGTCCCCGGCGAGCGGTCTGAGGTCGCCAGGTCGACCTGTTGCATCAGCCCGGCACTGCCGCTCTCCATCAGGTACACGCCAGCCGCCCGGATCTGCCCGAGCAGTTCGTTGTCGGCGTTCTTGAGCGAGAACGGCGCATCGACCGCCCGGGTATATAGCGCCCCAACCCCGGCCTCGGCCAGCGAGCGGAAGCTGTCACCGGACCATAGGGCCAGTCTGGCAAAGGCGCTGTCGCCCTCGTCGATCCAGCCATTGCCATCTTCGTCGAGCTTGGCCAGATCGGCGAAGCCGTTGCCGCTGCGGGTGCCGAACAATTCGCTGCCATCGTCGGCCCGGCCGTTGCCGTTGCGATCGAAGACCAGGAAGCAACTGCCGTCGGCCAATTCAGGCAACCACTCAGGCGTACCGTCGGCGTCCAGATCGAACGAGAAGCGGCTGTCCACCAACTGGCAGTAAGTGCCATCGAAGTTGAGCACGAGCGGATCGCGCAACTCGACACTGCCCGATTCCTCGGCGGAGCTTTCCCAGGTGTAGGCGCGCGCCATGTCGACCTTGAAATTGAAGGCGATTTCCCGGCCGTCACAGGTTTTGACCAGCCCACTGCCACATACCTGGGTCGATTCGGATTCGCTGACCCGTTCGTACACCGCGCGGCGCCAGTGCATCTGCCGGGCCGGGCCGGGCTCCGGACTGCCGCCATCGGCATCGGCGGGCAGGTCGGCGGCAATTTCCTTCCGGCATTGCCGGCCATCCATTGCCGCCAGGATGGACTCAAGCAGCGATTCGAGCATCTTCTGCACCCGCTCGCGCAGCTTGTCACCCTTGTCGGTTTCGTCGCTTGCCAGGCGCTGGAAAAGCTGGTCAAAGCGCAGTTCGCTCTCGATCGCCACGCTGCGGCTGCTGGCTGCGGTATGACTGGCGGTCATGTCGACGGCCGATTCCTGGATTCTCATGATGCACTCCTTGCAGTCATTGGGCTCAAGCCATTGCAAGGGACATGCCCGTCAAAGTTCGAGCGGATCGACTTCCAGGTGCCAGCGCAATTTGTTCGAGGTTTTCAGGCCTTCGATGGCTTCCCGCCAACGCGGCAGGAAGGCCTGCAAGGCCGGTCGTGAAAAGGCCTCGGCCAGCAGCTGCCCGCGTTCGAGGTTGGCCAGCCGGGCCATCTTCATCGGCACCGGGTCGTAGAGCATGACCTGATCGTGCGCCTTGACCACCGGCAGCGCCGCCGCCAGTTCGAGAAAGGCCACGGCGTCGGCCATCGCCGGCGCCTCGGCGCGCAGGACGGCCTGGAAGGCGTAAGGCGGAAAGCCGGCCTGCTCGCGTTCCTGCAACTGGGTCGCGGCAAAACCCGGGTAATCGTGGCTGGCCACCGCCGCGAACAGCGGATGATCGGGATACTGCGTCTGGACCAGCACCTCGCCGCGCAATTCGGCCCGTCCGGCGCGGCCGGCGACCTGCATCAGTTGCGCGAACAGTCGCTCCGGGGCGCGCCAGTCGGCGGCGTACAGCGCAGCGTCGGCACCAAGCACGCCGACCAGCGTCAGCTTGGGGAAATCGTGGCCCTTGGCCAGCATCTGCGTACCGACCAGGATGTCGGCCTCGCCGCCGTGGATGCGTTCGAGCATGGTCTCCCATTGCGTCCGGCTTTTCACCGAATCGCGGTCGACGCGCAGGATGCGCGCGTCGGGAAATTCGCCCTGCAACCATTCCTCGACCCGTTGCGTGCCGCGGCCGTAGGGATGGATGTCCTGGTTGCCGCAAGTCGGGCAGGCTCGCGGAATGCCGTTCTCGAAGCCGCAGTGGTGGCAGCGCAGGCGGCGGTCGGCCAGGTGCAGCACCAGGTTGGCGGCGCAGCGCTGGCAGCGCGATACCCAGCCGCAGGCCGCACACGCCAGTACCGGCGCGTAGCCGCGACGATTCAGGAAGACCAGGCTCTGCTCGCCGCGCGCCAGACGTTCGCGGATCGCCGCCAGCAAGGGTTCGCTGATGCCTTCCTTGAGCGTCATCCGGCGGGTATCGAGCACATGCACAGCCGGCAGGCGAGCCGCCGGATTGGCCCGTTCCTTCAAGGTCAGCAGCTTGTAGCGCCCGCCTTGGGCGTTGGCCCAGCTTTCCAGCGACGGCGTCGCCGAACCGAGCAGCACCGGGACGGCCAACTGGCGGGCGCGGACCACGGCGACGTCGCGTGCCGAATAGCGCATGCCGTCCTGCTGCTTGAATGACGGGTCGTGTTCCTCATCGACGATGATCAGCCCCAGGCGCGGCAGCGGCGTGAACACCGACAGGCGGGTGCCGAGCACCAGATCAGCCTCACCGGCAAAGGCGCTACGCCAGTTGCGCTCGCGCGCGGCTTCCGCCAGTTCGCTGTGCAGCGAGACCACACAACGGTCCGGGAAACGCCCGCGGACGCGGTCTTCCAGTTGCGGCGTCAGGTTGATTTCCGGGACCAGCAGCAGCACCTGGCGGCCAAGTTGCAGTGCCTGGTCGATCAGGCGCAGATAGACCTCGGTCTTGCCGCTGCCGGTGACGCCGAACAGCAGGTGGGCGGAATAGCCGCCGTCGATGTCGACCTGCGCGATGGCGGCGGCCTGCTCTTCGGTCAGCGCCGGCTCCGGCAGGGCCGGCGGCGGTTTGCGCGGGCGCCCGGCGCGGCGTTCCGGCGGCGACAGGCGCTTGAGACCGGCGGGCAAGGCCTGCAGGAGGACTTCGCCGAGCGGAGCCTGGTAGTAAGTACTGGCAAACTCGCACAAGGCAAAGAAATCGTCGGGCAAAGGTCCGGGATCGCGCAAGATTTCCCCGGCCGTTTTCAACTGGCCGGCCGGCCATTCGCTCTGTCCGACCACGGCAACGATGACGCCGATCCGCTCGCCCCGCCCGAACGGCACCCGCACCCGCAGGCCGACATCGGCAGGCGTGGCATCGTCGGCCCGGTAGTCGAACAGGCGATGCAGGGGCAGATCGAGGGCGACGCGCAGAACAGGCATGATCGGTCCGGAAAAACGCTTGGCGGTCGGCGCGTTTCAGTTGTCCACAAAAGCTGTGGATAACTTTGTGGGAAAAGTGGGTGAAAGCGCTGCAAGCCTGCGTCGCGTAAGCATTTTTGCTGCTTTGCCCCAACAATAGGCAGATTAAAACTTGTTGTTTTTCAATGACCTATGTTTTTATCCGCATAAACAGCGGGTTTCCGGCGTGAAAACAGGGCGAAACTCTTTGTTGTGTATAAGTCAAGCCTGAATCTGAATTTTTGTGCTTGACAGGGCGCGGAAATCTTCGTGCAAAAATGACTCCGCGCCCTG